>CAACVY010000050.1 GCA_900661335.1 uncultured bacterium | reverse complement strand
GTGGGACCGCTACAAGCTGTGGGATCTTCGCGCCCGCAATCCCGAGCCGATCTTTCGCGCCTACTCCATGGCCAACCACCCGGGCGAGAATACGTTCATCATGCTGAACGTGCGCATCGCCACGCCGCCCCCGAACATGCCGGAGGCGCCGCCGGGACGAGCCTCGTCGTGGATTTTCCGCCTCAAGCCGGGCGACGTGGTCACCATGAGCGGGCCGTACGGCGAGTTTTTCGCCAAAGACACCGATCGCGAGATGGTGTACATCGGCGGCGGCGCGGGGATGGCCCCCATGCGCAGCCATATCTTCGACCTTTTGCTCAACAAGCGTAGCCAGCGGCGCATCAGCTTTTGGTATGGGGCCCGCTCGCGGCGCGAAATGTTCTACGACGAAGAGTTTCGCCGGCTCGCCGCGGAGTTCCCCAACTTCCGTTACACGGTGGCACTCAGCGAGCCGCTGCCGGAGGATCGCTGGGACGGCCCAGTCGGCTTCATCCACCAGGTGGTCTACGACATGTACCTCAAGGACCACCCGGACCCCACCGAGGTGGAGTACTATCTGTGCGGCCCGCCGCTCATGATCGCGGCCGTCAACCGTATGCTCTACGACCTCGGCGTGGAAAAAGACATGATCGCCTACGACGAATTCGGATGACCTCCCCGCGTCCGGTGCTCGTACAGCCACGACCGTTGGTGTGGTGGCGGGTGGTGCTGGTGGCAGGCACGCTAGCGCTGTGGACCTGGTGGAGCATGCACCGCGGGACGCCCTCGAGCACGGTTCTGTCGTGGTCAGGCGAAACGCAAGGGACCTGGTACCGCATCCAGGTCGTCGCCCCCTCCGGCTGGAACATGGATCGAGACCGGCTCGTTACCGCGGTCACCTCCACCCTGGCCGAGATTGACCGCGCGCTGTCCTTGTGGAACCCGGAAAGCGAGCTGGTGCGGTTCAATCGCGAGCCCGCACATCGAGCGATCGCGGTGTCGTCGGACCTTTACGAGTGCGCGCGGGTGGCCCGAGAAGTGGCCGAAGCCAGCGGCGGCGCGTTCGATCCCACGTTGGCTCCGCTCATCCGTGCTTGGGGATTCGGCCCGAATGAGAAGGTGGCGACCGATTCCAACGAGATCGCCCAGGCGCGAACCCGCGTGGGCTGGAAGTTTCTCACTATCGGGCCGCCCGGCCAGTTGGTGAAAGAATGCGACGGACTCGAACTCGACCTCAACGCGGTGGCCCAGGGCTACACGGCGGACCGCATTGCCGCGGTTCTGCGGTCGTTCGGCGCCGAGCGCTTTCTTGTGGAAGTCGGGGGCGAACTGGTCGTGTCGGGGCTCAGTCCGCGGGGACAGCCTTGGCGAATTGGCATTGACGTTCCTGTGCTGGACCGCTTGCCGGGTGAACAGTTGGTGGGCACGCTGAGTTTGACCCACGGCGGTGTGGCCACCTCGGGCGGCTACCGCCACCGAGTCCAGGACCCTACCACCCACCGCGTGCGCACGCATATTCTCGATGGCCGCACCGGCGAGCCCGTGGCGCGGGAGCGAATGAGCGTCACGGTGGTCGCCTCGAATGCGGCGTGGGCAGACGCCTTGGCCACGGCCGTATTCGCGCTCGGTCCAGAAGAAGGCGTCCCGTGGATCGAGCGGAACTACCCGAGCGCCGCGGCGCTGGTCGTGATGTGCGAGTCGGACAGCGCGCAGCCCCAGCTGCGCGCCACGTCGAACTGGGTGTCCCGTACGCGCTTTCAGGAATCGTTCTAATCATTGTGGGATCCGGATCGAAGCGAAGTCCACCGTACGCCGCACACCCGTGCGCAAACAGTGTAGAAGACACGAAATTCGTCCGGCGCCCAATGCGGCGCGTTGAAGCCGTTCGGCCTCCACTGAAACTGTGTTTTTCCGCGGAGCACTGCCTCATGAAAATCCTGAGAGTCAAAAGCTTTTCGCGTGAGGAGTGGTGACCCCGCGTACCCGTGATGCCACGCGGGTACCTCGCATGGCGCTCGTCGCAGATCTATGGGCGGTGCGATATCGACCTGCGTGCGGCCCCACTAGACTCCGCCGCAGGACCTGGTTCACGTAGGGCGGCGCCGGTTCTGGCGACTGCGGGGGGCGACTCATTGGGAGACGGGGGGAGCCGTGTTCCGTGATTGGGCAAAGCCGTCCAATCCTTGGACGGCCTCGAGGGCGTGGTCCCATGTTTCACGGCAGGGTTCGAGTCCTTCAGACGAAGCTGGCAACATGCTGGGCGATGTCCGAGCGAGAGCGGCGGCGAAGAGCCGCAGCGATCATCGGGAGAGCGTCGAACTGGCGGCGGGGTTGGTGACGGATGGCGGCTCTGGAATCGGCTCGCTTTCGACCCAATCGTTCGTGCTCGGAAGGGGATCGGTTTGGTCTCGCCGTCGCAAGCGGTCTTTCCAAGACTCGGGCAACTGCTCCACGAGATCGTTCCACCACGGCCGGCCAACGTAAATGTTGACCGCTTCGCCCGGATAGGCATCTGTGGGTTCCAGGAGGGTCACGACCACCCGGCGACCTCGTACTGGCTGGTTGCGCAGTGGACTGACGCGGGTCGGCAGCCAAGTGATGTCGGGGCTGATGGATTCGATCCGAGCTCGGGCGAGGCGACCAAATCCCGTCTGCACTGCCCGTTCCACGAATGCCTCTTGGCCCACGGTGACGGAGTGTCCAATAAACTCGCTCATGAATCCGATCACTCGCGGCGGCGCGTGAATGAGGATGGTGACCGTCGGCGTGCCTGCTCGCACAACGTCACCGACCTGGAACCAGATGCGGGTGACGGTTCCGGTGTGGCGTGCGCGCAGGATAAAGTTTTCGCGTCGCGCTCGGAGAAGGGACACGGCGTAGGCGACGTTTTCGAGCCCGGTGGGGGGAGTGAGCTGGTGCCTGGTGGTGGCAGGATCGTCCAGCCAACCCGATAAGATGCGCCAACGTTCACGCACCTCGGCTTCTTCGCGTTCCAACTCCGCGATCGCCGGCGGGTACAAGGCCAACGTGCGGCGGAGCGCCTCGATTTCTGCGCGAACCAGCCCGATGCGCGCGGCGTCCTCGACGCCCGTGGCCACCACCGCTTCGAGGCGCCGGAGCTCGGCTTCCAGGGCTTCCACGCGTTGAGTGTCGGCAGCACGGCGGAACTCGAGGTCGCGCCGCCGGGTGGCAATGTTGTTGAGCAAGGTCATGAACTGCCGTTCGGCCTGCAAGCGTTCCACGGAAAGTTGGGCGTCGACGACCGACGTATCGAACCGGGCCAGGATCTGCCCAGGCACGACGACATCGCCGACGTTCACGTGGATGGAGGCGAGCCGAGCGTCTTCGACGGGGGCGGCCTCTTCGCGCAGCGCCTCGAGGGTTCCAGGGATGCGCACCGTACGGATGCCCAACTGGTAGAGATGCCACGTTCCCCAAATGGCGGCGATCCAGACCAGGAATGGCCAGCGGTATTTGATCCGGCTCCACCAGACTCTGGGATGACGCGGCAGGCGACGAGCAGCGCTCACATCAGATCTCCACGGTCGAGCGTTGCATGAGGAGGTTCACTTCGCTGATGTCCGGCAGTTTCTGCAGTTCCTCCAGCAGGTCTGCGTGGTAGGTGGGGTCCATCAGCCGGATTTGGTAGGAGTATTCGATGGCTTCGCCTTGAGCGACCTCGCGCATGGCGACGAGCACGCTGCTATCGCAGAAGCGGCTCAGCGTAGCGCCCACGGCCTCGTGGGACTCGGAGCCCGGCGGCAAAATGAACCGCAACAACCCTTCGTATTCGCGACGGGAAGCGAACGGAGACCAGTGGAGGTAGAGCGCCGCCGCGCAGAAGAAGATCGTCCCCACGACCGCCACGGCGAACACGGCCGCACCGCAGGCGATGCCGATGGCCAGCGAGGCGAAGAGGAAAATGATGTCGCGCGGGTCGCGGATCGGTGTACGAAACCGAATAATGGCCAGGGTGCCGAGAATCCCCAGTCCGCGCGCCAGGTTGTTGCCGATGGCCATAATCATGATCGCGGCCACGATGGCGGCTAACACCAGCGTGTGCACGAACGCACGGGAGTAGGCCAGGGTCTGGTACGTCCGCCGGTACACGAACGCGATGCACATGGAGAGCACATAGCTCATCAAGAGGGCCATCAGCATGGCCTCGACGCTCAGCACCCGGGCCGGGCCGAACACTTCCATCATTTCACTCATGGCTGCTCCTACGAGCTATCACCACCACGTGCAGTTTTCGGATGCCTCAGAGTACATCGCGCCTCGGTACAGCGATTCCATGCGCATGGCAGCGAAGTATTTTGAAAACCCGATGCGTTGCAAGTCGAACCGTTCCGTCAGCCCGACCATCCATTTGGGGGCGTCGCTGAACGTCTTTAGCTCCAAGATGACGGGCGAGTAGGGCCGACCAAAGACCATCGAGGAATCCAGCTTGTAGAAGTACCGTTCATCGGTCCATAAGTTCCAGCCGCGGATGGGGCAGTACCGTAAGCGTCGGTCGAAGGTCAGCCGAGCGTAGCGGTCGTTTCGACCCAAATACGCTTCGCGGTCGTAGCGGATCAGAACGACCGGCCGCGCGTCAAGTTCCCGAACCAGCCGAACGAAGTTGAGGTAGTTCATCGTTTCTCGCTCGCTGCGGAATGGGACCCAACGGCCGGGATGAGTGATCAAATCCGGGCCCCAATACTCCACCGGGATCGTGGCACGGCTTTTGACGATCACTCCTTTGATCTTGCGCTTGATCTCCACGAACACAGGGCACCGGCGGTCCAGCCCGTACGTGCGGATGCGCAGCTTGAAGCGCGCCAGCGCCTCGTATTCTTTGGCGTAGTACAAGGCAAGGTCCGGAGTATCCAACTGCAAGGTGGTGATCGTGTATTCCGGCAGCGTACCGGGGGCGTGCTCGTCCGGCTCGCAGAACGGCGCAATGAACTCCCGGATCGCCGGCATCAGCGACGGGTGCACCAGATACTTCGCCTCGTACCGCTCCAGCTCGATGGTCTGTCGCTTGGAGGCCTGAACTGCTGCAAGCGCGCTCACAAAAATTCCATCGTATACGAACTGTTTCTGAACGCAAAACTAAACCCCGCGGAGCGATTGGGCCGGGATCTAAATTTCCCGGCTTCCACCCCACGCGCAGGACCCTGGTGCCGGGGTAGAGCCGTACGTCGGATGGGTCGGCGTTCGACCCCACAGCCCCACGCAATCCCACACTGCATCCGCGGTTGCGACACGCGCACACGATGGGCACGACCGGCGAAGGAAGAGCTTTGAAGCCGACGGATGTGCACCATCGCTCCGCTGAGGATGCGTCTTGCCAGGAGGTTCGCACAGTGTGCAATACGCCGACGGTTCTTGCACTGTGCAGTTCAGCCAAAGTGTCAAGAGTCGAAGCGATGTGGGCAACGATCGAGACCGACTCCCTCGTGGGCCCTGTGAGCGATGAGCCCCCGCGCTGGAACTGGTCGAGAACTGCTGCTGTGGCGGCCAAATGCGTTACGACTCCGGAGGGGACTCGGTGTAGACCAATTCCATCCGGCGAGCAGCCTGGACCTCATCAAGCCGCCCCACCGGCGTGGTGACTGGAGCGGCGCGCAGGGTGTCTGGATCGGTGCGCGCGAGTTCGATGCACTCGATGACTGCGTCGCAGAACCGGTCCAGGGTTTCGCGGGACTCCGTTTCCGTCGGCTCGATCATGATCGCCTCGGGGATGTGCAGCGGAAAGTAGATCGTCGGCGGGTGAAATCCCCGATCGATCAGCGCTTTGGCCAAGTCCAAGGTGTGCACGCCCAAGGCGGTCAGGCGGCGGCCGCTGAACACGCATTCGTGCATGCACCGGCCCGGGTTGACCGCGTCGAGGTAGGGCCGCAAACGTTCCTGGACGTAGTTGGCGTTGAGTACCGCCAAGTTGCTGGTCACGCGCAATCCCTCGCGTCCGAGGAGTCGAAGATACGCGTACGCTCGCACGAGGACCCCAAAATTGCCGTAGAACGGGGCAATGTAGCCGATGCTTTTCGGCGCGTCGTAGTCTAGGTAGTAGGTCCCGTCGTTGCGCATGCGCACGCGGGAAATGGGCAAGTAGGGACGCAGCCGTTCTACCACGCCCACGGGTCCGGCGCCCGGCCCTCCGCCCCCATGAGGGGTGGAGAAGGTCTTGTGGAGATTGACGTGGCAGATATCAAAGCCCAACGCGCCAGGCTTCACACGGCCCAACAGCGCGTTGAGGTTGGCGCCGTCGTAGTAGAGCAGGCCGTCGACGGCATGGATGGCGTCCGCGATGTCGCGGATCCGAGGCAGGAACGCGCCGACGGTGTCGGGACAGGTCAGCATGATTCCCGCGGTGTCCTCGCGGATGGCCTGGATGAGGCGATCGGCATCCATCCGCCCGTCAGGCCCGGAGCGGATGGAGATCACCTCGAAGCCTCCCAGTCGGGCGCTGGCAGGGTTGGTACCGTGCGCAGAGTCTGGCACCAGGATGTGCGTTTTTCGGTGGCCGCGGTCGCGGTGGTAGGCGGCCATGAGCATGACACCCGTGAGCTCGCCGTGGGCGCCGGCCAACGGCTGCAGGGTAAACTCGGCCATGCCACAAATCTCGGAGAGCATGCGTTCCAGCTCGTAGAGAAGTTGCAACGCGCCCTGCGTGAGTTGGCCGCCATGACGGAGTTGTGGAAGTAAGGGGTGGAGATCTCGAAATCCGGGCAGGGCGGCCGCGGCCTCGCAGGCCCGAGGGTTGTACTTCATTGTGCAGGACCCCAGAGGGTAGAAGTGGGTGTCCACGGAAAAATTCAGCCGCGACAGCCCCGTAAAGTGTCGAACCACATCGAGCTCCGAAAGTTCCGGCAGTGCGGCCGGACGTGCACGCAACAACTCGGGATGCTGATCCAATTCCGCCGGACCCACCGGCGGCGGGTACCGGACCGCGCGACGACCCGGAACACTTTTTTCGAAGGCCAATGACATCGGATTCATCTTCGCTGCTTGAGGGTACCCGCCCCGCTCACCTCTAGGCAAGCGGCTTGGATTTCAGTGCGTTCTTGGAGCCAGGGACGTGGCCCACGCCATATTGCAGTTGCCTGCTCCAACGTCGCAAAGGCATCTCCGCGGTGAAACAATCGCACCCTCTGGCCGTGCATCTCGACTGAGCAACCAGAACCCGGTCTGTAGGTTGAGTCCAGACGATTGCGGGGTCCGAACAGTGCGTTCGAGTTTCATGGTCGATGGACCGGCGCCGTGAAGAAAACCTCCAGCAAGAGGGACACTTTGGGGTTGGGTTCAAAATCGCGGACTTCGGCGAAATCTACTGCGGACGTAATTTCCCAGAACAGCCAGGGACGAAGAAACTTGCGTCGGTACACGTACCCCACTTCGTACAGGCTCAGGCCGCCGACCGGCACCTCGGGCCACTCCGCGAACGCGAAGACGCGGTGACCGGTGGTGTCGGACTGCATACGGCTCCAGGAGAACGTCTGCGAGGGTGTGACCCCATCGCGCTCGCGGTACCATGCCAAGCGGCTGCTGGAGCGAACCATGGTGCATGGACCCAGACGCCGTGTGGTGCGAAGTTCTAAGGCCGCTCCCAGTCCATCCCGTGAGTACCACTGAAGAGTTTCGATCAGGCCGAACTCCCATGGTCCCGCTTGGCGGGATTGCCTGGACCGCAATCGGCCGAACACCTGGGGCCCGGAGCCCAGTTGGAGGCCGGCATCCGCGGAGAGTCGTAGCATCGCGTCGTCGCGCAGCCAAAACCTCAGACCCAGGTCGGGCTGCGTGTCTCGGACTGCCTCACGCAGATGGTCCGGGTCCTCGGGATCGTCTACGCGCATGAGGCCTTCAGCCAAGAGTTGGAGTCGGTTCTCCAGCCGAGGCAGTGCCAAACGTACCTTGGCTCGATGGACCAGCGATGGGCCGGCGGTGCGATCCCATTGGACGCCGAGGCCGACTCGCACATGGGTGGGCCGCGTCTCTTCTTCCACTTGCTCATCCCCGAAGAACCGATCCATCCACTCCACGAGATCGCCCACATGACAGGACACGGTCGAATGCCACTGGTCAAGTGCATCGGCGTGTACGAGGAGAGGGGCGACGAACAGGCCGAGCCGAATCCACGCGCCGAGGCATGTCGGCGCCGTTCCTCCCTCCTGGGTGGGGTTCATCCGATGGTCAGCATACGCTCCACCGCACGTCGGGCGCGGGAGCGGATCGGCTCGGGCACATCCACTTCGTACCGCATCTGACGCAGCGCCTCGAGCGTGTCCTCCATCGTGATCTCGTTCATGTGAGGGCAGCGGATGCTGCAGAGGCGCACCAGTTCGCGATCGGGATGGGCTGCGGCGACGTTGTCGCCCATCGCACACTCCGTGAGGAGCAGGTAGCGCGGGGCCGGGTGCTCGGCCACGTAGCGGATCATCGCGTTGGTACTGCCGGAGAAATCCGCGGCGGCCACGACCTCTGGTTTGCACTCTGGATGTGCCAATACGACGACGTCGGGGAACTGCCGCCGCGCGTTCTGGATGTCCTCGACGGTGAACCGCTCATGCACTTCACACCGGCCGTCCCACCCGATCATTTGCACGTCCAAGAGGTTCTCCGGATCCTGTACCGGCGTGCGGCTGGGGAAGATGATGTGCCGCCCGGTTTCGCGGGCCACGTTCATGGCCAGGTAGCGGTCCGGCACGAAGATCACGGTGGGCGCATGCAGGGACTCCACCACGGCAGCGGCGTTACTGGACGTGCAACAGAGGTCGGATTCAGCCTTGACCTCGGCGTACGTGTTGATGTAACTGACGACGGGAATGCCCGGAAAGCGCGTTCGCAACTGGCGAATGTCTTCCGCCGTGATGCTCTCGGCGAGCGAGCATCCCGCGCGGGGCGAGGGAATCAGCACCGTTTTACTGGGGTTGAGGATTTTGGCGGTTTCTGCCATGAAGCGCACGCCACAGAACACGATCACATCGCGATCGGTCGTGGCGGCTTTTCGACTCAAATCCAGCGAGTCGCCGCGAAAATCGGACACCGAGTAAAACAACGCCGGTTCCATGTAGTTATGGGCCAGAATGACCGCATTTCGCCGGCGCTTCCATTCTTCGATTTCCACGGCGAGCTCCGCCTTCCGCCGCAGTTCGAAGTCCGGCAGCACCCGCCCCAGCTTCGTCCGAAGCTGCTCGTACATCGCTTGAGCGGCTGCGTTCATCCCTGGAAAACCTACGCGTTTGGACCCTTCATCGCAACCCATGCGGGTACGAAATCGGTTCGCGGCGCGCGGGGATGCGGAGCGTCTTCAAGGTCGGCATGAGGTGTCGAGGCGGTTGGGCTGGACCACGGGTTCCCAACCGGCTATGAGTTGAACGCGTGCGCTCCAAAGATCCAAGTCCACGGGGCACTTTGCGCCGTGCCTTCAGTATTACCACTCGCCAAGGCGACGGGGGACGTACCCGTTTGTGGTCCGGCGAAGAGGTACCCAAGTACGACGACCGTGTGGAATGTCTGGGTACGGTCGACGAACTGGTCAGTGTGCTGGGCATTGCGCGCGCGTGGAGCGCCACGCCGACCACGCGGCGCGCGATCCGGAATCTTCAAACGACGTTGTTCGTGATCGGCTCAGAGATCGCCGCCAGTCCTCGGTGGTCGGATGCGTTGCCTGTTCGGCTGTCGGCGCGGGAGGTTCAGCGATTGGATGCGCGGCGACGCCGCTTGGAGCGACGGCTGGACCCTACGGGGGGCTTTGTGTTGCCAGGCGTTCATACCGTGGCGGCGCACCTCGATCACGCTCGGGCGGTGGCACGCCGGCTCGAGCGACTGGTGGCGAAACTCTTCGACCACGCCCAGGTCACCAATCCACACATTCTGGTCTGGCTGAATCGGCTCTCGGACTATCTGTGGCTGTTGGCGCGAATGGAGGAAAAAACTCCCGACGTGTTGCCGCCACGACGCCGCCGGCGCCGGCCGTGAACATGGATGGAAGATGACGGACCGTAGCTGCTCCAGTAGCGTCCGATCCAACGGGATCCCAGACAGCCCAGCGTGGGTTCACGCAGTGGCGGCCATCCCGGGTTGTCGCGTGGTGCCGAACGCTCCGATGGCCCAGGTGACGACCTTTCGTCTCGGGGGTCCGTGTGCGTGGCGAGTGGACTGCTCGGAGGCTGACCGTGTGGCCGAGGTCGTCGCGGTCCTAGCGACCTCGGGGTGCACGTGGCGCGTGATGGGCAGCGGTTCGAACTTGCTCGTGTCCGATGCTGGACTGGATCAAGTGATTCTCCGGTTCGTTGCACGTCACCCAGATATCCGGCGGGAGGGTCTTTGGGTCAGTGTGGGCGGCAGCACGTTGCTCGACGACCTGGCGGCGTTTTGTGCTCGCGAAGGTTTGGACGGGCTTCGATTCGCGAATGGAATTCCTGGCACGGTGGGTGGTGCCATTGCAGGCAACGCGGGCGCGTTTGGGGAGGATATGGCGGGCGTATTGGTCCAGGTCGATCTCGTGAACCGAGAGGGGCGCGTAGTTCACGTCAGTTCTCGGGACCTTGGCATGGGCTATCGGCGCTCGTCGCTTCAGGATGGGGCCTGGGTTGTATCACAGGCGGTGTTTCAATTGCAGCCCGGGCCTCCGGAACAATTGGGATCTGAGCGCGAACGGATTTTAAGTTTGCGGCGGACAAAGCATCCGGACTGGCGGGTGTGCCCGACGGCGGGAAGTTTTTTTCGCAATCTGGCTCCGACTTCGGCGGCCGGCGTGCGGCAAGCCGCGGGCTGGTTCTTGGAGCAAGCCGGTGCGAAGTCGTTCCGAGAGGGAGGCGCGAGGGTGTTCGAAAAACACGCGAACATTATCGTGGCCGAACCCGGGGTCGCCACAGCGGAAGACGTCCGCCGCTTAGCGAACCGCATGGCCGAAGCCGTATATGCGAAATTCGGCCTGCGTCTTCACCCCGAGGTGCGTCTTTGGGGGAACTTTCCCGCTAACTTCTGGGACACTTCCGAGTAATCCAGTCGCGAAACTTATTTCCGTCCGCGCGTAGTTTTTGCATCTCTGACAAATTCCGATCGTCGTTCCTACACGGGCCGCTTCCGGGGCCGGATCTCGCGTAGCGTATTGATAATCAATACGTTGCACTGGCCAAGCATTCCTTCGCCGTGTGCGGCGAGCTCAGAACTCCCAGGCAGTTTCGGGACACATGGCACACAGCTTGCTTAATTTCCCCGGCTGCGATGAGCGCGGCACATCCATCGCAAGTCATGGCGCGTACGACCCAGCTGCGCAGGGGAAGCGTGCCGGTGGCAACGGCGACACGGCACCACTGGCTGGTGTACGTGGGGTTTGCGTCGTTTTGGATTGTGTTCGCAGGCTTGGCCTCCACTCCTTCGGTCCAAGCGTTCCTCCGTATGATTTTTGCCGCGCGTTGAGACCCCCAACTCCGATGGGCGCCTTCGCTCCCCACCCCAAGCGAAGGCGCCCGTTTTTTTTTGGCTGCTGCGCGCGCTATTCGGTGCACCGAGGCGCGCAGGCAAAAATGCCGACCGAATTCTGGGCGCCCCAAATGTATCGGCGCGGATCGAAAAGGCCAGGGGCCTGGCTTGCGGGAGTTGGTGGAGCAGTTTTGGCGAGTGACGCGTCACGCTCGGCCGATTGGCCTGGGGGGGAAGGTTCAGCCTTCTCTGCCCGAACGGCGCGGCCGCGCCCAGAGACACGTGGTATTCGGGTCCCCGTGCATGGCCCGTGGTCGCTGCGAGCCATCCACCATGGGTTCGGGTGTACGCCTTTGTGAAGCTGTGCGGGCTGTCGTCGAAGTCTCTCCGCTCCGGAGCTTCGCTCGTCTCGCAAGGGGCTTAGAATGTGGAAACTTCATGGGGGTGCGAAAGATTCGCCAGCCGGTTCCTCAGCTCGGTGTAGGACGCAGCGGTCCGCCCTAGCGTTCTGCAGTCATGCGCTCGACTGGCTATACTGGGTCCATGCCGATTCCTATCCGAAGTGTCCAGAACGAACGCGTGAAGTTTGCCTTGCGCTTGCGGGATCGCCGGGACCGCGACTCGACCGGGTGTATGCTGATCGAAGGTTATCGGGAAAACTTGCGAGCGCTGGATGCCGGTGTTCGTCCCCGCGCCCTCTTTTTTTGCCGTGCGCTATTTCTGGGCACGAACGAGGATGAACTACTCCGCCGCGCCGCGGCCGCGGGCGCTGACCTCTTGGACTGCTCGGAAGCGGTATTTCGAAAACTATCGTACCGCGATCGGCCTGACGGCTTGTTGGCGATTGCGCCGATTCAACGCCGCACACTCGCGGAACTTCGCTTACCAGAACGTCCGTTGGTCTTGGTCATGGAGCGGATCGAAAAGCCAGGGAATCTCGGGACCATGCTTCGGACGGCCGATGGCGCCGGTGTGCACGCCGCCATCGTCTGTGACCGATGCACGGACGTCTACAATCCGAACGCGGTTCGGGCCAGCGTGGGCGCCTTGTTCACCGTGCCCGTCGTGGAAGCGAGTAGCGAAGAGGTTATGGACTGGTTGCGCGCGAAGGGGATCCGAATCGTCGCTGCGACCCCCTCGGCCACGCGGGTGCACTTCGACTGCGACTTCACTCGCGCGACCGCGATTGTCGTTGGCTCGGAACAGTACGGGCTGTCGCCGTTGTGGATGGAGCAGGCGGACGAGCGCGTGGTGATTCCCATGCTGGGCCGCTGCGACTCTCTGAACGTGGCGGCCGCGGCCACGATCTTGCTCTACGAGGTGGTCCGGCAACGCTGGCCGTGGATTCACCCCGAGCGGGCCGTCCACACGCCATCGAGCACTTGACGCACCGCGAAGAGCAAGGTGGTTCGAGTGAACGGCTTGGCGATGACGGGAATGCGGACCTGATCCTGCGTGTTCAGGAATGGTTCGTGGGCATAGCCGGTCATGCACAGGGCCCGCACTTCTGGTCGGCGGCGCCGAATTTGCTCCAGCAGTTCCGGTCCGGACAGCCCTGGCATGATGATGTCCGTCAACACCAAGTCCCATCGCTCGGGCGCTTCTTCGAACCGGTGAAGCGCTTCGATGCCATTGGCGGCCTCGGTGACGTCATAGCCCGCGGCGCGCAAAATCCGCGCGGCCAAGGACCGCACCCCGGCTTCGTCGTCCACGACCAAAATGCGCTCGGTCCCGCCTTGCACGGACACCGCGGGTTCGGCGCGCGCCACGGCCAGGTCGGGCCGGTGCGGGAACGTAATCGTGAAGGCGGTGCCCCCTTCCTCGCGCCGCCGCGCCACCACGCGCCCCCCCATCGCTTCGATGAGCGAGCGGACGACGGCGAGCGATAGCCCCGTTTCCGTGTCCCCCGGCAACCGGTAAAACGGCTCGAAAATGTTCGCCAACTGCTCGTCGCTCAGCGCGGGTCCGGTGTCTTCCACTGTGATCTGAACCACGTGCTCGCCTGGAAGGTCCGGCCAGAGTTCCCGATCGGATGGGCCGGCCTCCGCCAAGGACGTCGAGATGCGGACCAACCCTTGCGAGGACACCACGTCGCGGGCACGGACCACTAGATTCATCAATGCCTGGCTCAGCCGTCCAGGGTCCACCTCGGCGATACAGGACTGCGGTTCCAACACGACGGCCAGTTCGACCGCCTTGCCCAGGGTGCGACGAGCGACTTTGTCGACCCCGCGCACCACTTCATTGACGTCCACTGCCATACGTTGAATCGGCGCGGAACGGCTCAAGGACTGCAGTTCTCGCACGAGTGCTTCGGCACGCCGTGCCGCTTGGAGGATTTCGCCCAGGTCGCCCTTGAGCGATTCCGGCATCAACGCGTCATGCTGCAACAGTTGCCCATATCCGAGGATCGTGGTGAGCGCATTATTGAAATCGTGCGCTACGCCCGCGGCCAGCCGGCCCACCACCTCCATCTTCTGCATCTCGGCCAGTCGAGCCCACCCGCGCCGCGCTTCCTCTTCCGCCTGGCGCCGGTCCGTGATGTCCAACATGAACCCTTGCAAAATCCACTGCCCCGGCGCGACTTCGAGGTATGCACCCACGTTGTACAGCCACACCTGCCGCCCATCGGCGCCGAGGACTCGATATTCCAGCGCGAAGGGCTCGTGGGAGACATCATGCACGTCAATCACTTCGTGCCGAACCCGTTCGCGATCGTCGGGGTGAATGCACTCCACCCAGAAATTCGGGTCGGCCATCCAGGTGGTGGGGTCGTAGCCCAAGATCGTGCGCAACTGCGGACTGATGTACGTGGTCCGATGGACAGCGAAATCATAGATGTACGTGATACCTGGAAGTGACTCGACCAGCAGCCGGTATCGCCCTTCTGCGCGGCGTCGCTCTTGCTCGGCTTGTTCGCGTTCGGTCACGTCGCGCAGGTACAGCAGGAATGCCTTTTGGTGCTCCACGGTCACTATCGTGGCCACCACATCCACGATCCGCGGCCCCGCCGGCGCTGTAGTCAGCACGAAGGTTTGCTGCCATGCGCCTCGGCGCGCGGAATCGGACGTCAACTCTCGAAGTAGTTCCGCCGCCGACCCTTGCACAAGGTCGGCCCACCGGCGCCCCACGAGCGACTCCTCGCTCACCCCCATCAATCGTTGGGCGGCCGCGTTGGCGTCCAGGATGACGCCATCCGGAGATAGCACGACGATGCCATCCGGGGATTCTTGGACCAGAATTCGATACCGTTCCTCCGCTTCCCAAAGGTGGCTGGTTCGCTCCAGAAGAACCTTCTGAAGTGCGCGTTCCCGTCTCGAGTGTACGGCCGACCGGCTGCCGTGCCGCAACAAAACTCCCAACAAGGCGCGCGCAGGTGCCGGGTCCCGCCGAGCCCACTGGATCACCTCGATACCGATCCGCGCCAGGTCGGCTCGAACGGATTCGGCCACCGGGTCCGTGGTGGCCACGAGCAACAGCGAACGGCTATCCGGATCCACCGACCGTACTTGCTTGCAGAATGCTTGCACCTCTGGCCGTTCCGGATTCCCCGCCACCACGATCAGGGGCGGGACCTCCCCCGAGCTCAGCAGCGCGCCGGCCGCGCTCACGCTTGGCAAATTCATCATCGGGGGAGGCCGCTCGCCTGGCACCGCGTCCGGCTCCAACAACGAACGGTCGGCCTCCGAAAATCCGACCCACCAAAGGACCGGCGTATTCACAACCGTCACTATAGTCGCGGAACAAGACCTCGCGCAACTAGCGCCTCGGGGTTGACATGGCTCGGAGGCCCTGCTAGGTCATCCCACAAGGAGAGCCGCACCATGACCGCCTGGACGCGCCGCCAGTTCGTGTGTGGGACGTTGGGATGTGTGTCGTCTTGCTACATGCTGGGATGTCGGAGCCCGGGGCCGATGTTCGCCTCGGATCTGCGAAACTTGCGCACGATGGCACGCATCCGTGGGGCGTTTTTCTACCCGCCGGCGGAAGTCGTCTTGGCCGGGCAATGCGAAGACTCTTGGGCGCGGGAGAAATGGTTTACGTGGCCTGGGAACCAGTTCGAACCCGAGCAGCAACGCGCCAAATTCATTGCCACGGTGGGGGCTCGCGCGCGCGACCTGGGTGTGGAACTGACCTGGCACCCTGTACCGCTCCACACCACGGCCGCGATGGATGCGTGGCTGGCGGAAGTCCAGAAAGATCCGCCCGACGCTCTGCTGTTGGTCAACTTCTGGAATAGCTTCAGCCCGAAGGTACTTGCGCTGGCCGAACGCTGGGCGGGCCCGGTGCTCATCTACCATCCCGTCGGGTCGAACCACCAGGTCCAGTGGGTCCAGCGGTTCCGCGCACTGCCGCGCGCGGACTATGTGCACTCGATCGAACACTGGGATGCCGTCGAAGCGGGTCTGCGTGCGGTCTACACCGGAGCGTTCATGCGGCGGGCGCACCTACTGCGCGTGGCGGGGCGGATCAGCGAAACGCAAGTGACTCGCGAGCCGCTGTGGGGCACGCGGATCACCACCATTTCGGCTGAGCAGTTCAACCAGCGGTTCGACCGAACTCAGCCCACGTCCGACCAGTTGGCCTTCGTGGAGCGCCTCCGGTCGCGGGCCCAGTGGGTGGGCAACTTAGAGCCGACCGCGCTGCGGGACGCCATGCGCGCCCGCCTCACGGTGGCGGCGCTGATGAAGGACTACGAGGCCGACGCGATCACCATCGAGTGTTTGTTCCTGAAACATCGCAAGCCCTGCTTGAGTTTTGCGTTGCACAACGCTCAATTGACTCCCTGCGGTTGCGAGAACGACTTGAACGCGACGCTCACCCTCATGCTCGGCGAAACGGCGTTCCGGCGGGCCGGCTTTCAGCACAATCCGGAGTTCGACACCGAACGCAACCACTACTTCGGCGCGCATTGTACGTGCGCCTTGCAGCTGGAAGGCCCCTCGGGGCCCAAGCGGCCGTACGCGTTCCGCCCGTTCTTCCACCAATTGCCGCGGACGTTGGCCGTGGATGTGGAGTGGCCGCGGGGCGAGCGCGTCACGCTGCTCAAATACCACAGCGGGCAGGCACGGTTGGACGTTCGCGTTGGCGAATGTCTGGGATCGCCCAAAGCGCCCCCGACCGGTGGGTGTGCCACGCGCGTGTTGGTTCGGTGGGACCACGTGCGAGATGTCACGTCCATGTACCCAGGCCCCCATCCGGTGCTATTTCTCGGGGACTTTGGGCGGACCGCCATATCGCTCGCGAGGCTGTACGGCCTCGCATTGCATGGGCCGGAGGACGCCTCGGCGCCTCTGTCCCCCGAACCCAAGTCCACCTGAGACAGGAGCCCAGCATGCAGTACTCGTTCGCCGGGATGTTCCTCACGCTGGGCACCCTGTACACGACGGCGCAACCGCTCCACTCCCCGTCGATCTCTGCGGTGCGGCTGGGGGGCTTCTGGGGGGCGCGGCAAGCCACGAACCGCGCTGTGACGATCCCGTACTGTTTTCGGCGGTGCGAAGACACTGGGCGGATCGCGAATTTCCGCCGCGCCGGCGGGCTCGAATCAGGTCCGTTTCAGGGAATTCCGTTCGATGATTCGGACGTGTACAAGGTGATCGAGGGAGCCGCGTATTCGCTCGCCCAGCAGCCGGATCCTGAACTGGACCGTTACCTCGATCAACTCATCAGTTGGATCGCAGCGGCCCAGGAGCCGGATGGGTATCTCTACACCGCCCGGCGCTTGCTTCCCCCCGAACGAATGCCGCGGATGTCGGGTCGCGAGCGATGGTCGAACCTGAAGGACAGCCACGAGCTGTACAACGTTGGTCATCTGTACGAGGCGGCGGTGGCGCACTGGCAGGCGACCGGGAAGACCAATCTTCTCGATGTGGCGTTGCGCAACGCGCGGTTAGTGGCTTCGCTCTGGAAGCCCGACGGCCTAGGGTGGCCCTCGGGCCACGAGGAAATCGAAATCGGATTGATTCGGCTGTTCGAGGCCACGGGCGATCGAACGTGGTTGGACACCGCGCGCCACCTCATGGATCTGCGGGGTCGGCCGGAGACCCATTCGTTGTACGGCGCCTACGCCCAAGACCACCAGCCATTGCTCCAGCAAAACGAGGCCGTCGGTCACGCCGTTCGCGCCGGCTACATCTACACGGCCATGGCCCGGTACGCTGCGTACTCCGACGACCCGCGTTGGAAGTCCGCCGCCGTTCGATTGTGGGAGGATATCGTGCGCCACAAGCTGTACATCACCGGCGGATTAGGCGCACGTGCGGCCGGCGAAAGTTTTGGCGATCGCTACGAACTCCCGAACGAGGCCACCTACTGCGAAACCTGTGCGCAAATTGCAGGCATGCTGTTCTGCCACGCGCTGCTTCAACTGGATCCCGACGCACGCTACGCCGACGTGCTCGAGCGCATCCTGTACAACGCGTTTCTCTCTGGCGTTTCGCTCAGCGGCGACCGGTTCTTCTACCCCAACCCGTTGGCCAGCGATGGGCGCCGTCCGTTCAATCACGGACGCCCAGAACGACAGCCCTGGTTCGGTTGCGCATGCTGTCCGGTGAACGTGGCTCGGATCATGCCGCAGATCGGCGCGTGGGTGTACTCCACCGGACCCGACGCAGTGTACGTGCATTTGTTCGGCGAAAGCCAGGCAGTGTTGACGGTCGGCGGAGAGACCGTCCGCGTTGCTCAAGTCACTTCCTATCCCTGGGATGGCTCGGTGGAAATTCGGATCGAACCCTCCCGCCCACTGGCCATGGGCCTTTGGGTGCGGATTCCGGGTTGGGTGCGTAACCAGCCCGTGCCGAGCGACTTGTATCGCTACACCGATGTGGATTCCGAACCGCCCACCGCACGGTTGAACGGCCAGCCACTTGCGCTGGACTCGCTCGTGCGCGGGTATGCGCGGTGGTTCCGAACCTGGAGGGCGGGGGACCGCGTCGAGTTGAACCTGCCCATGCGCCCCAGGCGAGTCATTGCCCATGCCGCTGTGGAGTCCAATCGCGACCATGTCGCCATCGAGCGGGGGCCCATCGTCTATGCGATCGAAGGCGCCGACCACCCCGGCAGCCATGTGAGACACCTCTGGTTACCGCCCGAGGAACCCTTGCACGCCGCGTTCGACCCCACGCGCTGGAATGGGTGTGTTCTTGTGCGTGCGCGAGCGAAGGCACGGGCCACGACCCTGTCCGGCGAAGTCACCGAATCCGACGTGCAGATGCTCGCCATTCCATACCACTTGTGGTGCCACCGCGGACCGAACGAGATGACGGTGTGGATTCCTGCTCGCCGCGAGGCAGCCCGACCGTTGCCGCCGCCCACGCCGGCCTCCCGCGCACGTGTGTCCGCCTCGCACTGCCATGCCCACGACACACCCGACGCCGTTCGCGATGGGATCGAACCCTCCAGCTCCGGCGATGGGTCCATCCCCCGGATGACTTGGTGGGATCACCGTGGCACACCGGAGTGGATTCAGTACGAGTGGGACCGTCCGCTCCGCGTGACGGCGGTGGAGGTATATTGGTTCGACGACACGGGCCGTGGAGCGTGCCGCGTGCCTGCGTCGTGGCGGTTGCTCTATCGCGCCAATGGCACGTGGCGGCCAGTCGCCGCGAAGACCCCGCCAGGGACGGAACTCCATCGGTTCAATCGCCTGGAGTTCGAGCCGGTGACGACCGATGGCTTGCGCATCGCGGTGCAGCTCCAGCCCAACTTCTCGGGCGGGATCCTCGAATGGCGCGTTGTGGAGAGCCCCG
>CAACVY010000051.1 GCA_900661335.1 uncultured bacterium | reverse complement strand
CGTGTCTCTGGTCTTGGCACTCACCGGAGCGAGCGGTGCCCTATAGCGGAACCTGCGAGGCTCGTACTCAAAACACCGGCGTACGCAAGCTCGAGTTTTCCAACTGGTCGCGCCGCAATCGCTCAGAAAGATCTTTCCACACAGGGCCCGGACGTCCCTCGCCCACTGGCTGGCCGTCCAATTCCACTACCGCAGTCACGTCCGGGGAGGTTCCGAGCACGAGAATCTCCGCGGCTTGGAGGACCTCGCCGCGTGGGATGTTCCTGCGCGCTACCTCACGCAGAACACCCTCGCGACGACTCTCCTCTGCAAGCTCGATCACCCGCTGCAACGTGATGCCCTCGAGAATCCGACCCGGTCGAGGCAACACAAGACACCGGTCGCGCGTGACCACCGCCAAGTTCTCCGTGGCCCCTTCGGCCAGGTGGCCGTGTTCATCGTAGACGATTGGGAAATGCGCGCCACGCCGGGCCGCCTCTGCTCTCATCAAAACGTTCGGCAGGTAGTTGCACGTTTTAACCGTTGCCAGCCAACCGGGCTTGAGGGGCACATCCACAGTGGCCGCGCGTGCACCCTCCGGATGTCGCTCCATAAAGGGCGGCGCCAGCCGATACGCAATCACGTAGAGCCCCGGCGCCGGACACTCGGCCGGATCGACGCCAAACCCGCCGGGGCCGCGAGTGAGCAGAATCCGAATCAAACAGTCGTGGCGTCCGCCGGCGCGCACGGTGGCCTGAACGATCTCAGAGAGTTCATCCAGGCTGACCGGCAGAAAAAGCCCGATGGCCTTCGCCGAATGTTCGAGGCGGTCCAAGTGGGGCTTCAGCGCGTAAATCGCACCCTGCACACACTTCAAGGTCTCGAACACACCATCGCCCCGGTGTACGACATGGTCGTCCACGGGTACGCGCATCCAGCGAGGATCGGTTGTGATACCGTTCCACTCGCTGGAAAACATCGCGTAGTACCCCGCCTGCCACGGCTTCGCCGGCAGCGGAGGAGGAGCGGAGGTCCAAATCGGCCAACGGGAACGGTCCCTCATGGAGGCACAATCTCCACGACGTTCGACCGTGCCGAAACGGAGGCATTCGTCGCGGGCAACGGAGCCTCCAACTCCTTCGGCAGGAAGCCAGACTCGGTGGCGTCGAGTTCATTCGTCGAACGAGCAGCCGCCGCCCGCGCGCGCTCGACTGCGTCCCGCACGGCGCGGCTCTCGGTAGCCGCATGGTGAATCAACAGAACTTCCGCCCCCAGGACGAGCGCCAGGCCAACGCCCGCCAGCACTTCGAGGGCACTCACGCTGCGTGCCGTGCGGGGGAGGCTTCGTCGCCACGAAGTCTCGAATCTCAACTGCACACTGCCCAACTCCACGCGCGCGCGACGGACAGCGACGGCCTCGCCGATCTCCAAGACCCGGCCATTCACCGTCACCGGCGCGGGCCCTAGGCGCACCAACACCAGGCTGCGGCCTTCGTGCTGGCACTGAAGGTGACAATCGGCCACGCCGGACTCGGTGATCCGCACCGCGCAGTTGGGTCCCGCACCAATCGTGATGAGGGGTTCATCCACCCGCACAACGCGTCCACGGAGTCGGCCATTCAAAAAGCGGATGTGGTACATGATCCCAAGGTACCTGCGGACGGTGGACAAGTATACGCCGGGCCTGAACCGCATCCAACCCAGGGCCGATGCAGACCAGCGGGCACGCCAAGGTTCGGATCCATCCGTCATCCTGAGTACTCGGCCTCGGCCCAGCGGCCACCATGCTCCTGCCGCGGGTGCCACTGCAGTCCATTGCGTGTACTCAGTGGCGGCAGCATCCTCCGAGCAGGTAGATGGCTGTCCGCGCAAAGTCTCTCGTGGGAAGTCGCATCCGAACAGTGGTCCTGAGACAATTGTTCAAATGAGCATCCACCGTGCCGACATAGGCAGCCGGATGCCACACCAATTGCATCAACACGTTGGCCTCCCATCCCCTCAGCGCACCGCGTGGTTCGCATCGCGTTTTCCACCCTCACGGGGCCACGGTGGTCACCGTAACAAACTGAGCTACCGAGAACCATACGACCTCCCGCCAGCCCATCCGGTGGAATGCTCAAAGCGTCCATGCCATCCTTGAGCCTCACTGGACTCTGACGGACCGAGGTCGAGTACTGTTCCTCAACCACAACGTTCGGGATAGGGGCTGCACGAAGTTGCTCAGCGGTGGTGCAGGATGTTATGGTGCCATGGCAGTTACCTAAGTAGGGCAAGGAGACCCACAATGTGGCGGAGCATCGCCTTGGTAGTGTTGGGGTGTGCGGGTCAGGCTTGGGCGCGCGAATATCACGTCGCAGTCACCGGCAACGACGCGAATTCCGGCACGGCCGACTCGCCATTGAAGACCATTCAGCGGGCCGCCGATATGGCCCAGCCGGGTGACGCGGTCGTCATCCACGGAGGCATCTACCGAGAACGCGTCAATCCCCCGCGCGGGGGCGACTCGGACGAACGGAGGATTGTGTACCAAGCCGCGCCCGGGGAGCGTGTGGAAATTCGAGGTTCCGAACCCGTCACAGGCTGGCGTCGGGTGACCGGCGATGTGTGGTGCGTGACGCTGCCGCCATCGTTTTTTGGATCGTTCAACCCGTTCGCGGAACCACTCCGAGGCGATTGGTTCAATGCTCGCGGTCGCGTGCATACCCGCGGTGCAGTCTACCTCGATGGCGAGTGGCTGGAGCCCGCGGATTCTTTGGAACAGCTATGGCCCACAAACCCCGCCCCCACCCACACGTCGTCGCCATCGTCGCCAAAGATCGGACGATGGTACGCCAAAGTCGCCGAGAGCGGTACGACGGTGTGGGCAGAATTTCCAGGGGTGGATCCGAACCAACGCTTGGTGGAGGTCAACGTGCGCCCGGTGGTGTTCTACCCAGACCGGCCGGGCCGAAACTTCATCACGGTTCGGGGACTGATCCTTCGCCACGCGGCTACCCAGTGGGCCCCGCCCACCGCCGAGCAAATTGGGGTCATCGGCACCCACTGGAGCAAGGGATGGATCATCGAGAGCAATGTGGTCAGCCACTCCATTTGCGTGGGAATCTCGCTGGGAAAGTACGGCGATGAGTTCGACAATACCTCAGCGGACACCGCCGAGGGCTACGTGAAGACCATCGAGCGAGCTCTGGCTCATTCGATCCCATGGACCCGTGAACATATTGGTCATCATATTGTGCGGGGAAACCATATTTCGCATTGCGAACAGGCCGGGATTGTCGGCAGTTTGGGCGGCGCATTCAGCCGGATCGAGGGCAACGTGATCCACGACATCCACGTCCGCCGCCGGTTCGGAGGTGCGGAACAAGCCGGCATCAAACTCCACGGCGCCATTGATTGCGTACTCGCTCGCAACCACATCTTCCGCTGCAACCGAGGGATCTGGTTGGACTGGATGGCTCAAGGCGCGCGCGTCACGGCGAACTTGCTACACGATAACGACGAGAAGGAAGACTTGTTCCTCGAAGTGAACCACGGTCCGTTCCTCGTGGACCACAACCTTTTGCTCTCACGTCGGAATCTTCGGGATTGGTCTCAAGGCGGGGCCTTTGCACACAACTTGTTCACGGGCCACCTCGAGGCCCGACCTGAGCTGAAGCGAGCGACACCGTGGCATGAACCGCACTCGACAAAAATCGGAGGGCTCTCGGTGATCGAAGGCGGCGACCATCGCTTCTTCAACAACCTCTTTCTCGGCGGGACGGGGCTGGCGGTCTACGACACAGCCGCGCGACCCGTGCGCATGGCCGGCAACGTGTTCGCCGGTGGAGCTCGACCCTCCGTGCACGAAACTTCGCCGGTCGTACAAGCTGCCCCTGCGGAGTGGCAGCTAACAGAAACCAACGGGACCTGGTGGATTCAGGTCGTATTCGATCCGGCTTGGCGGACCGCTGCGCGGCGGCCGTTGGTCACCACCGATCTATTGGGCATGGCCGCAGTACCCCAGGCGCGGTTTGAGAACCCGGACGGCACGCCACTGGAACTAGTGGCGGATTATCTGGGCATTCCACGCAATCGGGACAATCCCGCTCCCGGCCCGTTCGAATCCTGGCCATCCAGTCCCACAACGTTTCGCGTGTGGTAGGTGGACCTCTGGCGGCCTTGGGGCCAACCGTGACCTTGACGGCCGACTGCGGTGAACCAGACCGGAACGAGCCCACAAATTTTCCCGACCGTACGGGTACGGCTACATGTGTGGCGCGCATAACTCAGAGCTCTACCGTCAGGCCGAACTGCTCTTGGGCCGATGACACACCTGCAGTTGACAGTTCGGCGGTCGGGCTTAGTGTATCTGCCAGGAGGTGACGATCGATGTCGGCCCGGCAAGTCGGACTCCTGATCGCGTTCATCGCAGCCATCCTCCAGACATGGGCACAGGAACGGGAGTCTCCTCCGGATCCTAGTCCTCCGGGAGCTCCGGGGGCCCCAAGTCCGGATTCGAAGCGGCGTCCAGCGCTCACGTTCGCTCAGTTGGATCTGGACGGCGATGGCGGCGTGACGTGGGACGAGTTTTTGAAGGCCCACGCGATTGCGGAGGGCCGAGATCCCCAAAAGGCCGCGACCATGCCCGCGAAAGATCTCACCCGGTTGCGCCGCATCTTCCGGGAGGCCGATAAAGATAAAAGCTCGATCCTGACGCAAAAAGAGTGGGACGAATATCCGCGCAAGTAGACGGCGGCGAAGGTAATGCTCAGAAGTTTGGAGACAGCTGTGGGAGGTGGATAATTTGCATCAAGGAACCACGCTTTCGCACTTCCGCCGGGCAAATTGTCCCCGTAGCAACATGTCCGAACAATTAGTACACTCCTCGCCATAAGCATCACAAGGCCCACGAGGTGAGACCATGAGAGGAACGCGAAATCTGATCTGGATCGGCCTGTGTGCTACTAGTCTAGCCGCGCGAGCGAACGATGCGTTTGTGTATGCAGTGTGGTTTTCCCAAAATGGGCTTGAGGGATACCGTGGCGGTTTCGTTATGCGCGTAGAAGGAGTTAGCGAGGCATACTACCGTCGACAGGGTGACTCTGACTGGACCTCTCTTTGGGTCGATCCGGACACCGGCGAAGCCGGATTCGAAAACGGCGCGGATACGATCGACGACTTTAATGCTCTGTTTCGTGGTACGTACTCGTTGCGGATCCTTCGGAGCTCGGATGAAACCACCTACTCGTTCGAGCTTTCCGACCTGGACGCGGACCGACATTTCCCGCCACCTCTGCGGCCGGAGCTCGAAACACGCCCATCTCAGATCCCGCCGCAGTTTCGATTTGTCTGGAATTGGGATTCTACCGCCGACCTCAAGGTTGTCGAGTACCGCAGTGAAGATAGCACGGTGCATAACCAGTTATGGCTCTGGAACGGCCAAGAGGGCTTTGAGGACTTGTACCGAGATGTGGACTTTGGAACGTTCCGCGGTGTTGGAGAGTTTCAGATTATCTACGGCAATCAGGTGGGAGACTGGATGACTAGTTGGACTCTCGTCAGCGGAGACGAATTATTCGGAGGTCAGTCGCCCGCCCAGTATGTCGGGGCCGGCGAAGGCATTACATTTGAAGTGATTCCAGAGCCGTCCACTGTGGCCCTCGCATTGGCCGGGGTGGGTCTGGCCCGATTGGCGGTGCGACAACGCTCGCGCCGCCGGCGGTTCCTTTGAGCCTGGCCTTTCCATTGAACCGTGGCCGATTGGCACGACGCGACGCTAGGATTATGGATTGTCCAAGGCCCCGTCGGCTGTAGTGTGAGCGGAAGGCCAATCGCGCCAGACTTCTGGAGTGTCGTTCAAGGGTTCTCCCCAACGAGGAGGTGGGTGGAGCGAAGCGGCCAGCCCTTCTCGGTAGCCTGCGCGAAACGGCCGCCATCCGTACGGCTTGCCCTCCGCCAGCATGCGCGCGAGCACGTACACGCGGTGGACCCAGCCGGTCAGCCATGGCCAATCCCGATGCTTGCGAGCAAACAACGCTTCGCTACGCCCATACAGCCGCCACGCCTCTGAGTTCCGGGAACCGCCGCGGGTGGACAAGGAGACTTTGTGCCATGCGCGGGCCGACGGGACATAGCGCACACGCCACCCAGCCGCGCGCACGCGGATGCAAAGATCGTAATCCTCCTGAAACACGTGGTAGTCGGTGTCCAGCAGGCCCACCTCGCACAAACATTCCCGCCGAAACATCGCGATGCAGAACGTGGCAAACTCTAAGTCGGTGGAGTTGTCCCACTGGCCGCGGTCTGGGCCGCGCGTCCGACGTAAAACGACCGTGGGTGGCCACCGACGATACCGCGAGCCGGCCGACCAAACGCGGTTCGGAGCCGCGTGGTAGTAGATCTTCGGAACCAAAATACCCGCCGTCGGCTCACGCAACGCCGTCGTGCCCAGTTCGGCGACCATCTCGGGATCCACCACCACGTCATTGTTCAGCATCAACACCAGTTCAGCGTCGTGGGCGAGTGCGTCCGCCAGCCCAACATTGAATCCCCGTCCAATGCCCACGTTCCGAGGAAGACGCAGTACGCGCGCCTGGGGCACCGCATCGAAAACCGCGCGGCATTCGGACTCCTCGCTCCCGTTGTCCACGTACAGGAGCCTGGGCGCGCACGGTTGGGAGACGGCCAGACTGCGAAAACATTCGATCGTGTCGTCGGGATGATGGTATCCCACAACCACCGCCACCACTCGCTCGCGAAGAAAGGATGGATCAAGCGACGTCATGCTGGACTTCGTCCTCCCGTTAGAATTGCCCGGACAACTCCGACCAGGTGACCGACCGCGTGAGCAACGCCGCCGTGGCGGTGATCGCCAACGTGGCCGCCAAGGTTCCAGTCGGGCCCAGCGCCTGCACATGCGATGCCCCGACGACTGTCATGCACAGCACCGCGGCGAACGTTGCCACACGGCCGAGGCGAAACTCCGCCCACGACCACCAACGGCGCACGTCTAACCGCAGCATCCAGGCTGCCAACAAGATCGTAAGGCCTGTGAGGTTCGCCAGCGCCGTTCCCCGTGCGCCCATCGTGGGTGCCCATCGCACGTTGCACACCACGCAAACGACGAGCGCCATCAACGTCAGAAGACCCACCTCTTGGGATCGTCCTTGTGAAGCGAGCACTCGAGCACCGATCAGGTTGAGCATGAACAGCGTCGGCTGAGCCACGACCCACGGGAACAGGTCGGCGGCGGGCACGTAGTCGGGACGGCTTAACCAGCGCACCAAGGGTCGTCCGGAAGTCAGTAGCAGCCCCGCGACGGCCATACCCACGACCAACGCCCACCGTACCATGGCGGTAAAGCTGCGCCGCAGCGGCAGCGGCACCACGCCTGTTGCACCGCTCGCCGCAAGCTGGTTCCGCTGTCGGTAGAACTCCACCGTCTTCAGGTCGAGAATGGTCGTGCCTACGAAATAGCCCACCATGGCGATGTTGACCGCCAACGCGTACAGCGCAACCGTGCGTACGTCCTGGACCGCCAACAACACGTATTGATCAGCGACTCGAAATAGCCAATCCCCTACCACCATGGGCAACAAGGGAACGCCAAACGCGACGGCTTCTCTCACTGCGGCGCGCTCTGCGGGTGCCCGAAGCCAGCCCAGTGGTGCGGTCCAGACGAGGCCGAGTCCCACCACGCCCGTCCACCAGACCAACCAGGCCCATTCCAAGCGGAGCGACTCGGACGCTCCCCACGCAGCCACGACGGCGACTGGGAGAAACCAGAGGTCCGTCCCGAGTACCTGCAACGCACGTGCCCGGCCTGGACTGCCCGTGCTGAACAGAACGAAGACAAAACCAAGATAGAGAATGGAAGCTGCCATCAACCCCGCCCACGCCGAGGGCCATACCAATAACGAGGGGTCCAGTTTTCGCGGTGGCCAGACACGAAGGACTACCCACGCGATGATCGCCACGGCGAGCGCGACGGCCAGCAAAAATTCCACCAGCGCGCGAACGATGCGTGCCTGTTCCGCCGGTGCCCGGCCAGGAAGTTTGCGCAAAATGAACTCGAAGACACCTCCCGAGGCCACCAGCGAGGCCACCGCCATCGTTGAACTGGCCACCATTAAGCTCCCGTAAATCTCCTGCGTGGTGACCAGGGTCAGCACCTTGATGCGCAGAGGAGTGAAGATGAACCGCGCCGCGATGAAGCCCAGCCCAGCGCCCAGTCCGTACCATCCCCGTCGGCCGGCCGGCGCGGATGCTGCCGAAATGGAGCTCCTGCATGAGTGAGACGGCTTCAACGCGCCGGCAGTATACCTCGGGGCAACAGTGCGACGAAATCGCCGTGTCGCTTCGCGCCACTTGACCGCCCCAAGCGTCCACCAAGTCCATGGAGTCCGTCGGCGTCCATAGTGCCCATCGGAAGCCCATGGCAACCCCACCACCCGTTGGGCCATGCGATCTACGCAGCCGAGGGGCGAATCGCGAGCCCGCCGAGCTGTGCAATTCAGCCTTTCACAACGCCCAAGGGTCGTAGGCGCAAGACAGGCTCGACCAAATCCGTCTGGGCCTCGATCACCTGCTCGATCGGTTTGTAGGCTTGAGGCGCCTCTTCAAGGTCATAGCGCCCGGCCAAGTCGCGATGTTTGCCGACGCCGCTTAGGCGCTTCCACCCATCGAACACGATTCCCTGCATGGCGGCGTCGGCTTCCTCTCGACTCAACGTCCGGCAAGCTTCCAAGCGCCCCATCACGCGACCCGCCCCATGCGAACAAGACATGAACGAGTCCGGATTGCCGAGCCCTTGGACGATGTACGACGGCGTTCCCATGCTCCCGGGAATGATCCCAGTCTCCCCTCGGCGCGCCGCGGTGGCCCCTTTCCGATGCACCCACACCTTGCGACCGAAGTGCTCCTCGAGCGCCGCGTAGTTGTGGTGGACGTCAATATCCGGCTCAAATTCCGCCTCGGGTACATGGCGGGCGATCGCATCGCGGAACCGTTGGCTCATACGCCGACGGTTTTCCCGCGCGTACTCCAGCGCGAAGTTCATGTCTCGGATGTAGCGTTGGCCATCCTCCGACTCGACCGGCAAACACGCCAAGTCGTGGTCCGGCAGCTCGATCCGATTCCGCTTGCAGTACTCTTGGGCCCGCCGGTGATAGTAGTTGGCGATCTTCAGCCCCAAGTTTCGCGAACCGGAGTGAATCATGTACCATACGCGGCCATCATCGCCGGCCTGCAACTCCAAGAAATGGTTGCCGCCCCCGAGCGTACCCAGGTTGCGCTGCGCGAGGTCCCACGTCTCTCGATCGCACCAGCCCGGCCGTTCGTCCAGCCCCTCGATGAACTCGAACCGCTCCCAAGCTTGCCGATCCCGGTGTGCATGCCCTTCACCGACCGGTACCCACCGCTTCAAGTCCTTCAAAATCTCCCGGATCAACTCGGGGGTTATGCGCTCGACGGGAATATTCGTACGTACGGCGCGCATCCCGCAGCCGATGTCCACGCCCACCGCGTTGGGAATGATGTCCGTGGGACACGCCACCACCCCGCCGATCGGCATGCCGAACCCGACGTGGGCATCGGGCATGAGCGCCACATGGCGCCATACGGCCGGGTGGCGAGCCAGGTTGGCCGCCTGTTCGGCCGCCTTGGGATCCAACGGCTCGCACCAGGACATCACCGGAACGTGGCCCCAGTCATGTCGTACCCATTTCATCGCCCAACTCCTTTGGAACAATTCCCGAAGTGCGCAAGAATTGCAAGAAACGCAAAGCTGCCATACTCTCTCGTCCATCGCCGCCCGTCGGCGACCCAACGGAGGTGCACCATGAAACGGACAACCACGGCACGAGTGACCTGGCTATGGGCGATGTTCGTTGGCGCGACGGTATGGGCCGCGGAGGAGGACTGGAAACCGTTGTTTGCCCCTGACCTGTCGAACGCCGACGCCCCCGCCGGCGTTTGGACGGTCCGCGATGGCATCCTGACCGCCGACCGCGATGAGTGCATTTGGACGCGAGACGAGTACGAAAATTTCGTCCTGGACTTGGAGTTCCGCTGCGGGCCAGCTGCGAACAGTGGAGTCATTCTCTACTGCAGCGACACTCGCAATTGGATTCCGAACTCCATCGAGGTGCAGATCCTCGACGATGCAGCACCCAAGTGGGCCAACGTACCGCCAACTTGGAAATGCGGCGGAATCTTTGGGCGCCTGGCGCCTCGGCCGGTCCGCATCCACCCCGCCGGGGAATGGAACCGAATGACCATTTATGCGCGCGGCCCGAGGATCGTGGTGCTCTTGAACGGCGAAGTTTCCGCGGATATGGACATGCGGAAGTGGACTTCGGCGAATCGAAATCTCGACGGCAGCGAGGCGCCACCATGGCTGAGCCGCGCACCGGCGGAACTACCTTCCAAAGGACGGATCGGCCTGCAAGGGAAACACGGCTCCGCAACCATCGAGTTCCGCAACATCCGATGGCGGCCCCTCCGTCCTGACGAACCCATTCCCGGCGCATCTTAGTCCGCCAGGCGGTTTTCACAGGTCCCATACGAGCCTTGCGCGGCGCTCCGCCACTTCGGACCGCGCCCATGTGCGCGGGGGCGTTCGGCTCGAGGCCGCTATAGTTCGCTGAAGAGCTCCGAGGAGAAAAATCCGTGCGCCCACGCAGTTCCTGGTGCCATGCGGTTCCGTTAACGATTCCGCACTACGCCGGCTGCGGTCATCCAAACCGAAGTGCAGGCCTCAGCTGGGGGCGAACCACTCGACGATCCAACCCAATTGAGGCAATTTGGTCATATGTACCATGAAGTACTCGTCGTTGGACCATTCGAGGTCAACTGCTATTTGATCGCCTCGGACCCATCGCAGACAGTCGTGCTGGTGGATCCCGGTGCGGACGCCGATCGTATCGTGGCCGCGGTAGAGCGTAGCGGCCGAGCTCTCGAAGCGATTTTACTGACGCACGGGCATGTGGATCACGTCGGCGCAGTGGCGTCGGTGCGACGTCGCTGGTCGGTACCGGTCTACATTCACCCCGCCGATGCGGTGTGGGCATTCAGTGACGTCAACACGATTCCGCCCTGGTACTCCGTTCCCGACCCGGTGGGTGCGCGCGACCAGAGGCACGTCCAGGACGGAGATGAATTCGAGCTCGCCGGGTTGCGTTGGAAAGTGATCGCAACGCCGGGGCACACCCCAGGTGGCGTTTGCTACCACGTGCCGTCCGAAGATTGCCTTTGGACAGGCGACACGTTATTCCACGGAAGCGTTGGGCGCACGGACTTACCGGGGGGTCATCCTCAGCAGTTGCAGCTCTCCTTGCGCCGCCTTCTCGATCTGCCAGCTTCGACTCGGGTCTTTCCAGGGCACGGCCCGGTCACGAGCCTCGATATGGAACGACGCATCAACCCATTTCTTTAGCATGATCTAGGCTATCTCCCCTATTCGGCCCATTTACTGCTCACGAGTTGGTTCGACCGTCGTACTCCAACCGTAACCGCGCTCCAAACCGGACCACCACCAGAGGCAGTTCCCCACCTGGTCATAGTCGGACTTTTCCCGCGCCCCATCCGGGATACTTCCGGCAGACCCTGCGTCCCAATCGGTCATACCCAAATCTGGTACACGCGCCCCATGGCGTCCGTTACCGTCGTTAGGTTCCCGATCACGTCGTACAACCACCGCGTCCGCCCCCGATTCGCGTCGAGTGTCACATCACCGTGCGGAGGTTTTTCCACGGGTTGGATAGTTCCCCCGCGGGTTCGTCCAAAGCTTGGACGGCGGCAGACGAGTCTGCCGGCGCCATTGCGGAGGTTGAGAACGAAACGCAAGGACTTTCGATGGAGCGCGATACACCACCTCGGGCGCCAACCGCGAGCAGAAGGTGCAGGGGCGTGATGCGTTCTGCGTTCGGCGGCGGCGGAGTCACGGAGTTCCCGCGCGCGGCATGGCTCGCGCGATTCGACCGCGCGATGGAGTGCACCTCGCGGCGGTTCGGCGAACCGGCTAAGATGAAAGGTATGGCGCGCGTACGAATCAAAGGTGGCGTCCCAATCTCGGGAGAATTCCGGCCCAGCGGGAATAAAAACGCCGCACTGCCAATGCTGGCGGCATCGCTACTCACCGATGAGCCGGTCGTGCTTCACAACGTGCCCGACATCCTCGACGTCGCGGTGATGTTGGAGCTGCTGTCGTGGGTGGGCGTGGAAGTTCAGCGGTCCGGTGCCACCGTTCGCCTGTGGGCTCGTGAACCACGGCGCCGCCGGTTGCCCGAATCTCTGTGCAGTCGAATTCGAGCTTCAATGTTGTTGGCGGGGCCGCTGGCCCTGCGTTTGGGCTGTGCGCGACTCTACGCTCCGGGCGGGGATCTGATCGGACGCCGCCGCCTCGACGCGCACGTGTCGGCATTGGCGGCACTCGGAATTCACACCCAGATGGGTTCACCAATCGTCGTCCGCCGCCGAGGTAGCCCCTCCAGTGCGATCGTGTTGCTCGAGGAGGCCAGCGTCACCGCGACCGAACACGCGCTCATGGTCGCAGCGGGACAACCGTGCGAGACCACGTTGTACAACGCCGCGTGCGAACCCCACGTAGAAGATCTTGTTCGCATGCTCTCGGCCATGGGCGCCCACGTCGAACCTGTGGAGCCGCATGGATGGCGAGTGCGAGGCCGAGAGAAGTTGCGCGGCGCCGAAGTCACCATCGGGCCGGACCACATCGAGATGGGCAGCTATTTGTGCGCAGCCGCAGTGACGGGAGGAGCGCTGACGATCCAGAATCCTCCCGACGAGCTGGCGTGTCGAATTTGCCACCGCGGATTCGACCTCTTTGGAGTCGAGTGGCGATGCGAACGAGATCGCCTCTACCAACCCGCACGTGCGCGGCTGCGCGTGCGCCCCATGTGGCATGGCGCGATCCCTAAAATTGAGGACGGGCCGTGGCCAGCGTTTCCATCCGACCTGATGAGCCTGGTCATTGTCATGGCCACGCAAGCGCGAGGGACCACCTTGGTGTTCGAGAAGATGTTCGAGAGCCGTTTGTACTTTGTGGATCGGTTGATGGACATGGGCGCGCACGTAGTGGTGTGCGACCCCCACCGGGTGATCATCGTAGGACCGACTCGGTTGCGCGGAACCCGGGTAGCCAGTCCAGACATTCGCGCCGGCATGGGCATGGTGGTCGCAGCCCTTTGTGCCCGGGGAGAGAGCATCATCGAAAACGCCGAAGTGATCGATCGGGGCTACGAACGCTGGGTCGAAAAACTGGCTCGGCTGGGGGCAAATATTGACCGTGACTAACCCTGTGAATTGCTTCAATTTACGTGACTTGCAACCCCGGTTGGCCAGCCGCACCGGACCGCTGAGCGGTGGGGGTCGCCAAGGAGCCCAAAAACCGAGTAAAAGGTGTCGCCTGCACACGGAGGTTCCACATGCTGTGGATTGACGGCCCGAAGCCCCAACATATGGGGGCAAAAAATCGAATTGCCAACGAACGCGCAGGGCTTGCTTGCCTTAGGTTGGACGGGTCCCTAGCGTACCCTCCGTCCGTCGGGTGGGCGGAGAGAGGGTTGTGAATAGGTTGTGGACAACCCCCTCTGGACCGAGGATTTGTTTGGGTTTTATTGAGGTTTTGTTGTGGACAAAACAGGCACAACGGAGTCGTGTTCGAAGGAGCTCGTCATGCAGGGTGGGGAGATTTGGGCACGGGCGCGTGAGGAACTTTCGAAGCGAGTTTCACCCGAAGTGTACCGTCGCTGGTTGGAAGTGATCGAGCCGGTCGGACCGGAGGGCAAGAGATTCCGCCTCTTGGTCCCGAACGATTTTTACATGTTGTGGTTGGAGGAGAACTACGCCGCGTTGATTGCATCGGCGTTGCGTGTCGTGACGGGTCAAGATTGGGATGTGCAGTTTTCCACGCGCGAGGCCCAGGCCCAGCCCACGGGCGAGTCCCCCGCTTCGTCGAGAAGTACACCCGAACCTGCGAGGCCAGCGCCCAAACGCGATTCCGTTTCCACTCCGTTGGATCCGTCGTTCACGTTTTCGACGTTCGTACTGGGCCCTTCCAACGCGTTTGCGCACGCCGCGTGCATGGCGGTGGCGCAGGCGCCGGGGCACGCCTACAATCCGCTGCTGATTTTTGGCGGATCCGGGTTGGGCAAGACTCACCTAATGCAAGCCATCGGCCACCACGTGCTCAAGGCGTCTCGCTCTTCAGTGGTATGCTACACGTCCACAGAGTCCTTTCTGAACGAGTACATCGAAGCGTTGCAACACAACCGGATGGTGGCGTTCCGCAAAAAGTACCGCGGCGTGGACGTGCTGTTGATCGATGATGTTCACTTCCTCGCAGGCAAAAACGGTCTGCAAGAAGAGTTCTTCCATATGTTCAACGAGCTCCACAACCGCGGTCGGCAGATAGTTCTGACCTGCGATCGGGCCCCCGCGGAAATCCAAGGCATTGATAAGCGTTTGATCTCGCGGTTCGAATGGGGCGTCACCACTCAAATCGAACCCCCGGACGCAGAAACGCGCGTGGCCATTCTCCGCAAGAAGGCCGAACTGCTGAAGCTCAACGTTTCGGACGACGTCATCGCATTCATCGCCGAGCACATCCGGAACAACATTCGGAAGATGGAAGGCGCCCTGAAAAGCGTGGCCGCCTACGCGATGCTGCAGGGCACCCCGATGACGGTGGAGATGGCGCGCCAAGTCCTTCGAGGCTACCTCGACCGTACCGCCGGTGTGCCTCCGTCCATCGAAACCATCCAAAAAGCCGTGGCGGACTTCTTCGACGTGAGGATTTCCGACTTGACCGGACGCCGCCGCTTGCCCACGGTCGTGGTGCCCCGCCAGGTGGCCATGTATTTGTGCCGCACGCTGACGGGCTCGTCGTTGCCAGCCATCGGCGAGGCGTTTGGCAAAAACCACGCCACAGTTCTTCACGCGTGTCGGCTCGTGTCGGAACGAATCCGGCACGACCCTGCGTTCGCCGAAACGATCGCCACGTTGCGCCGTCGCCTGGGCGCGGACTAACGCACGACCTCGAGTTTGCTCACCGGCGCTTTTCCCGACGAGCCCTGTTCATCGCATCTCGTACGCGCGGTGCCACGGCGACCTTGTGATCAGCAGGTGAAGGCCTTTCCGGTGGGACAACATCCCTACAACCACGGGGTCCCGCGTTGCGTGTGCAGAGATTTCCCCACGTGCGTCGATCCTATCGCCCCACGTCTACATCACTTCTGATTTCGACTTTGGGATTTCAAGCGTGTGCACGCTCCGTTGCCGCGCCTGCAAGTGCAGGGATCTGGGCAATTTGTTCCGGACCGCATGGAAACCGCACAATGCGTGCGGCGGTGTCGCAAGCGCTATCGGCGAGCTCACCACGGCCTGAAGAAGCTGGGAACTCGGCCGTGGTGGGTATCGTTCACCTGACACGGTACGCCGTCTTGAAACTCTGGGCTCCGATCCACTGAACTTTGCACCGTCGGATCTGAGCGGTACGCAGTGTCGGTGCGCCCGAGTGGCGGCAACCCAGTTGGAGTGGCGGTTGCAATTCCGCAGCGCTCAACGTGGCACACTGGTGCGTGCAATCCCGAGCGTGGATGGTCTCCGCGTAAAGGAAAACCGCGTTCGTTGTGGTATGGTGAGCCACATGAAGACCCCATCCCATTCGCGGCCCCTCGCCTTGGCCATCGGCGGTTCGGACAGCAGTGGCGGCGCGGGTATCCAAGCGGATCTCAAAGTCTGGGCGGTGTTGGGAGTCCACGGCGCCTCGGCCATCACCTGCATTACGGCCCAGAGCCCGGGCCATGTCGCCGCAGTCATGGCATTGACTCCCACCATGGTGCGCGAACAACTGAACGCAGTGGTCCGGTGGGCACGGCTCGACGTGGTAAAAACCGGAATGCTATACAGTACCGCCATCATCGAGACCGTCGCCGACTGGATCGCACAGACGCGGCCGCGGGCGGTCGTGGTGGACCCCGTCATGGTGGCCGCGGGCGGCGAGCTGCTCGTGAAACCTCGCGCCGTATCGGCCATGGCGGAACTTCTGGTTCCTTTGGCCACCATCGTCACCCCGAACCTGTTCGAGGCGCGGTGGCTTCTCGGAAATCCCCGTGACACGGATCTTAACCTGACCCGGCTTGCCCAGCAGTTGTTCGAGCGGATGGGTCGGCCAGTCCTGCTGAAAGGTGGGCACCTCGCCGGCGACATCATCGAGAACGTGGTGTACGACGGCCAACGTGTGGTGCGGATGCGGACTCGACGAGTTCGCAACGTGACGGACCACGGAGCGGGCTGTATGCTAGCGTCCGCCGTAGCGGCCGAATTGGCGTACGGCCAAAGCGTGCATGCGGCGGCTCGGCGTGCGGTGCGCATGGTCCGCCGAGCGTTTCACGAGCCGCAGCGCTTCGGCTCGATGCGCCTTCCGGACCCGCTCGGCCGTCCTCGAAGGTGAGTCAGTTCGGATCTGCTCCGATTCATCGGCGGCCCTTGATCGGGCTGGCGCTGGCCGTCACAGCGGGCATGGGGTGGGCTGGACTCGCCGCTCGGCCCGACGACATCGGATTTCTGAGCCTCGCAGCGACGGCGCTTGCGGCAGCGTTCCTAGATGTGCGTGGCCGGGCCGGCGACCTACCCCTGTATGCGGCCGTCATTTTTCTAGCCGCCGCTCATGCGCACCACGCGCGAACACCGGACCTCCATCTCGGCTGGAACATTACATCGCAAGGCGTACCGATCTCCGCCGAGTTGGTTGTGCGCATTGGATCGGATCCCGCCTGCGTGGCGGAACGCGGGAGTGGAGTCCGAGTCTGGCGATACCGAGGCGCGACCCAACGCATAGCCGCCGGCGGCGGGCAGTGGTACGAACGCCACATAGTGCTCGATGTGTTCGCGGCTTTGCACGACGAACCCGATCCTCGTTACGGCGAGGTGTGGCATGTCCTTGCCTCGGTTCGCGCCGGGCGTACGCGGCCGGTTGCGCAAGTTTATCGCGTGGTCCATCGCGAACGAACCTTCCAGGGATCTCACATCGTCGCTTGGTGTTACCAGCAACGCGCGGCGATCCGCCGCATCCTAACCCGCGGCATCGAGGACTGGCCAGAGTGCGCGGCGGTGGTTTCCGCGCTGGTGCTCGGCTACCGCGACGAAATGAGTTGGGACCTCCGCGAAACGTTTTTAGGTACAGGCACCGCACACGTCTTCGCAATCAGCGGCCTGCATGTGGGGTTGTTTTCGGCGGTGTTGGCCGGGTTGCTGAGGTTTCTTGGCTTCCCGCAACGGTGGCGAGCCGCCGCCCTGATCCCATTGCTGGGCTTGTACACGCTGGCCACGGGCGCCGCGGTCAGCGCCGTGCGCGCATTCGTCATGGCGTCGGTCTACTGGCTGGCATTTTTGTTGCGCCGACGACCCGACGCGCCCTCTGCACTCGCGTTGGCGGCGCTGCTCATCCTCGTCGGGGCCCCGTTGCAAATCGCCGAATCCAGCTTTTGGTTCTCGTTTCTCGTCGTGGCCGGGCTCATCGGCCTCACCACGCCGGCCGAGTGGGAAACTCCCATGGTGGACGAGCCATCCGAAGAATTTGCGCAGGGCAGGTGGGCCGCCATGGCCCGGCGCATTCGGCAGCTGGCCCTCGCCTCCGCCGTGGCTTGGGTGTCCTCCACCCCACTAACCGTCTACCTCAGCAATCAGGTGGTCCCCGGCGCGCTGCTCGGGAACCTGATCATCATTCCCGCCGCGTTCGTGATCGTGCTTGCGGGATGCTGCTCAATCTGGTTCAGCATTTGGCCCCTGGCGTCTGAAACGTTCAACCATGCGGCCGCCGCGGTGGCAGCCATGGTGGTGGGATTGGTCCGTGCCCTATTCCGTATTCCTGGGGCCCGCCTGATTGTGACCGCTCCACCATTGGGTTGGATAATTCTAATCTACCTGGTCGTCGTTGCGCTTCGGCTTCTTCAAGGATGGCCACGCCGGGTTCTGGTGATAGCCTTGGCCACGGTCGGCGTAGCGGGCGTTTGGAGATGGGCCATCGACGATCGAGCCGGCTTGGCGTTCGCCCCCGCAGACCTTTCGCCGGCCATCCTGGCCAATTTCCCGGGCGAACGCGGCGACCATCTGGTCGATCCCGGGCCCGCCTGGCACGGGCCTCAGCTGGTCCGATGGCTCCGCTCCAAAGGCGTGGACCGCCTCGACGCCATCGTGTGCACGGTCGCCGACGCTGCCCACGCCGGAGCGAGCTTGGAGGTCGTCCGTCGTATCCCGACCCGTCGCCTCATCCTGTCCCCCGGGCCGATTCGTTCAACTGTCCTATGGCAGCTCACCAACGAACTGGCCGCGCTCGGCATCCCCATCGAGTTCACGGCGGCCGGCCAGCGAGGCGAATGGGCCGGTGGAGTTGAATGGGATGTTTGGCATCCATCCCCCACGCAATCGTATTCTCGGTCTACGGACGCTGGGCTCTGGTTGCGCATCGCTCGGGGGCAGACCGCTGTGCTCCTCGCGGGTCCCGCAACGGAACGCCAACGCGAGTGCCTGACCACGCTTCCCTGGGATCCACGGGCCACCTGCATCGTTCTCGACCGAGCTCCGACCGAAGAGGATCGCGCATGGATCGAGCCCACCCTGGCATCGCGAGTGGTCGTGCGAGCTCCAGCTTCTTACGACCTGTTCGCTCCGGCGGGATCCCACTCCTGGCGATTGGTAGAGCGGCAAGACGAACTGTTCATCTCGCTAAATTTCCCAGCACCCCGTATCCGCCACTCGCGCCGCTAGCGCATCCACACGCACCCGCCCTCAGCCTGGGGCGCGGCGCCCGTAGTCGAAGGCCTCAACTTTGCGAGGCGAGGTGTTGAATTTCCATTCGCGGGATTCGAACGGCCGCTGTGAGCGTCTGGCACGTGCGGCGTTCTGAGCACGTGGGCGGGGTGCACGTAGCTGAAAACCGAACCCAGTCCAGCTGCGACTCCCGACCACCCCACAATGAGAGGGACCCGGCCTCGCGGCCCTCCAATGTATCCAGCACGCGCCTCAACGCCGTGCGGACCTGCGTCATGAGACGCCAGCGCACAAGTAACAGCCCACGTTCGCCTTTCGACGTCTTGCCTGACTTTCGGGAGGAGTTGCAGAGA
>CAACVY010000052.1 GCA_900661335.1 uncultured bacterium | reverse complement strand
TCGAGCCTCTTAAGCTGTGACGCCATCGCTGACTGGCCGTGGAGTGCGTTCGGGCCGACCGTGGTCAGTGGTGCGAGGCCGCCATCGGACGGCTCCGAGCGCTATGACCAGCGAGGACGCGAGCACGGCGAGGCCGAAACTCAGGAGGAAATTTCCCGCGCCCGGCAGCGGAGTCCAGGGTGAGAAGTCCGGCTTGGGGAAGTACAGTGCGCCGATGGCGATGCCTGCGAGGGTCGCCCTCAACGCAGTGCGGGCGGAATGTGTATTCGATGCTAGGCCATAGAAGACGGGCACCGCGGCGCCGGAACAGACGAGGTCGGCCATCAGAAAGAGGTAGAGGACGCTGTCGCCTCGCGCAGCGATGGCGGCGGGAAGTGCGAGTACCACTGTGAGCAGGCGCGCGCGTCGTAACGAGCGTTGCGGATCTTCGTTCGGGCGGCCCATGGTGTGGGCACGAACGAGGGCGCTTACCATTCCGTTGAGAAGGGTGTCTACGCTGCTCATGACCAACGCGAGCGCTAGCACGAGGACGGCGATGGAGAGTAGCGGTGGGAACGAGCGCACGGCCACTGCGAACAACGCCATGGACGCGTCGCGCCGGTCGAGGCCTTGGGCGACGGCGAGGAGGCCGAGCAAGCCTGGAATTGCCACGAGGGGCATGGCGAGAGCGCCGCTAAGGAGGTAGGCGCGCCGCGCGGTGCGTTCGTCCTGCGAGGCAAAGACGCGCTGCCAGAAGCCTTGGTGGAAGAGGTTGGCCGCGGAGATGGCGATGATGAGCGTGAGGGCGAAGGAGATTCCGGGCGTGTGCCTCCAGGAGAGAAGTTGCGGGGCGGTGGAGCGTACTTGATGGAGCAGCTGGCCGATCCCGCCCAGGCGTTGTTCCGCGCCGACGAACACGGCGATCGTCAACGGCAGGATCAATGCGAACTGGATAGCATCGGTGAGAATGGAAGCCCGCAGACCGGCATAGGTGGTGTACGCGACGGTGCCGGCGGTGACCAGGAGTGCGGTCCAGTACAACGGCACGCCGGAGAGAATGCGGACGGCCTGCGAGATGGCGGTGATCTCCGCCGTAAGGTAGGTGAAAAGGTAGAACACGACTATGGCCAGAGTGAGACGACCGATCGTGGGCCCATACCGGCGATGCGCGTACTCCGCGATGGAACAACCTTCAGGCCAGACCGCGCGCAAGCGAGGGCCCAGCCATGCGAGCAGGAACAACGGCGCGGCCTGGCCGATGGCGTAGCCCGCCAGACCCGTCACGCCTGCCCATGTGGCCGTTTCCGGTGGACTGAACAAGACCCATGCACCGATGGCCGAGGCGGTGATCGTGGCCACCCCGGAGGCGGTTCCCATGCGGTTCCGGTAGACGAGGTGATCGTCGAGCGATGGGCGGTGTCGCCGGAACGGGAGGGTGCCTACGAACGTGAAGGCCGCGATGGTGACGATGAGAATGAACCCCACCACGATCGGATTCAGCATGCTTCAGCTCCGTGTCACGTGCGGCGGGGGACCAGGACCTGTGAGAATGGCCGGCGGGGAAAACCTGAAGCGAGCCAACACTTGCGGCCTGACCCAGTCCCTACGCCGGCATTACCCGTACAGGTTCGAGGGGTCATCGGCACTCGCCGAACTCTCAGCCCCGACTTGGAGCTCCCCCGGCCAAGCACACAGGCAACGTACACCCGAAGGATCTCGTGTCAAATTGCAAGGCAGGTCGCGGCAAAGCGGCGAGCCGTCCCATTCGGAGTCGCAACGGAAGGGCCACACCCATTGGACCGTGCGTACCCTGCCAACTGGGGTGGAAGCTGGGCGACGGCGGTGAAAAGCTGAGGCCGCGGGCTCGGTGGCGATGGCGAAGAAGGTCGAAGCCCGCCTCCATGGGATCGGATTCTACGTGGCCGCCAGCCGCTCATGTGCCAGGCGGTTCGGATGTGGGCGCCGGTGTGGATGCCGCTTGGAGAACATGGAAACGCCCACACACGTTTGGCGGCTACCATCGCTGCCGAGTACTCTGGAAGCAATCGCTTCACCCTGGCAATCTGAAAAGGGGCCTTGTTTGGGGGATCGGTCGAGCAAGTATGTGGTCTGGCCATGCGGCCCGAGTTGCTTGCGGGCACTTGGGAAGGCAGTGCATTGCGTTTTGCGACGCGCAGGCCCCGAGCGGTTTGGGACACCGGTGCCGTCGCCACTTTGGCGAAGCCAGTCACTGAAATGGGCGAGGCGATCCTCTATGGGCCGACGGTTCGGAAGCGGTATTCCGTCTGGCTGCGGTAGACCTCGCCGGGTCGCAGGATCGTGGAGGGGAACTCCGGGTGGTTGGGAGAATCCGGGAAGTGCTGGGTTTCTAAGCAGAACCCAGTGCGATGGCCATAGGGCGTGCGGCCCTTGCCGATGTTGGAGCCATCCAAGAAGTTCCCGGAGTAAAACTGGAGACCGGGCTCGGTAGTCCAAACTTCCATACGTCGGCCCGTGGTAGGTTCTTCGACTACGGCAGCCAACCGCAAGGTGCCCGCGGGACCGTTGAGGACCCAGTTGTGATCATAACCACCGCCGAAGCGGATCTGTTCGTCATCCGCGTCGATGCGGGCGCCGATGGGCGTGGGCCGGCGGAAGTCCATCGGGGTACCGTCTACGGGGCGCAGTTCGCCTGTGGGAATCAGCCCGGCATCTACCGGCGTGAAGCGGTCGGCGTGGATTTGGAGCACGTGGCCGAGGATGGGTCCGCTCGCATGGCCGGCGAGGTTGAAGTAGCTGTGCTGGGTGAGATTGACCGGCGTGGGGCGATCGGTGGTGGCTTCGTAGGTGATGCGCCAGGTGTTGTCGGTGGTGAGCCAGTAGTGGACAGTGACGTCCAAACGGCCAGGATAGCCTTCATCGCCATCGGGGCTGGTGTGGCGCAAGCGCAGCCCGATTCGGTCGGGCTCGCGCAGGGGTTCGGCGCGCCAAACCACCTTGTCGAAGCCTTTGAGTCCGCCGTGGAGCGCGCAAGGGCGGCCGCCCGGCGCGTTATTGGTGGCCAATCGGTATTCACGCTCGTCGAGCACGAAGCGACCGGCGGCGATGCGGTTGCCGTAGCGGCCGATCAGCGCGCCAAAGTATGGGTGGCCGGCGAGGTAGTCCTCCAGCCGGTCGAATCCGAGCACTACGTCGGCCATGCGTCCGTCTCGGTCGGGGCATTCGAGGGCAACCACGATGCCGCCGTAGTTGGTCACTTTCATGCGCAGGCCTCGCCCGTTGTCGAGCGTGTAGAGGTCCACAGGATGGCCGTCCACGGTACCCCACGAAACTCGTTCGATGGTCATGGCAGATGCGTCCTCCGAATGGGCTCTTGGGGTGTCGGCGGCGGGCAACGGATTGGCCGCGACGAGACATCCGAGAGCCGTTGCGATCGCAGTGGTCACGTTTCTTTGCATGGTTCGTTGCTCCACGGGGTTCGACCTTCTACTATGATCTCATCGCCCCGCACCGGTTGGGACAGTGGGCGTCGGCACTTGCGTGCGGCGCGGCTCGCTGGGTGGCCTCATCGGCTGGATGGTTTGCGGGACGACGATGGTACGAACTCCGCCACGTTGGACTTGGTTGGTGGCGTGCTCCTTCAGAAATTGCTCGATGCGCGGCGGCAGCTTTGTATCCGGCCGCTCGGGAGGCAACTCGGCGCGCTTGTCGCGGGCCAAGTCGCTGTCGCCGAGGTTCCGTTCAAACCAGCGGCTGCTGTCGGCGCTGCTTGCGTCGTGGATTCGGCGCGTTTCCGCTCGGGCCTCTTGGGGCGTCATGAGCACATAGGGGGTGAGCAATACCAGCAGTTCGGTGCGCTGCTTGCTGCGGTTGTCGCTCCGAAACAGGTTGCCCACGATTGGGATGTCGCCCAACAACGGGACCTTGGTTCGGCTGTTGCGGTCGGCATGGCTGACCAGGCCCCCTAGCACGATCGTGGAGCGATTGGCCACGGCGACGCTGGCACTGAGCTCGCGTTTGGTCACCACCGGCACCTCGTTGCCATCGATGATCACCACATCGCCGACGTTGTCGGCGGTTTGGGTGACTTCCATGACCACGATGCGCTGAGGGTTGATGCGTGGTTTGACCGTCAGCTCGATGCCGATGTTCTTGTACTCGTAGGCGGACGTTTGGTTGCCGCCGCTGGTGACGGTGGTGGCGGTGACGATCGGCCGTTCTTCGCCGGCGATGATTTTCGCCTCGGTGTTGTCGGTGGTGAGGATGATCGGGGTGGAGAGAATCCGGGCGCGCGAGTCGCGAGCGGCCAACCGAAGCACGGCGTCAATGTTGAGCCCTTCCATCGTCAGGTAGTACGTGAGTGCTCCGGAGCTGAGCGGCACATCGCGACCGACGTCGGCGCCGCTGCGGAACGCCGCAGTATTCCCACTCAGGAACCCGCCGCCCCAAGACATCACCGGCTCGCGAATGACCACCCCGCCGCCCGGGCCCGCGCGAGTGGTGTCGTAGGCGACCAACGAGCGCTGGAGCCAGTCGATGCCGGTGGTGACCTCGTCGCTGAGCGTGACCTCGATGATGACGGCCTCGATCACCACTTGCGCGAGCATGACATCGAGCTCCTTGATGACTTCTTCGAGCACCTGCAGGTCGGTCTTGCGGCCCATCAGCAGCAACGAGTTACTGCGTAGATCCGGAAGGATTCGCGTCTCGGGCGACAACTCGATCGTGCCTTCGCCCTCCGGACCGGGCGCCCCGGTGGGCGTGGGCGTGCGGGACAGTTGGCTGGCGATGTACTCGCGCAACGTTTGGCTTCGGCTTTCGGTCGCCGTGCTGCCGCCGCTGGGGGTGCGAGTGCGAGAGGTCGTCGTGCCGGTTCGCGAGGCCGTGGTGCCGGTGGTGCGGGAGCGACGGTAAGAACTCGAGGCTCCAATCAGCGCGTTGAGCAGGTCCGCCACTTCGTCGGCCGCGGCATAGTCCAGCGAGTAGACTTTGACCTGAGTCTCGGGTTCTACGGCGCGGTCGAGCACCTGCACGATGTTGTCGAAAAACGGAAAGTTCGCGGGGTCGGAAATGATAATCAGGATGTTGGTGCGTTCGTCGGGCACGATTTTGACTTGTCCGACGATGATACCTCGCTCCGCGAGACTCAGATCCGTGCGGATGGCGGGCGTCGTGGGCGGCGGGCGGATGACGCCCGGCGGGGTTGGAGTGGTCGTTTGAACGACCACCGTGGGACGGCGTTGTTGGGTGGTGTCGGCGATCAGCTCGTTCAGGCGTTGGGCGACGTCCGTGGCCGCCGCTTCGCGCAATTCGTAGATGCGAGTTTCCACGCGGGTTTCCGCCGGGCGGTCGATGTATTGGATCAATTCCATTGCGCGACGCACGTTGACCTCGGTGTCGGTGATGAGGACGGCGTTGGCGCGTTCCAGGGGCTGGACCTTGCCGTACTGGTGGAGCAGCGAGGGCAATATAGCCAGAACCTCGTTGAGGTCGGCGTACTTGAGCTCGACCACTTGGCTGACCATGGCATCGGCTTCAGCGGCGCCGCCGGACTCGAAGCGAATTCCCATGCCTTCCTGCCGAGCGGTTGCAGGTTGTACAACTTTGAAAAATTTCTCGCCAAATGGGACCACGGTGATGTTGTTGAGCGCGAGCACGGCTTCGATGGCCTGGCGGACTTCGTCCTCGGTGAGCTTAGTCGCCGAGCGCAACGTGATGGTGGCATTGATGCCTTGAGCTTTGATCATCGTCCGTCCGGTGAGCTCGCTATAGAGCGTCAGGATCTGGTCGAGCGGGGCGTCTTGGAAACTCAGAGAGATAAGACGCTGGGTCGCGACGCCGGTCACGGGCGTTGGACTCCTGCCGGGCACGATGGCCGGCGCCGTGGGTGGGGTGGGCGTCGCCAGCGGTTCAGTCGGGGCTGGTGTGGGGATGGCCTCGGACTGGGGCGCGGCCTCCCCAGTGGAGGATGGTGCCTCGACCACCGGCGCGGGGCTGGTCAAGGTGCCGACGGCGCCGGTGACCACGATGGGTCCCGGTGAGGTGGCAGCGGACGCCATGGTGCGGAACTGTTCGAATAATTGTGTTGGCGAAGGTCGCTGCGCCGGTGGGGCCGACGGGGTGGCCGGGGTGTTGGTTTGAGCCCGCAACCCCACCGCCCACAGCGCGGCCAACGTCAACAAGGCCGCGACGATCAAGGAGCGTTGGATCAGTTCGTTCATGAGTGCGAATTCTCCTGCGAGACTGATGCAGCACGGCTCGGTGCACGATTCGTGGGTGCGGCTGTGGCCGGTTTGGCCGGCGCCTTGGCGCGAGTGTAGGCGCCGACCACGGTGAAGCTGCCCGACAACTTGGAGCTGGTTCCTTTCGGAGAAGTGACGGTCAACTGGCGCACGTCTAGCACTGCACCGCGGCTTTGAACTGCGTACAAGAACCGCGTGAGCGCCTCGAGCGAACCCTCCCAGTTGCAGTTGATGGCGACCTCGTAGAGCTCGCCGGCGGCGCGCTCGCGTTCGGGCTCGCGGCGGGTGAGGATCAACCCGTGTTCCGCGGCGGTCGTTTCGATGAGTTTCAGAAGATCCGCAGTGACGTCTCGATCCGCGGGATAGCGCGGCAACGCGCGAAGCAGCTGATCCAGTTGTGCCTCGACCTCTGCGCGCCGTCGGACTAAGCGTTCGGCCAACTGGCGGCGTTGAAGCAGCGCCTCCTTGGTTTGGCCGAGCTCGACCCAGCGGGCCCAGCGCGACTGGCTGGCCCACCACGTGATGGCGGTTAGCCCCAGAGCCATGGTGACGATCGCCAGGATGGATTCGCGCCGAGACAGCCGGATCACGACGCGCCCTCCTCTCCGGGCAACACGGCGGTGACGCGGAACTCCGTGCGAGCGCGGCCGCCCGAGGGTTTGGAGGTCACGCCTTCCGGCTTGACCTCCTTGAAGAGGCCGCTGCGTTCCAAGGTAGCAAAAAAGTCATACACCGCGTTGACGGCGTCGGCCTCGCCCCGGAGGCTAACGGACCGACCCTTCCGCAAACTGAACGAGGTAAGGGTCAACCCGGGCGGTAAGTCCGCGCTCACTTCGCGAAGGATTTCCAGTGCCGAACGGGTTCGGTCCGCATAGACCTCCAGCGAGCGAATTCGCGCTTGCGTGGCGCGCACCTCGGCGGCGGGTTTTTCGAGAACTTCGACGTAACGGCGGAGTCGTTCGACGCTCGCCTCGCGAAGGTACAGCGCGATGAGAAACCCGCCCACGGCGATGAACCATACCGCCCAACACACCGCGGCGGCGAGGGCGAACTGGCGCGTGGCTTCACGGCTATGGCGGGCCGCGGCCCATTCCGGTGGCGCGAGGTTCAACACTTTGGACGGATCGTCGCACGCGCGCCGCACTGCCCCTTCAGTGAGTGGAGGGATCCCCGCCAGGGGTTCGGCCCGCGCGGGGAGCCCGACGGCGGCGCCGAGCCGAGTCACTCGATCCGGCGTGGGATCCTGAGGGAACCACGCGACCAGCTCGTGCACTTGCTCGATACCCCACTGCATTTCCAATGCGGTCAGCGTAAGTTGGAGTTCCTCCGCGAGAACGTCCAATTCCTCGGGGTCGGGCCGTGCGGCCAGAAGCCGCAGCACGCGGAGTTGCCCACGGTCGGTGGCCATCACCATCGGCGCAGGTGAGGTGAGGATCAGGTGAAGTTGCGTCCGGTCTGGTGCGAATCCGTTTTGGTCGGCCAACAACCGCCACCATGCCAGGATGTCCAGATCGATGCGCCGGATGTCCAACCCCGCCGCGCTCCACCGTGCGGCTTCCTGCTCGACTTGGGCGCGCGGAAGGGCGGCGAGCAATACGCAGGTTCGCTCGGCGGTTGCCTCGAGCAGTTCATAGCCTGCCACCAGGTTTTCGATGGGGAACGGTGAGATTTGATCGAGCTGGAGCTCCGCCATGCTGGCGATCTCGCCTGGGTCGCGCGTCGGAAGTTCCACCACTCGTAAGACGGCGGAGTCGGCACCGAGGACCAGGGTGACTTCGCCGCGCACGTTGGCCACGAGCGGACGCAACGCGGCGCCGGCCACTTCTGGCGGCGCCGCTAGGTCTAGCGAGGGAGCGGGCTGAACGCGACTTTCAGGTGGGCCGACCGCTCGGCCATCCCGGCGGAACTTTTGGACCGTCCAGACGATCTGGTCGCCGATCCACGCGACCGCTGCGAACGAACGACGGCCCAGCTCTGACCAGAACGGTCGGAGCACCGATCGCCATCCGTTCATACCTTGCCACGCCGTCACGGCAGAGCTTCCTCGCGCCAAAAAACCGGATAAATCTCTCCGGCGTCCATGCGGAACACCGCCCAGATGCCGGCGCGCACTCCTTGGACTTCCCCGATGGATACGACCCGGACGTACCGGATATCGCTCACGGTCAAGTAGCCTCGCAGGGCGGGATTGATCCCTGTGCGTGCGAGCAGTTCATCCACCGAGGCGTACCCATCGTCCCGTGTGCCTGCGACGCCGTCCGGGCCGACTCGACCTTCGATGATAGCATCGGCCTCCCACTCTGCAATCCCGGGAATGGTCATCAGAACTTCCCAGGGCGCGTTGTTGGCGTTGACGCGGCCATCGCCCCAAGTGGTGAGCCACTGGGCGATTCCGAGCATCGGAGGCGACGCCGGATCGGGCCCCGGCCCGCCGAAGAGGATCTCCTCAGTGAATCCTTTGATGAGTAACATCTCATCGATGGTGTCGATCGGTCCGTTTTTCACTCGGTAGCCGCGGTCGCGGTAGAAGGGGTCATCGCTTTCGGCGCCGTTGGGTTTGGTGTTGTCATCGGCGTCAGTCCAGTCGCCCACGCAATCGATGAGTTCCTCCCACAAATCCTCCGGCACCTGGGCCTGACGAAGCAACTCTCGCCACTCAATGGGCTGCAGGCGATTCACGTTGCGGCGGCTGCCTTCCGGGATGATGTCGATCCGGAACACGCCGTCGCCCAGCGACTGCTCCAAGCGGTACACGCCCATGCCTCGAGCGAGCAGTCGGGGGTAGAGATAGACCGGGTCTTCGTCGAAGGATTCGTCCAGTGTGGCATCGAACCGCCTGGACTTGAGGAGCAGCATGCGGGCGTATTCCACGCCCGCGCGCGCCAGCCAAGTTGCGCGAGCGCGCTTGCGGTAGTGGGAAGTGATGCCGGCTTCGATCCGCATTTCGAAGGCCAGCGTTCCGACCAGCATGGATAGGACCACGATAACCCACAACGCCACGATCAGCGCGGCACCTCGTCGAGTGGATCCGCGGCGGTCCGAGCTCATCGCCGGCGAGTCTCCGTACGCGATACCGCGGTGGTGGCGTAGCCGGCGACGGGGATGTCCACCAACCTTCGCAGGACGATCGGTTCGCTGGCGCCTGCAGGGGGATCGAAGTAGAGCGAAATTTCCACGCGCGTGGGCAAGCGATTAGTGTGCTCCCATTCGTCGCTCCAGTCCTCCAGCTCTGGATCCCAGATGCGGCACTCGAGGCCGCAGACACCGGGCCCGACGCACCAGGGCGGAGGCGGTTCGAACTCCTCGGGGTCCACAAACGGTGGCATGACCTCCACCATCAATCCGGTCCCGGAAGTGTCCCGGGCCACGTACACCGTCAAACGATGGAGCCCGCGCCGGTATGGCGAATCCGGAGGCATCAACGCCGAGCCCGAGGCGACCCACGAGATGCGGTCCACAGGATATTGGCCCTCGTCGTGTTCGAGTCGGAAGCCGTACCGACTTTGGGTGGTTCGAAACCACGCGGCGGAGCGCAGCGCCGCAACGAGTTGATCCATCAAAAAGTCACCCTCATGAAGGCCTTCCAGCGCTTCGGTGCCGCGACGCCATGCGCGAGTGGTAGTAAAAAACGTCGCAGCGATGATCGCAAACGCGGTCCCGAAGATCGCCAGCGCGATCAGCACCTCCAGCAGTGTAAAGCCGCTGCGTTCAGAATCCCGGTGGCAGTGGCGGACCATCATAGCGTTGTCCTGGGGGCATGCGTGGGGTTGGAGCGACCAGCGGTTGGTTCGGGATGGCCGGCATGCCACGGCCGTCGGGGAACGTGTAGGCGCGGCCGGTACGCGGTCGGCCCTCGCCTCGCGCGGGAGTAACTCGGCGCGGCAGCTCGCGATCCCGCGAGTTCGGCGATAGGACGCGGCCCAGTCGCTCCCATAGCCCGCGTGCACCGCGGGCCCCTGGCGCAGGGGCGGCGGGCCACCCGTCCGGCGAAGCGCCGCGGCCTTGGCGAACCCGCTCGTCCAATCCACCGCGCGGCTGGCCTCGAGAGCCGCCCCGGGGAGCCGCGGCACGCAGCCCACCGCCGGACACGGCGCCCTCGTTGGTGACTTCAGCCTCGTCCACCCGAGCCACCGTGCCCGTCATCCGAGTCGCCGGAAAGATCCCCGTGACGAACTCCTCCAGCGGGGGGGGATTGGGATCACTGCCTCGGATTTTCGTGCGTACCACGTAGTAGCCCGTTTCCTCTCCGAACATGTCCAGCCAAGGCTCGACGCTGCGCTCCCACGTGTAGGTCTCGTAGGGCGGATCGAACCCGCCCACCTCGACGGTTCCGGCCACTTCTTCCACGTTGGTGACCGGATGTTCAAGCTGCAAAATCTCCATGAGGTGCCGTGCGGTCTCGAAATGGCGGGCACGGCGAACCACGCCCAAGGCCTGGCCGGCCGAGGCGACGAGCACGACCAGCGCAATGCCCAGGACCGTCAACGCCAGCAACGTCTCGATCAGCGTCAGACCGGTCTGTCCCTTGTGTTGGCGTGCCCCGCGCACGTTCATCCTTCGCCCTCTAACACTTCGGCACGGCCGGTCGTGCCATCCACCCGCACGACGATGCGACGGCCTCGTCCGTCGCTCAAGACCACTTCGAACGGATCGGACATACCGTTGGGCAAGTAATCAATCCACCACGTGGACTGGTACCGCTGCATGGGATCGGCCCGGATTTGTTCGAATCGGATATCTCGAGGCAAGTCACGGGTCAATTCCGCCGAGACAGCATTGGTCGGCACCGGCGTGGCCGTGGACGCGCGACTTAGGTAGAACTCCGCTTCGCGATGCGCGTACGGGCTAGCCAAGCTGGTAGTGTTGGTCTCGGCACTTGGGGAGAGTTGTTCCAGCCGAACGACTTGGATGCGGCCGATGCGTTCGTCCAACAGCAGTACCACGTCGGCCTGGCGCAGCACCGCCATGCCGCGCGCATAGCGATGCGCGGCAACAACCGTGCGGGCAGCGGTGCGCAAGCGGGTGCTGCGGGACGCCAGCGAGAACGCGGGGATGGCCATCGAAACCGTGAGTAAACTGACGACCACCACTAGGATCAGTTCGATGAGCGTGAACCCAAGTGGGCGCCGATTATTGCGTGGAACCCGTTGGGGTCTCTTCGGCCGCCCAGTTGGTGATGTCGTCCGCACTTTCGACGCCATCCGGACCCAGGGAAGAGAGGTCATAGGATTTAGGATTGTGCTGGCCGGGATACACATAGACGTACGGGCGCTTCCAGGGATCCAGTGGCACTGCCCGCTTGTGGAGGTACGGGCCGTTCCATCGGTCCGAGCCTGGGTTGACCACTAAGTCTTGCAGCGACTTTGGAAATTCGCCCATGTCCATTTCATACTGTGCGAGGGCGGTGCCGAGGTTTTCGATCTCAGCACGCGCGCGGGCGATCTCGGCGCGGCGAGTATGTCCGCTCAGCCGCGGCAACGCGATGCCCGCCAAGATCCCGATGATCACCACCACGAGCAGGATCTCGATGAGGGTAAATCCCTCGCGGCGTTGCCGCCGCCGTTGGCTGCCTCGGGTCATCGTTGGCTCCTTTCTCAGCCGGTCGGTTTTAGCCTAGCCCTCCGGCAGAATTCGTACAAGCTCGCTCCAAACACAACGGATCCTTCCGACCCGCGCGTGGTGGAATTGCTCAAGTTCGAATTGACGGTGGACATGACCTGCCCGCGGGCTCACTAGAACAGGCCCGGCAATCGGGGAATTTTGCCTGAGCGCGCTTGGGCGTAGAACTTGCGCGCCACCTTATAGCGACGCATCAGTTCGTTGACGTCGGTGACGGAGGTCCCGCTGCCGGCCGCGATTCGGCGTCGGCGCGAGGCGTCTAAAATATCCGGATTGCGCCGTTCGGCGGGGGTCATACTGAGAATGATTGCCTCGAACTTCCGCAGGTCGGTTTCAGAGGATTCCGCCGCTTTGCGCAGGGCGTCTTGGCCCAGTCGCGCGGCCCCGGGCAGCATTTCCAACAACGATTGCACTGGGCCCATCTTACGCGCGGCGCGCAGCTGCTGAAGTAGTTCGTCCATGGTCAGCTTGGCCGGCGGTGGAGCGCTCGGCCCCGGAAACCGCTCGGCCGTCTGGGCTGCTTGCTGGACCTTTTCGACCATGGTCAGCACATCCCCCATGCCAAGGATGCGCGCCGCCATGCGGTCCGGATGAAATGGCTCCAAGTCCTCGGGGCGTTCGCCCACGCCGACCAGGTGGATGGGCACGCCCGTGGCGGCGTGCACCGAGAGCGCCGCGCCCCCACGAGCGTCGCCATCCAGTTTGGTGAGAATCAGGCCGGTCAGGCCCACCGCTTCATGAAACCGCCGCGCCACCTGCACGGAAGTTTGGCCAATGGCGGCATCGAGGACGAGCACGACGTTGTGGGGCCGCACGACTTTTTTCAGGTCGCGCAGCTCGCCCACCAGTTCCTCGTCAATTTCGAACCGACCGCCCGTGTCGTAGATGGCCACGTCATACAACTCGCGCGCACCTTTTTTAACGGCTCGTTCCGCGACGCGTACGACCGTTTCACCTGGCTCCGGCACCACCAGATCTGCGCCCACTTGCCCGGCCAAGATCCGCAATTGTTCGACGGCGGCCGGCCGTCGCAAGTCGCATGCGACGAGGAGGACCTTTTTTTTCTCGGCGACCCAGCGACGTGCAAGTTTGGCCGCCGTCGTGGTTTTCCCCGCTCCGTGAAGCCCAAGCAACATCAAGGCCATGGGACGCCCCGCCCACTTGAAATCGCGCCGCGCCTGTCCCAAAAGTCGCGTGAGCTCCTCGTAGAGTCGGCGAATCACCTGTTGCCCAGGGGCCACACCGCGAGGGACTTCTTCGCCGATGCAGCGTTGGCGGAGCCGCTCAATGAACTGATCGGCGATCTCGTACTGAACATCCGCTTCGAGGAGCGCGACGCGGAGTTCGTCCAGTGCGGCACGGATGTTCTCCTCCGTCAAGATGCCATAGCCCCGCAGTTTGCGCAGGACCGACTGAAACGAGCGAGTAAGCGTATCGAACATGGCCCGAAGTATCCGTCAAACCTGCGTGGGTCGCAAGACCCAGCCGGCGCTTGCGACGATCCGTTGGACGTGGTCTCTCGCGGAAGCGCGTCCGTTGGCTCGGCAAGCGTCTCAACGCGTGGGATCGGAACTACGGGCCGTGCAATTCCACGCTCACCTCCATCGAGGCCTCGGGACGTTGGACTTGCCCCGTGGGATGAAAGTTGGTTAACTCCTTTGGGCGGGGTATGCCGAAGTCATGACTCTGTCACTTTGGGACTGGTTGGTGGCGGCTGGTTTTTTTGCCGTGGTGGTCGGACTGGGGCTTGCCAAACGGGCTCGGGAGGCAGACACCGCCACCTACTTTCTCGCTGGGCGCGGTTTACCCTGGTGGATCATCGGCGTTTCCATCGTGGCCGCCAATATCTCGACCGAACAGTTTGTGGGGATGGCAGGCCAAAGCGCGGGCGACGTGGGACTGGCGGTGGTGAACTGGCAGCTGATGGGCTCAGTGGCGGTCGTGTTCATCGCATGGCTTCTCCTTCCACGGTTTCTCCGAGCCGGAATCTGCACTATGCCAGAGTTTCTGGAGTACCGTTACAACGCGGTGGCGCGCTCGATCATGGCGGCCTTGACCGTCCTCATCTATGTGGGGGTCTTGCTCACTGCGGTGTTGTACTCGGGCGCGTTGACGTTGCGTGCGGTGTTCGACGTGCCGCTGACGACTGGCGTATGGGCCGTGGCCGCGGTGGCCTCTGTGTACACCATCTGGGGCGGCCTGAGATCCGTGGCGTGGGCCGATCTGCTTCAAGGGTTGGCCTTGCTCGTCGGCGGGCTTCTCCTCTTCGCGCTCGGCCTCCACGCGTGCGGGGGCTGGTCCGCACTGGTCGCCGGCCAAGGTGCGCGGCTGCACATGGTGTTGCCCGCAGACCATCCGCGCTTGCCGTGGACCGGTGTGGTCGCCGGCATGTGGATCGTGGAGCTGTACTACTGCGGGCTGAACCAGTTCATCGTCCAGCGCAGCTTGGCCGCCCGTTCATTGCGCGACGGACAGCTCGGCGTGATCGCCGCGGGCGCGTTGTGGCTGATTGTTCCGTTCGCGGTGGTGCTGCCGGGTGTGATCGCGGTTCAGTTGTTCGGCGCGGAACTCGCACGACCGGACGAAGCCTTCCCGATGCTCGTACGGCGACTGGTGCCGGTGGGGATTCGGGGGTTTATGCTCGCAGCGATCGCCGGGGCGGTGGTCAGCTCGTTGGCCTCGATGATGAATTCCGCCGCGACGATTGCGACGATGGATCTTTACCACCGCTGGCTCGACTGTCGGGCGCCCCCGCGGCGCTTGGTCATGGTGGGGCGCGTGTGGACGCTGGTCTTTGTGGCCGTTGCGGCGTGGTTGGCCCCCCGGTTGGATGATCCACGCTGGGGCGGGGTGTTCCAGTACATTCAGCAGTTCCAAGGGTACATCTGGGGTGGTGTGGCGGCGGTGTTCATCTATGGTCTCCTCGTGCCCACAGCACCCCCTGCCGCCGGCGTGGCTGGGCTGCTGGTGGGGCCCGCGTTGTACGCCGTGTTCCAGCGGTGGGCACCAAATCTGCATTTCCTCGTTCAGGTCGCACTGGTGTTTCAGTTGGTTCTGTTGGTCATGGGCGCGATCACGCTATGGCGCCCGTTGCCGGAGCCCCGACTGTTGCCCGTGCGTCGAGAACTTGAAGCTCGCACCGCGCCCGTGGTCCACGCGGCCGGCGTCGCGGTGTTGCTCGGGGTGGCGCTTTTTTATGCGGTGTTCTGGTAACCCAAGGGCAATCTCGCTGACGATCGGAGGTGACCCATGAACCCATGCGTGTGGCTATTGAGCGTCGCGGTGGCTACGGCGAACGTCGAACCGTTGGATGGCACCTGGCGATTCGAGTTGGATCCCGCAGACCGTGGCGTGGGGGAACAATGGTACGCGCGCGCGTTGAGCCGTACCGTGCGCTTGCCGGGTTCGCTCCCCGCCCAAGGGATCGGGGATCCCATCACGTTGGACACGCCATGGCACGGAGGCATCAACGACCGATCCTATTTCACGGCGCCTGAGTATGAGCGATACCGGCGGCCGGGGAACATCAAAGTGCCATTCTGGCTGCAGCCGGAAGTCTACTACGTGGGTCCGGCGTGGTATCAGCGGGACATCGTGATCCCAGAACACTGGCGCGGGCGACGGACCGTGTTGTATCTCGAGCGGCCCCACTGGGAAACCCGCGTGTGGCTAAACGATCGGTTCGTGGGAACGAACGATGCGCTCTCGGTCCCGCATGAGTACGACCTGGGCATCCTCGAGCCTGGCCGCTATCAGCTCACCATCCGTGTGGACAACCGGTGGATCATCGACGTCGGGCACAATTCCCATAGCGTCAGCGACCACACGCAAGGCAACTGGAACGGCATCGTAGGGCGCCTCGAGCTTCGGAGTACCCCGCCGGTGTGGTTGGAGGATGTACAGGCGTACCCCGACGTCCGCGCCGGCGCGGCGCGGGTCTGGATCCGCATCGGGACTGCAACGGGGCGTCCCGGCACTGGTACCGTGCAGGTGGCCGACCGGGCGGTTCCTGTGGCATGGAGCGAACACGGCGCGACGACAGAGGTGTCCGTGGCCGTGACGGCCGCACTGTGGGATGAGTTCCACCCCAATTTGACCGAACTTGTGGTGCGGTTGGGCGAGGACGAACGGCGAGTCCGCTTCGGCCTGCGGGAGTTTTCGACCCAGGGGACCCAGTTCACGATCAACGGACAGCCGACGTTCATCCGAGGAACATTGGATTGCGCCGCCTATCCTCGCACGGGCCATCCCCCGATGACGGTGGAGGAGTGGAAGAAGGTGATCGCCACAGCCAAGTCCTATGGCCTCAACCTGTTTCGGTTTCACTCGTGGTGTCCGCCGGAAGCGGCGTTCCAGGCCGCGGACGAGCTCGGGTTCTACTTCCACGTGGAGGCTTCCACCTGGCCGAATGGATCCACGACCATTGGCGATGGAAAGCCCGTGGACGAGTGGGCATGGCGTGAGACCGAGCGAATCTTGCGGTACTACGGGAATCATCCATCGTTCGTGTTGATGGCTTGCGGGAACGAACCCGGTGGGCGGCGTCAACGTGAATACCTAGCGCGGTGGGTCTCGCACTTCAAGAGTGCCGACCCGCGCAGGCTGTTCACCTCCGGGGCCGGGTGGCCCGAACTTCCCGAGAACCAGTGGCACTGCATGCCAGGGCCACGGATTCACCAGTGGGGAGCCGGGAAAAGGTCCAGAATCAACGCACATCCGCCTGAAACGGTGACCGACTACCGGGACTTCATTCGCGCTCGAACCGTGCCCGTGGTCAGTCACGAGATTGGTCAGTGGTGCGTGTATCCGAATCTGGCAGAAACGAACAAGTACACGGGCTATCTCAAGGCCCGAAACTTCGAGATCTTTCGCGATCGGCTCGAAGAGAACGGGCTACTCGATCTTGCGGCAGCCTTTCTTCACGCCTCCGGACGACTCCAGGTCCTGTGCTACAAAGAAGAAATCGAGTCGGCGTTGCGCACACCAGGCATGGGAGGGTTTGAACTGCTGAGCTTGAACGATTTCCCTGGCCAGGGCACAGCCTTGGTCGGTGTGTTGGACGCTTTTTGGGAGGAGAAAGGTTACGTGACCGCCGAGGAGTTCCGGCGCTTTTGCGGCCCCACGGTCCCCTTGGCGCGACTGGGGAAACGGGTGTTCACGGCGAACGAAACGCTGGAGGCCACTTTAGAGGTCGCCCACTTCGGTCCAGAACCGTTGGATACGAATTCCGCGGCCTGGCGGATCGTCACGGATTCGGGAACGGAGATTGCTCAAGGGAGCGGGCTAGGTGCGATTCAGGTGCCGCTCGCGACCGCGCCGGCGCCATCGCGTGCGCGTTTGGTGGTGCGGGTGGGGCATGCGGAGAACGACTTGGATATTTGGATCTATCCCGCCGCGGTGGACCCTCACGTGCCCTCATCCGTGCGCGTGCTGCAGGTCACAGGGGATTTAGATCCGAGCGTCTTTCGTTCGAAAGAACGGCTGGTCGTGCTGCTGGATCCCAAGCGGGTGAAGAAGGGCCGGCCACCCGTGGAACTTGGGTTTTCCTCGATTTTCTGGAATACCTCGTGGACTCGCCGCCAGCCGCCGACGACGTTGGGCATCTTGTGCGATCCACACCACCCGCTGTTCGCCGCGTTTCCGACGGATGCTCATTCCAATTGGCAATGGTGGTACCTCCTTGTGCACGCCGCGCCCATGGTGATGAGCGACTTGCCCCGCGAGGTGCGACCGCTTGTGCGGGTGATCGACGATTGGTTCACCGCGCGGCCGCTCGCGTTGGTGTTCGAGGCACAAGTCGAGCAAGCGCCCACCTTGGTGTGCAGCATCGCACTGGACGCAGACGACCCGGTCACACGGCAGTTTCGGCGAAGCCTGTTGGATTATGTCGCCAGCCCCAAGTTTGCGCCACGCGTGCAGGTGTCGGCGGAGGACTTGCGGTCGCTCCTGGAGGTTCCCGCGCCCAGGGTGCGAGCGGACAGTGAGGCGCGGGGGTACGAAGCAGCCCATGCCGTGGATGGAGATCCTTCGACGATTTGGCATACACCTTGGGAGGGTACTGGGCCGGGCTTTCCACACTGGTTGGAACTACGGTGGCCCGAGCCGATCCGAATTGGATCCGTGCGCCTGGTTCCTCGCCAAGACATGCCGAACGGGCGGTTTCGAGACTTCGAGATCTATGTGAACCCATCCGGAACCAACCACGGCACTCGTGTGGCTCGTGGCCAAATGTATTCGGACGCCCGGCCGGTTTGGGTGGCGGTGTCCCCGCCCGTGACCGCCGCTACGCTGAGGGTGGTCATGCGCACATCGTGGGCAAACCAGCCATTTGCCTCGTTGGCCGAGATCGCGGTGGGGCCCGAAACCCCTACGAACGAAGCGCCGCTTCCGCGGGTGATTCTCACCCCGCGCACGCCGAAGGAACCGCGAATCCATGGCCCCAAGGTGTGTGGCGTTCGGCCAGGCTCGCCGTTTCTGTTTCGGATTCCGTGCACGGGCGTTCGTCCGATGACTTTCGAGGCGTCCGGCCTTCCCGAAGGTCTTGCGCTGGATGCAGGCCGGGGAGTGATCACGGGCCGGACCTCGTGCACGGGCACGCACACGGTCACACTTTGTGCCCGCAACGCCCATGGCGAAGCGCGCCGCGAGTTGCGGATTGTGGTTGGGGATCGAATTGCCCTCACGCCGCCCATGGGGTGGAACCATTGGTACGCGCACTACGACCGCGTGACCGACGCGTTGGTCCGACAAGCGGCGGACATCATGTCCACCAACGGCATGGCCGACGTGGGCTACCAGTACGTCTGTATCGACGACTGTTGGATGAACGCGCCCGCGACCGGGAAGTATCAATCCGATCCTCAACGAGTTGGCCCAGCACGCGATGAGCAGGGTCGCCTTCGGCCCAATGTGCATTTCCCCGACATGAAAGCACTGACGGACTACATTCACTCCCGGGGTTTGAAGGCGGGGATTTACTCTTCTCCCGGGCCGAATACGTGCGCCGGGTTCTATGGTAGTTTCGGTCACGAAGAGACTGACGCCCGCGCGTTTGCGGAATGGGGGTTCGATCTGCTTAAGTACGACTGGTGCAGCTACGGCCGGGCTGCAGGGGTGGAT
>CAACVY010000053.1 GCA_900661335.1 uncultured bacterium | reverse complement strand
TGAAAATAAAAAAGCCGGTTCGGGTCAGCCAAACGCCCGTTGCGAAACCGGACACCCTCCCGCGCCAGCCGGCGCAGTTTGAGGCGCAGGGCGGGCCCAGAGGTCTCACCTTGATAGCCGCCCGGGCGAAGGTCCGATGCGACCACGCGATGGCAGGGAACCCGTGGTGCCCACGGATTGGCCCGCAACGCCTGCCCGACCGCTCGAGGTGACCGACATCCAAGCGCCCGCGCCAATTCTTGGTAGGTCACCACACGCCCCCTGGGAACTAAAGAGAGCAGCGCATACACTCGCCGTTGAAAATCGGTCACACGCAACCGATCCTTTCTCGATCGTAGCTTCGTTCCCCCCTGCGCCGGCTTGGCCACCGATCGGGCCGACGCGCTCTGACTTCTCCGGCTTGGCGGCGTGCTCATCGTCAAAACCGGAACGCGAACCCACCCCGCACCCCGAAGCTTGCGCCCAACTCTGGCGCTTCCGGCTGGTACCCTTTCGTCTTCGCCAACACTCCGAGCAATACGTAGCCTGCGGGCGCCGACTTCATGTCGGTCCAGCGCCACTGGACCCCCGCTTCCACGGCGCAACCCCACTCGCCATGGGCCGTCCGGAATCGAAAGTCTTGTGGCTGTTGCCAGCCATGAAGAGCCAGGCGACTCGCACAGCGAACCGTGGGCCGCAGATCGCACCACTCCAGGCCCATCCCTGGAAACCAGTGCGCTTCGTTTTGGTACGCCCGGAGACTGACCCGAGTGCCCCACTGCCCGGGGCGCGCCCACCACTGCGAATGTTCGATCATATCGCCGAACGGTGTGAGCGAATAACTCAAGTCGCCCGACCACCGCATGCCATTCTCCAAGACCCAGTTTGCGCGCCTCCACAGCATAGGCGAAGCCAGATTCAACCAGGTGCGCCAGCCGACGCGCCGAACAAACCGCCGCTCCTCGGACGTGAGGTCTTCGTAGTCCGTGTAGCGATGGAATGGCATCGTAGGCCGGTGAAGATGCCGCGCCATCCCGTAGACGTCGTGGCCCACCACATCGCGGTCCAACTCATCAGCTTCTTCGCGCAGATGGGGGCTCCAACCGAAGAGCCCCGACGCGTGGTACACCATAATCCCCCCGCGACGCAACACCACTTCGGACCAAAGGAGATCTGCGTCGTCTTGTTCCCAGGCGGCGAGCGTCGCCGCGTGCGCCGCCAACGCACCGTCGGACTCGAGTCCGGCCGTATGCAAGCGAATATAGGTAGGAAGATCGCGGTCTCGAAGGCGCTGCAACTCTTCATCCCGAACCCCTGTCACACGAGCCGTGCCATCCCCGTGGAACCACGGTTCGCTCACTGCGCCAATCCCCGCGCCGGTTAGCACCGACCGGTGGCCCTCCTCGTGGGTGATCGGATAGAACACCAACCCGTCCAGCGCGACCCAGAGCATCTGGCCCAGTGGTGACGAGCGCGCCTCGTCCAGCGCACGACCGAGCCCGCGGTACAGGCTCAAATATGTCGCATCCACCTGCCACATGGTCGGCGCACGCGGAGGATGATCCACCAACCAGACCTCATACGGAGCACGTGGGGCCTCGCCGAACACACAAGCACAGGCCCATGCGGACACCATCACGCACGTACCGCTCAACGATCGCGGAACTCTGGTCATCGCTTGCCATGTCCGATGGCCCACCAGCCCGCAACGAACTCGTCACGACCGTGGCGAGCTTGAGGCCTCTCGAAGATCTCCGTCCAGCACGATCGTGCCGCTCGGCTTCACAGTGATGTCGCGCCACTGGGAACGGTAGAGCACGCGCACCTCGGTACCGCCCACACTGCGAATCACCGCGCGTTGAAGCCGCCCCTGCGCCCAGGTCATGTCCACCTCGAAGCCTCCACGAGCTCGCAGCCCCCGAACCTGGCCCTGCGGCCATTCGCTTGGAAGCGCGGGCAACAAGTGAATCACGAAGGGGCCCCACGATGGCGGCGGAGCATGCAGCCCCCTGCCCGCCCCCTCCATGCGCGCCACCGTCACATGACTCTGCAACAGCATCTCCGCGATGCCGGCGGTGAACCCGAAGTTGCCATCGATTTGGAACGGTGGATGTGCGTCGAACAGATTCGGATACAAGCCACTGCGCCCTTTCCCCGCCGGCTGGAGCAGATTGCGAACAATGATCATGGCATGGTCCCCATCCAGAAATCGCGCCCAAAGGTTGATCTTCCAACCCATGGACCACCCCGTGGCAGCATCGCCGCGGAAGCGAAGCGACTGTTGCGCGGCCCGCCACAAGTTGCTCTCCACCCACGTGATATCGTCCCCCGGGTACACGCCCCACAAGTGCGACACGTGCCGATGCTGATTCTTGGGGTCGTCTTTGTCCTCCACCCACTCTTGGAGTTGGCCGTACCGACCGATCATGTTGGGCGCAACGCGCGGCCAGCGTCGTCGAAGTTCTTCGGCCAATTCTTGCTCCGTGTTCAGCAGCCGGGCCGCTTCCATTGTTGCGCGCCAGAGCGAGCGGATGATTTGATGATCCATCGCAGGCCCCATCACCAAGCCTCCTTGCTCCGGCGAATTCGACGGACCGCTGATGAGGTAGCCCGTGTGCGGGTCGTCCACGAGGTAGTCGAGGAAGAAGACCGCCGCCTCCCGCATCACCGGCCATGCGCGCTCTCGGAGAAACTCCAGATCTCCAGTGAAAAGAACATGCTCCCACATCTGGAGGGCCAACCACGCGCCGCCGGTGACCCAAATGCCGTGGTTGGCGTGGTTGATGGGCGCGGTGCCTCGCCAGAGGTCGAAGTTGTGGTGCAACACCCAGCCCCGAGCCCCGTAGTGCTCGCGCGCCGTGACCCGACCCGACTCCACCAGCTCGGCCAGTGCCTTCCATAGCGGCGCTTGGCATTCGGCGAGGTTGCACGGCAACGCGGGCCAGTAGTTCATTTCCGTGTTGATGTTGCAGGTGTATTTGCTTCCCCACGGCGGATTGAGGAGTTCATTCCAAACGCCTTGGAGATTGGCCGGCTCACCTCCCGCGCGGCTACACGCAATCAGCAAGTACCGCCCGAACTGAAACGTGAGTGCGACCAAGTGCGGGTCGTTCGTCGTTCCAAACGACCCAATTCGCTCGCCAGTCGGACGAGCCGCGGCCGGCGTGCGCCCGAGGTCCAAGTGCACCCGACGAAACAGCGCACGGTGGTCTGCTTGATGACGCGCGAGCAACGTTTCGACCTCGGTATTCGCGATGCGGTCCATGGCCGCCCGAGCTGCTGCCACCGGATCGCCGCCGAGCTCTTTCCAACTCCGCACGTTCGATGCGGCCACCAGTCGGATCTGCAGTTCGTCCACCCCGCGCACCCGGAGGGCGCCATCATCGGTCGCGGCGACAGAGCCGCCTCGAGCCTCCACGCGCGCCAATGCGGCGAACTGCACCCCATTGCTCTCCACTTGACCGGTCAGTAGCAACTCCGCCCCTTGTGCCCGAACCTGGTACATCGAGTGCGGCGAGGTGAGGCGAAGTTCCGCAGTGATCGCGCCTGGACGATCGGCGGTCCAGCGCACCACAATGACTTGGTCCGGGTGCGACGCCCAGACCTCGCGCCGATGCCGGACCCCACCAACCACGAACTCTGTGCGGGCCACGGCGTCGTCCAAATTGAGCCAACGGCGGTAGTGTTCGATGGACTGAGGAGCCCCGATCCACTCGATCCAGAGATCACCGCACGGCTGGTAGGCGGCTTGATGCAACGGCACGCTCATGAATTCTCGCATCGCGAGATCTTCGGCGTCTTTCTGGAGGCGCTTCCAGCTCGCGATCAGCTCCTTGCCTTCGCGCTCCTTGGCAACGGCTTCTTGCGTCCGCCCGTTCGCACGCAACTGGTCGGCCTCTGCCAACGCCGCAAGCCCACGGCGCTCGAAGCCCCGGCCTTCCTGCAGGAGCCGTCGTAACTCATGCAATACACTGACCACGTTGGTGCGCGCGTACAACCGAGGATGACCGGTCCATACGGTATGCTCGTTGAACTGCACTCGCTCCCGCGTGGGGTGGCCGAACACCATCGCGCCCAGCCGCCCGGCGCCGACGGGTAGTGCTTCCTCCCACTCGTTCGCTGGGCGCTTGTACCACAGACACCACTCGCCCGGCGGCGGTTCATCGAGCGCACTTAAGGCCCCGTCGTACGGACGGTAGCCGGGAACCCCTTGCCGCCTCAACGCGATCGTACCGGCGAGCGGAGCGATCCGTGCAGGAGTACCCGAATCGAAACGCCAGTCACCTAATGCGTCCGGCCGCGGCGGGACGTCCGGCTGGGCGGCGCGCGCGGCGATCACGTCGTCCGGCAGCGCACGGTCATACACGGCCGCACGAAGAATTTCCCCACGAAACCGGTTTCCGCCCTGCGGGTCCGCACCGATGCACAACGGGACGGGAGCCACACGGAGGAGCTGGCCGGTGGACACCGTCTCCCGCGCCACCAGTTGGCCGTTCAACCATAAGCGAAGCTCGCCGCGCTCTGCACTGTAACTGGCCGCCACGTGCGACCAGCGCGTGGTGGACAACTGCGCGTCGTGCCGTAGCGTGCGCACGCTGGTCAACCAGCGCAGCGAGTGGCCTGGCCAGGTGTCCAACATATACCCCAGCGAGGTGCCGGGAACCGATTTATCCAGAATCCGCCCCCCACCACGGTCCATGGCCTCCGCGCGGATCCATGCCTCCAAGGTCAACTCCCGCGTGAGATCGAGTCGCGAATCTTCCGCCACATACCAAACCGAACCGGGCCCACTTCGCCACTGCGCAAAGGCAGGAGCGAAATTCGGGTGCATCCATCCGAACATGAATGACAGCACGATCGTGCTTAGGCGGCGAAACCACAGGTCCATCGTACACTCCATTACGCCTGGCGCTGGCCAGACATGCCCATTCTGGCAATTCGAACTGCCATGGCAATCCATTTCACCTCGCACGGGAAGACGGAGCCTGCCTGGGGTCTGTCTCGATGGGATAAATCGCCCCTCGACGTTCCACGCTCGCAAGCGACCCAAGCATGCGGAGCCCGCGACACCGTACACCTGACCATCCACCGGGCCCGAGTGATCCTTGAGAACCTTCGGACGCGGCCCACCCACACGTGGATCGCGAACCAAACTCAGCGACTGCGCAGACTATGAAACCTTCCCGGCACAAGATCTATCGTCCGCGCGCTGGACTACGCGTCGCCTTAAGCTTCAGAACCAAGCCGCGCCGGGCCACCGTCCAAGGCTTGGACGGCTCATGCCCTCGAACTTCCAATGCTTGGAAAAACTGAACCGAACCGCACTCTCACAGAGTCCGAAGCCATCGCGGAAGCTTTACCCCGGCCGCACGAAAGTCGTCCCGCAAACGCTCCAGCACAATTTCACGCGAACAACCGAGGCGCTCCGTCAGGTGGCGCAAGATGACGCGGGCAATTTCTTCGGGAGCAATGGCATGAGTACGACCGAGTTCCTCAAACAAGGCTTCTGAGAGAGCGATGGTGGCGTGAAATGGGGAACCCCCGGCCACGCTCCAAAGGAGCGATAGGCTGCGCCGGAATCGGCCGCGGTTGTATAACAAGTCCCAGTATCGAGACATGCGGTGGACCGCGGCCATGGCCTCGCGGCTCCACGTCCGTGTTTCGAGAACCGCGTAGGGCGGATGAGGGTCGAACTGCAGCCCCCACTCTGCTGCATGGCGAGCAATCGGCGCCCCGGGGAGGTGCTTGAGGATATTGAGCTGAAGTTCATCCGGCTCGAGTCTCACCAAACGGTCAAATCCTGCTGCAAAACTATCCGGCGTTTCCCCCGGTAAGCCCGCGATAAGGTCCGCATGCACCACGGCACCGCGCTCGCGTAATGCGCGGATAAACCCATCGGCCACGGCGTCGAACGCAGGACGACGAATCCGGCGAGCCACCTCAGAGTTGTAGGTTTGAATCCCTACTTCGACGCGCAGCGCCCCCGGGCGAAACGCCGCGACCGCATCCATCAGTTCCGCGTGAAATCGCTGCGGCACCATCTCGACTTGTACGCACCCGTCGGGTGGCAAATGTGCGGCGAGAAATTTCAACAGCCGGGCCGCACGACGAGGATCGGCATTGAACGTGCGGTCCACTACTTTGATCCGCCTGGCGCCCCGGCCGAGCAGTTCTCCCCACGCCTGGCGCACACGGTCCTCCGGCCGATACCGGACGCCGGGGGAGAGACAAGAGAGGCAGTACTCACACGAATAGGGACACCCGCGAGAGCTTTCCACGTAGATCACCCGGTGCGCCAAATCTTCCGCGGTGTATTCTGGTTCTGGATCCTGTAGCTGTTCCCACTGCGGCGACGGCGCCTCGACGTGGCGCGGCAATGTGTGGCCCGCGAGCGCCCTCTCCACCAGCATTCGAATGACCAACTCGCCTTCGCCCGCCACGATTACATCCGGGCTAGTCAGCAGTCGAAGATGAGCTGTTCCATAGCTGACCTCGGGACCGCCCACGAGAACAACTAGATCTGGGCGTGCAAGTTTCAGCCGGACGATCACGTCGGGGATCAGGGCGGCGTTCCAAATGTACACGCCCAGCGCACACACACGCGGATGACACTCGAGAATCGTCCGAGCCACTCGATCGGCATCTGGTTGGCCATGAAACTCGAGGAGCGAGCTCTGTTCGCGGAACGGGCCGAGCTGCGCGCGGAGAGACCGAAGTGCCAAGGAACAGTGGGCATAGCCCGCATTGATCGTAGCCAAGACGATGTCGGACCTGACGTCCACCATACCTCGTCACGCGTACCGGCGTCTACATTTCTCAGCAGCGTCCCAAAACCCTTCGTTTCGAACCAGCCCAAGGAAACTCTGATTCCTGGCTCATATCAAGACGGTCCCCGACATGAGGAAAAACGCCGCCCATCCATGGATGCCGATCCCTCCAAGGTCCGCGGTGGCTCTCCCTCGAGCTCCAAGGGCGAACCGCCACCATGCTGGAGCGGGACACAACGCGGCTGCAACTGACCCCATGGGGCTATCCTCCCATACTCGCTTGCCATGATCACCACGTTGCACTCGGGCTCACGACTTCCCTTGCAATGCGCTCCACAAGCTTTGTTCGTTTCACGGGTACCGATCCCGGTTCGAAGGTACGCGTTCAATCTCGTCGAGCGCCGGGCACCGAATTCCAAACGAGATAATGCGCCCAGCGGTGGCCAACTCGCACTGCGCTGGGTCCTGCGAGCGCGAGGACGAAGCCCACGCTCCCTGGGTACGAGCCCGGCCGCAGAGTCAGCCCGAGCCCACTCACTCGAGACCATTCCCGAACTGCCGCGACGAACGCTAGGCGCTCAAGTGGCGGTGAGGATGGCGCCGTCGCCACTCGTAGAGCATCCGATAAAAGCGAATGGTGTCCGCCAACGGGTGAATATTGCTGCGTTCGCGGCCATAAATGCTTCGGATGCGCACGGAATCCATCCGTACGCCCCGTGCAGCCAAATGAAGTAAGATCTCCGACTCCGCCGCAAATCGCGCCGCGCGGATTTCCACGTGGGGCAGCAAGTCCGCCCGGAAAAACCGAAACCCGCACTGCGTGTCTGGAATGTAGTGCCCCATTTCACGGCTCAACAGCCAGCTCATGTAGCGATTGGTCCACCGCCGAATTCGTGGCATGCCCACGGGATTCCACATCCGATTACCGATCAACACGGGGATCGCGGTGCGCCGAAAGGCATCCACAAACTTGGGAATTTCGGCCGGGTCGTGTTGGCCATCGGCATCCAGCGTGACCACGCCGGTCCAATATCCGTCGGCGATGAGCGTCCGAAAGCCGGTCTGCAGCGCCGCGCCCTTGCCACGGTTTCGTTCGTGACGAATCACGCGCGCGCCCGCGCGTTCCGCCACACCGGCCGTGTCATCCGTGGATCCGTCGTCCACGACCAACACAGGAAACGACAATCCGCGAATCACTTCCACCACCCTCCCGATCGCTGCGGCCTCGCAATAGGCAGGGATGAGCGCGCAAATATTCGGCCCAGATTCACCACCCTTTGCCGAGTTGGATTCCATGTTCATGACTTCATCGCTGGTTCTTGCGTTGCCCAAAAATCGCGGAATATGAACCATTGGTAGGGATATTCGCCGATAACCGCTTCCATGGCGGCCACAATACCTCGTTCGATGTCTTCGATGCTCCCGGCGTGGCAAGGGTCGATGGGCGGGAAAAAGCGAAGCAAAAAGCTCTCATCCACCATTCGGATCATGAACGTCGGCAACACGGGCGCTCGCGTGCGAGCGGACAGAATTGCGGCTCCGAATGGAAGGCGGGCCGGCGAGCCGAAGAACGGCCATGGTCGCCCACGCCCCGTGAAGTCGCGATCCACCAACAGACACACCAATCCACGGCGGTGGAGAGCCTCGATCAGCCCCCGGCGTGCATCGCCGACCGGCAATAGTTGCAGGCCGCGTTGCTCTCTGTGCGCGTCCCAGAGCCGGTCCAGATGTGGAACGCCCGTACGGTGGACGACGGCGGTCAACGTGTGGCCCTGCCGAGCCATAGTGAGTGCGCCGACTTCCCAGTTGCCCACATGGGCGGTCACCATGATTGCCCCTCGCCCTCGAGCCAAGCACCATTCGAAATGCTCCGGGTGCTCCGTGTTGACACGGGTATCCAGCTCGGAGCAAAAGGCACGAGAGTACCGGTAGAAGTCGACGATATACTTCCCGAAATGCTGGTAGGTTTTTCGCACGAGACTACGCACGCCTCCGCGGGCTGGAACCACTCCCCGGTAGGAGAGAATTCGGCGCAAATTGGCGGCCACGCCCTGGCGGCCCTCGACATCGGTCAGGCAGTGGAGGTCCGCGAGCCGTTGGGCCAACCAGTAACAGAAGGCCAGAGGTAGTCGGCGACTGAGCACCGCGGCCAGGCGATTGACAGCATATCCGGGCATCGCTCGCGTCGTGAAGACTATATTGCAAATCGCTGAGTCGCAATCTTCGCTCGCGACTTTACTGGGCCGGGTTGAATCCTGCTAGGATTCGTGGGGGGCCACGAAGATTCAAACCCAGCTGGCCGAAGCTACGTTGACCATCCACATCCGAGGATTCGAAACCAAAATCTCCACCGCGCGGTGTGGGCGAGCCAGGCAGATGGGCGTTTCCGAATGAGGTTCCCGCCGAGCCCGACACGAAACCTTGTGCCGTTCCTCGTGCGACTCCACGCCGCGGTGGACGTGGGGTTGACTTCCTCGATGCGCCCACTTATAAGCATTTGCAAATGAAGAGCAGCCCAATGAACCGCTCCAGGATCTGCTCGGTATTGCTCGCCTCGTTCGTACTTTGCGCAGTCACCACATACCCGGACTGGCCACGTTTCCGAGGCCCGTCGGGCAACAGTATCGTCTCGGATCCCGCGTTCGATCCCGCCGCCGTGGCAGCGGCGCGAACCTTATGGACCGCCCGCGTCGGAAAAGGCTATTCCGCAATCTCGATCGTGGGCAACCGAGGCGTGACCATGGGGAACGACGGGACCCGAGACCATGTCGTCTGCCTCGACGTCACGAACGGCCGCGAGTTGTGGCGGTTCGATTACCCCGCCAAGCCAGGCAGCTATCCAGGTCCGCGAGCGTCTCCTTGGATCGAGAATGGGCGCGTGTACACGGTCAGCTATTGGGGCCACGTGCACTGCCTGGATCTTGCCACCGGTCGCTCGTACTGGAACGTGGATTTGGTGAAGGCCATCGGAGCCGACGTAGGTAGCTGGGGAATCGCGGGATCTCCCGTGGTGACCAACCAACGGATCTACATCAACGCGGGCCACTCCGGATGCGCGCTCGACGCCGCCACTGGCCGCGTCATCTGGAAAGGCATGCCTGGCAAGACGGGTTTTTCTACACCCGTACTGGTTCCGTTTCGAGGGCGTCTCCATGTGGCACTGTTTGGGGCGAAGGCGTTCCTGCTGGTGGATGCCGAACAGGGACGTATCGCCGCCGAACATCCCTGGGAGACAAGTTGGGACGTCAACGCCGCAGATCCACTCATGGTGCAGCCCGACCGGTTCTTCATTTCCTCGGGATACCGTAGAGGCTGCGCACTGGTGGATGTCTCCTCCACTCCCCCTCGGGAGGTATGGAACAACAAGACCCTGGCCAGCCACTTCAGCAGCCCCGTGCTTCACCAAGGACACATCTACGGCTGCGATGGCAACGCTGGTCGCGGTGACCTTGTCTGTCTACGCGCCTCGGACGGACAAGAGCAGTGGAGACAGAAACTCGGCTTTGGTTCCCTGATCCTGGCCAACGAGTACATCGTGTATTTCAATGAAAAGGGCGACATCATTGTCGGTCCGGTCGATTCCAAAGGCTTCCAGCCAATGGCCCAGGCACGCGGGATTGTTACGGATGGTAAGGTGTGGACCGCGCCGGTTTTGGATCGCGGTATTCTCTACATGCGCAGCGATCAGGGAACCATCGTGGCGGTGGATGCTCGGCGAGCCGGTGGCCGAGCTCGATGAACGACGGTGCAGTCGTCAAATCCAGACTTGCCGGTCGACGCCGTGATCGTTTGCCAGTGCCGTCCCCATGGAAAACTACCCCCGGCACGAGTGGAAGCCGCGTGTCGATTGCTGAACGAGTTCGGCATCGAAGTCTGTGTGATCAATGATCTGTGTGCCCTGTGCGCTCGTCGCGTTGAAGCTCTAGCTCGCTGGGCGAGCGAAGGCGGGCCTCGCAGAGTGGTCGCTTGTCGTCCTCGCGCAATTCGAGCGATGTTCCAGACGTTTCATCTACCCACTCAAAACCTACACGTGGTAGATCTGACCGACTCTGAAGCCGACTTGATCCTGAGGAATTGGTTGGACGCCAGCGCTACCCTCGAACGGCCGGGCGTTCGCACCATCCACGCAACGTCAGCTGGCGCAGAAGCCTCCGGTTCTAGCTCGAACGACGCTTCGAGCGAACCGTTGGCATGGTTCCCAGTGCTGGATTACGACCGATGCAATGGCTGCGGCCTTTGTGCGGAGTTCTGTTTGTTTGGGGTGTACGAGCGCGAGGAGCGGACGGTGTCGGTGGTTGCGCCTGGGAACTGCAAGCCCTATTGCCCGGCATGCGCTCGAATTTGTCCTACGGCGGCGATCGTGTTCCCGAAATACCACGAACCCCCGTACGATGGGTCGGAGATCACCGACGAGGCCGCGGCCCGGGCACGCGCTCAGGCGGCTCGCCACGAGCTTCTGGGAACCAACTTGAAAGAAGCCTTGCGGCGGCGGCACGCAGCAAGGCCGAATATCCCGCCGCGCTCCTCGATGCCTGGCGCGGAAGGTCATTCACCACGGCCGGCGGAAACTGAATCGGAAAACTCCAATCCGTGATCACCGCTCGCGTCGTACTGTACTGGCTCGCCCACCACTCGCCCGCATTACTAGGGCGGTTTGTACGCCACGGCGTAGTGCCCTCCTGGCGGGCGTTACGCATCTGGCGAAGTACGCCGCCAGCGCACCGCCTTCCCCCCTTCTTGTTCATCGCCGTCACTAACGATTGCCAACTTCGTTGCTTGGGTTGTTGGGTGACGCCGACGGATCCACCTCGCGCAATCCCGCCGGACGTGTTAGATCGGATGATCCATACCTGGAAGCGCCATGGAGCGCGTTGGATTGGAATTTTGGGCGGCGAACCTCTGCGCTATGAACCGCTCGACTGGGTTCTCGCACGACATCCTGACGTGTACTTTCAAGTGTTTACCAACGGCTGGGACTTGAACGACGAACGAGCTCGGCGCTTTCAAGCGTTGGGAAACGTGTCGCCCTTGATCAGTTTCGAGGGTGTGGCGACAGCGGCCGACCAGCGGCGAGGCGCGGTCCGCGTCGCCGACCGGACTTGGTCCGCGGTCCAGGCCGCCCGCCGCGCTGGCTTGATCACCGGCATCGCCACCAGCCTGTGCCGAAGCAACTGGCAAGACCTTCTCGGCGACGACCTTCTGTCAAAGTTTCAACGTGCCGGTGTCGCGTATGTTTGGTATTATATTTATCGTCCAGTCGGACCTCGCCCCGCCCCCGAGCTTGCGCTGAGCGAGCCTGAAATTCGCGCGGTGCGTGAGCGGATCTTAGAGATTCGTCGCTGCTGGCCCTTCTTGGTAGTGGATTCGTACTGGGACGAGGAAGGCCGAGCCCTATGCGCCGCGGCCAGCGGCCTGAGTTGTCATATCAATCCCGAGGGCGCCATCGAGCCGTGCCCGCTCATTCAACTTTCAGATGTCGACATCGGGGATGGCTCCCAAGTGGTGGAGGCATTGCGCCGGTCGCGCCTTTTGTCCGAGACTCGCCGGCGGCTGAGTTCGCTACAAGGAGGCTGCGTGCTGCTGGCCCATCCCGCGCTGCTGTCCGACCTGGCCCAACTTCCCGGTGTGCGCGACAGCAGCGGTCGGGGCACGTTCCCCGCAGAAGCCCTCCGGCCCGAGCCCATGCCCGACCACAAACTGGATCCCCCAATCCCAGAAACAACGGCCTTCTACCGCAGTCTCAAACGCTGGCTATTTTTTGGACTTGGCTCGTATGGATAGCACATCCGCGCATCCCGAATCTCCCACGCCCCCTGTGGAAGACATCTACCCGGGTTCGATCCCGACGACCCACGAACAACGCGAACAGCTCGTGCAACGGCTTCGAGCATGGATCCGGGAGCACCACTTGTGTCCGCCGTTGACCTTGGACGAGCTCCGCGCTCAGACGCGCGCCGCACTCGTTCACTGCGGGTGGCCTGTGCAATGGGAAAAGTACGCGACGGTGTTTCTGCACAACGCGCTGTGGGAGAACACCGTCGCAGCCGTGCCGTTCGACCGCAGGATCCTTCTGTTGCCCCAATGCCTCCGTGCGGTCAAAACCTGCCGCGCCACGGTAGACTCGATCGGCGTGCTGTGCGCCCACTGCGGTGCATGTCCCATCGACGCCATTCAGACCCAAGCTGAGCAGCTCGGGTATTTGGTCCTCGTAGCCGAAGGAGCTACCGTGGTTCGACGATTGGTGGAAAGCGGCCAGGCGGACGCCGTGATCGGGGTGAGCTGTCTTCCTGTGCTCGAACGAGTCTTCGCCCATCTGGTATCCAGAGCGGTTCCGGCTCTTGCGCTGCCTTTGCTGAACGGTGGGTGTCAAAACACGTCCGTGGATCTCCATCAACTCGAACGACTCATCCATCTCCGTACCCAACAGATCGGCCAGCCCAGCTCGTTCCATCAATGGAAAACGGCTGTGAGCCATTGGTTTTGCCAGCCAGAACTCGATCGACTACTCGGTGCGACGCGTTCCAGCACCGATCAGTTAGCGCGAGACTGGTTGCTACGGGGCGGCAAACGCTGGCGCGCATTTCTTCTGGCCGCAACATGGCGCACACTGCGACCTGAACGCGACGATTGGCCCGATGGGGTACGCACTCTAGCATTCGCCGTGGAGTGCTTCCACAAAGCCTCCTTGATCCACGACGACATCGAGGACGACGACGCATTCCGCTACGGCCAGCCCACTCTGCACGCGGAACATGGCGTCCCGGTGGCGATCAACGTCGGCGACGCCCTCGTGGGCATGGGGTACCGCCTGATTGCCCGCTGCGGCGCACCGCCCGACCGCATCGCCCACATGCTGGCCGCCGCGACCAAAGGCCACCAAACTCTCTGCGACGGACAAGGCGACGAACTGCTCTGGATGCGTCAACCGCACCCGATCCCGCCGGAGCGCGTGGCCGCGATTTTTGAACGAAAAACCGCCCCCGCCTTCGAGGTCGCGCTGCGGCTTGGGGTACTGGCGGCCGGCCACGAACTACCCGCGATCACCACCGCCCTTCAACGCTTCAGCGCAGCACTCGGGATCGCGTACCAGATCTTAGACGACATGGATGACCTCGAAGCCGCACGGAGTCATCCAGGTCCGCGGTTGTCCATTGTGTACGCGCTCACGTGGGCGGCCGTGTCGGAGCGGGTCCGTGCGCAAGTCGAGCGGGATTGGTGCACTCCCGATGCAGAGTCTTCCAATCGCCTCCGCGATTGTGCCGGGCGCATGGGAGTGCTCGAGAAAGCCCGCCTCTGGGCGGAACACTACCGGTTGGAAGCGATGCGCGCGGCCGATGCTGTGCCGATGGCCGAACTGGCGCAGTTTCTTCGCCGGATCGTCTCGCTAATCATCCCAGGGTCGGCGCCATGAGTTTGAGCTCGGAATCCAAATCGTCGCGCTTAAGCGTCACGCGGGCTTGGGACCGTGCCCTTCGAGCGGCCGTCGAGCTGTTCACCGATGACGCTCGACTGCGGGTCGCGTATGCCGTGTGGCGGTGGCTCGCATCTGCGGATGATGCAACCGACTTCTACTATCTGGCCTACGCGCTCGAAACCGCCCGCGCCATGGAAGTGGCCATTCCGCCCGTTATCCGGAACTACGTCGAACTTTGCCGGGAACCGCCGTGCGATCTTCCGCATCTGGTATCGTTGATCCGTGCTCGCCGAGCCCTTGGGCTTTCTGCCAAAGTACCCGAAATTCAAGATGCGATCGTGGCATGGGCGGCCCGCGGCGAACAACTCGCAGATACGCCCGACCGACGTGCCTACGTCCGCTTTCTGCTGCGAGTGGCCCTGGAACTGCTCACACCCGACGACGCCCCCATTCCAAACTTTGCGTCAACGGATCCGGGCGAACAGCCGAGTGCCACGCCCACGGTGGCAGCGCAGTTGGTGTGCAAGACGCTGGCCGGTGTTCCGAGTCCCGCCGAACTCACCTGGCTTCGCCGCTGCCATGCACCCACCGGCGGATGGCGCGCTTCCCCGAGGAGCCCTCAAGCGGACCTGGTCAGCACCACCTCCGCGCTGGTGGCGCTGGCACTCGCCGACGCTCCCCACACGCCCACCGAGGCGGATTGGGAATTCCTTGAGGCCCACGGAACGCCCGATGGCGGCTATGGCCGGGTGCCGGGTGCGGACACTTCCGACGTCGAGTCCATTTGGCTTGTCTTCGTAGCGGCCGGCTCGATGTTGCCCGCGTCCCGCCGCCGCGGTAGAAAGAGCCCGTGGACGCGGACATTGCCGTCATGAAACGTCTCCTGCTTGCGTGCGCGGTGTTACTATGTGCCGCGATCTTGGCCTGGGCCACCGGTCGCACGCGTCCCATGGTCGTCGTCGAGCGCACAGTCACGAACGCCGCGCCACGCCCCTGCCCACTATGTCGCGGCACGCGAAGCATTGCGTGCGGGCGTTGCAACGGCAGTGGGCAGCTCCCCGCCGCCAAGATCCGCTGCCCTCAATGTAACGGAACTGGCAAGGTGGATGGCGGGTCTCAACTGCGGCGCACGCATCCTGAGCGTCGCCTTGGGGCGCCCGTGTCCTGCCCCTTGTGTGGCGGAACGGGACAGGTCGAAGGTGGACGCACCCCGTGCCCAGACTGCCAGGGAAAAGGCCGCGTGGGCTGCCCCGTGTGCGGCGGCACCGGTGTGGATCCCGAGAGCACGCAAGCCCGGTTTCGAACCGTCCGCGAAGATCTCTCGCGATGGGAACGTTGGACCGACTGGATACGATTTGGCCCCCCGAACGACCGGCCGACGGTGCGCTCGAACGGCTCGGTACCGTTGGTCGAACGTTTCCTCGAATTGTACCGATCGCCCCACCGCGACTTTCGTGTGCTGCGATGGGGCGCCTTGGGGTACGCGTCGAACACCTGGTCCGTCACTGCACTGCTTCAGGTCCGTGACGCGAGGGGAGCCCGAGAGGAGTGGCGTCGCTTCCAAATTCGCCAACGCGAAATTGTCGAAGTCGAATTGCTGTCCCCAACCTCTCCTTCGGGGAGCGTCGCGTCAGGCGACGCGGAGTCCCGTACGGTCGCGGCCGGTGGGCATCGCGTCCCGAGTCGAGAGGTGCCATGAAACATCCAACTCCCACGCGGTCTTCCCGCCGCCTTCCTAAGGATCGCCTCGAGGCGATGTTCTACATGCAAGCTGAGTTGAATCGGCGCATCGGCGTCGACACCACCTCGTTGCCCGAGCATCAACAACCCACATGGATCCTCAATTTCTGCCGCGCGCTTTCTCAAGAAGTCGCGGAACTCGTCGATAGCGTCCCATGGAAATGGTGGGCCCGCTACCAAACGTATGACCGCGATAACGCCCGCATCGAAGTGGTGGATTTGTTTCACTTCCTGATCTCCCTGGCGCAAATCGTCGGGTTATCCGCCCGGGATGTGTACGACCTGTACATGAAAAAGAACCAACTCAACTTCGCGCGGCAGGAACAAGGCTATACGCACAAAGACGAAGACGACAATCGTCGCCTGCTCGCGAGCGGCGATTCCATCGCCCAACACCGGCGGGCCCGGCGTGCAACGTCATCCAAGCGCGCCCAATCCCGGAGGACACCATCATGAAGTCGACTCCGTTCGTTGCAGTTCCTGCTTCGCGGCATCATGCGCGCAAGGGCACGCGAGAATTGGGTCTCACCGTGCTTGTAGCCGTGATGTGTGCCGGCCTCGGCGCCTCAATGGCTGCTCCGATCAAGGTCGTCGTGCTGGCCGGACAGTCCAACATGGAAGGACATGCCCACGTTCGCACAATCGCGCCGATCGCGCTCGACCCCGATGCCGCGTCGCTTCTCCAGCTCATGTGTAACCCGGACGGCACGCCCCGGGCCGCGGAGCGCGTGTGGATTTCCGCGGTAGTCACTACGGGCGAGCGAGCCGGGAAATTGACCCTCGGGTACGGCGCAAACACAGAAAAGATCGGCCCCGAATATACGTTGGGACTGCGCCTCGAACGAGCATTGGAGGGCCCCATCCTGCTCATCAAAACCGCCTGGGGCGGCAAGAGCCTTCACACCGACTTCCGCCCACCCAGCGCCGGCCCGTTCGAGTTTACTGAGGAGCAACTGGCGCAACTGCGCCGAGCCGGCAAGGATGTGGACGCGATTCGGGCAGAAAAGCAGAAAGCGACGGGCGTGTACTACCGCCGGATGATCGAACACGTGCGGAAAGTTTTGACGAACCCTGGTGAGATCTGCCCGGAGTGGAGTGCCTCATCTGAGTTTGAGCTCGCGGGTTTCATCTGGTTCCAAGGCTGGAACGACATGGTGGACAGCTTCGTCTATCCCAATCGCGACAAGCCCGGCGGATATGACCTCTACTCCCGCCTGCTGGCTCAACTCATTCGAGACGTTCGCCGCGACCTTGGCGCACCCCAGCTTCCAGTGGTCATCGGTGTCATGGGCGTGGGAGGTCCCATCGAACCTGGATCCTCCAATCGTTACGCGGCCATCCACCAAGAATTTCGGCGCGCCATGGCTGCCCCCGCCCAACTCCCCGAGTTTCGCGACAACGTCCTCGCGGTGTTCACGGAACACTGCTGGGACACGCGGTTGGCAGAACTGCGGCGGCGCAACGAAGAACTCGAAGCCAAAGTGCGACAGCTCTCCAAGGATGCCACGCTCACCCCCGATCAACGGAAGGCCGCCATCGAACAACTGAAGTCCCAGACCTTCACTCCCCTCGAGCTCAAACTTCTCGATGGCGCGTCCAACGCGGAGTTCCACTACTTGGGCTCCGCCAAGATCTTGGGGCGCATTGGCGTGGCCTTTGCCGAAGCGCTATTGAAGCTCATGTCGAACAACCCGCCTACCAAAGTTTAGCCCGCACGTCTCGTATCGAACTCGGAGTGACCCTTCGGTCTCGTGTATTCGGTCCCTAGACTCAAGTCCCTGTGATCGGCGTGTCACGAGGGCTCGTGAACACCGCAGACGACCTGGTGTTGGCGGATTTGTTTCTCGCACACCGGCTGTCATCTCACTTTCAAAGTTTCGTGACCGCATGAGGTAAATCGGCAACCCCGACAGCGGAAGTCCGAAGCCTTTAAGCTGCGGGCGATTCGGCCAGTTTCGAGTACCGGCCGGACTTGGTTTCTAGACTTCATACACGGACTCGCCA
>CAACVY010000100.1 GCA_900661335.1 uncultured bacterium | reverse complement strand
AATGCTCCGCTGGGCCGTGATCGGCGTCAACTGGATCGGCGACGCTGTCATGAGCATGCCCGCTCTGTATGCCTGGCGCCGCCGGCATCCGGCCGCTCGTGTGCGCATCCTGTCCCGTCCCCCACTCCACGAACTTTGGATGCGGTGCCCGGCCGTGGACGAAGTTCAGACTTGGTCACCGACCCTGCGGGGAATGCTTCAGGCAGCTCGAGAGCTTCGGAAGTGGCGGCCGGATGGGATCGTCGTGCTGCCACATTCCATTCGGAGCACCTTATTGGCAGCGGCCTCTGGAGCGCGGCGACGTATAGCGACCTACGGCGTCGGACGCCGCCTGTTGGGCATGGAAGTTCGCGTGCCCCCCGTGGAGTTCGTGCACCAGCAATACGATTACGCGGCGGCGCTGGAGGTGTTGGAGCTGTTGGAGCCGCCACCGCCGCCCTGGTTACGCCTCACCGCGGAGGACCGCACGGCCGCATCGTGGGTCACGATTCCTTCCGATGGGCCGCGGCTTGCGTTGATGCCCGGTGCCGCTCGCGGACCCTCCAAACGGTGGCCCGCGGAGCGATTCGCAGCGGTGGCCCACACGCTGGCTCGTGACGGATGGCATATCCTCGTGCTCGGCAGTGTGGCCGACCGTGAGGTTGGCCAACGAATCGCGGCGGCCGCGGGCGTTCGAGGCCGCAACTGCGCCGGTGAAACCACCCTGGGCACGTGGGCCGCGATTCTGGCGGTCTGTGACCTCGCGCTCTGTAACGACAGCGGTGGGATGCACTTGGCCGCGGCCATGGGACTGCCCGGCGTGGCCATCTTCGGCGCCACCGATCCCGCACGCACAGGACCCATCGGCGCAGGATGGACCGTTCTCCAAAAAGCACCCACGCGCTCGGCGCGGATTGGGCGCAACGATCCCCACGCGCGGCAGTGGCTGGATGCCATCACCGTCGACGACGTCGTGGCGGCGTGCCGTCAGGTGTGGTATCGCGTCCGCACGCGGCGAATGAATCCGTAGGACTTCGCGAACAACGTGCGCTGGCTATTCATCAATCCAATCGGCGAACAAGGCTGGGGCGGCATGGAAGGCTGGATGTGCCGGCTCTCGTGCCAACTCCGCAAGCTGGGCGACGAATGTCACATCGTCGGACGTGCCTCCAGTCCTTGGCCGAACGTTTGCGCAGAGCATAACTTGCCATTTCACGCCATCCCTTTCGGGAGCGATTTCTCGCCACGCACTTGGGTCGCGCTACGGCGAATCGTCGATGTAGTTCGACCCGATGCGGCCGTCATCAAAGGATTCAAACAAGCGCGCTGGCTGCGGCTGGTTTCATCGCGGGTGGCCACGGCCGTCAAACTCCCCGCACCCCACGAACTTTCGGGTGGCCTGATTCAACGCGCCACCGTGAGGTGGTGTGTGGATCGAATCTTGACCGATTGCAAGGCCACGCGCCGTGCACTCCTCCGGCATCCGTGGTTGCTGCCGGGACAGGTCGTGGCCATCCCAAACGGCGTGGATTCAGGCGGTCCGTGGCCTGACCCAACCCGGCAGCAACAAGCCCGGGCCCAACTTCTCGACGCTTCCGCCCCGCGCGACGTCGTCGTGATCGCATCCGTGGGACGGCTAACGGCCGAAAAGCGATGGGAGGACGCGATCGAGGCACTCACCCGAGTGGCGTCTCGCGTGGACTTCCGGTGGATCGTCATCGGCGATGGGCCCCTGCGCGCACAGTTGCAGCAACGGGTGGCCACTCGTGGGTGGTCAGACCGAGTACGGTGGCTCGGCTATCGCGACGATGCCCGCGGACTGTTGTGGGGAGCGGATCTACTCCTTCACACCAGCGGTTGCGAGGGATTATCCAACGTGCTGCTCGAGGCCATGGCGGCAGGTCTGCCCGTCGTAGCCACCAACGCCGGCGGCACGTCCGAAGCGGTAATCCACGGCCTCACTGGCTATGTCGTTCCAGTCGGCGCGGTGGAGGAGATCGCGGACGCACTGTCGCGCCTGATTCAACAGCCAGAACTGCGCCACACGCTCGGCGCGGCCGGTGCCGCAAACGTCCGTGCACGCTTCACGCTAGAGGCGATGGCGCAACAGATCCGTCGCGTGATGGAGGAGGTCGTTCATCACCGACTCCTTCGTGCCCAGCCCACTCTAGCCTTGGAGGACGGCTGGCGCGGGATCCTCGCCCCGACGGTCGACGCATCCAATATCACGCCGTTTCTTCACGGCGATCGAACCGGATGGACGCTGGTAAAGGACAGCCCGCGCATTGAGGTTTGGCGGCGGCCTTCCTCGGAAACCGATCTCTATGTCAAACTCTATCGGCCTGCGCGAACTGGCGGGCGCCTGGTAGATCACCTACGCGCACCTCGCGCACGGTCGAATCTGCTTATGGCGGCTAAGTTACGATTGCGCGGAGCGGATGTGGTACCTCATCTTGCCGCCGCCTGGCGGGGTTCGGAATGCGTTTTGTTCACCGGTTCGGTACCCGGTGCGGTTCCGCTGGACGACGCCGGCTGGTTGTCCACGCTGACGCCTGCCCAACGCCGCCGGCTCGCTGTCGACCTGGGAACTTGGTTGGCGCGGCTGCATGCCACGTGGATCGTGCCGCATGACTTGAAGACATCCAACCTCTTGCGGACTTCCGACGGCCGCTTCTGGTTGCTGGACTTGGACAACTGCGTGTCGTGGCGACCGCCCCGTGGACGAGAGATCGCGAGGAACTTGTTTCAAATCGCCCGCTCGTTCGAGCGCCTCGGGCGCCGACGCGAGTGGCGAATTCTGCTGGCCGCCTACGCCCACACGCGTGCCTGGCGGACGCATCACCTGCGGCCAATATTGCGCGACATCGCTCGGCGCTGGCGTCGCCGCGGCTCCGAGCCCTGTGGCCCATTCGATGGCATGGGGCGCTAGCCCATCGAGCTCAGCTTCCAAACTCGGCCGCGATACGCGGCCCAAACTGCGAGGTCTTGTGACCAGCGCTGCCTACTCGAGATGGCTCGGTCCCCTGAGCTGTGGTCTGCGAAACTACCGCCCGTCGCCCACGCGCCATTGAACCAACGCCCTGCTGTGGCACATGCCACGGTCGCAGGTCGCCGCTCCAAATACCGGACGCCCGTCGAGCGCGAGGGGCCAAACCTTGGATTCCATAAGGCCCGACCGTTCCAAAGATTGGAACCGAGCCTGTCCGACCGTCCCAAGCCTCGAACAGTTGTACCTAGGTCGCTGTAGCTGGATTTGCCCGCCAACTCGCCGTGCGCTCGGCGAAGGTTCACCTGAAGGGTCCAGAACCACGGGAATGGCGCACGCGTCCGCTGAGGGTGCGTCGTCGACCGCCGGTCCGATTCAAAAACCGATCGAAACGTGACGAACCTGCAAACTGTTAGTCAGGATCGGTTCCGTGTGCCCGTCCACAAAGGAAAACACTGCGGCAGCCTGGCCCTCGGCACGATGCCGCCACGCCACCGTGCCGCCTGCGCCGTCCCGGCCGGGAGCGGACACGACGTCGTTGGCCTGGTTCGGGTCCGCAATCGTGGCGGCCGAACTCAAACCATCGAACAACCGAGGACAGTCCGTCCCATTCATGCCCTGGGGTGCGTCGCCGAATAGAATTATTGAGGACGGCCGCCGGATATCCGTTTCGCGATACGGCTGTACCTTGCCCAGCAGCCGCGGGTGGCCAGAGTAGCAAAGCTGTTTGGTCGCAAACCGCCGCGAGGGGCAATAGAGCACGTCCACCAGGGCCGCATCGCGGACGAAGTTCGTCAGCGCGAATACCCAATCCACTTCGGCCTGTTGATTGCCATAGTAGGGCGGAAAATACCCTCGAGGATTGCGCTGGTTGTGGCTGCGATACATAGACACACCCACCGCAAGCTGGCCCAAGTTAGAAGAACACCGCGCGCGGTTGGCGGCCTGGATCCCTCGCCCCACCATGGGTACAGCCAGCGCAACGAGAAGGATGATGATGGACACCACCACCAGCAGTTCGACCAGCGTGAACCCGCGTTGTTTCATGTCGGCACTCTCCATGACTACTTCGCCCTACTCTACCTCGGTTTGGCCCTTCACGCACTCGCGACGAGGCCTGGATCGAATGAGTCGAGTGCGGTCGGTGGGTTGGGCGACGCCACCCTTTGTTCGGCCTCTCATCTCCAGTTGTCAGCGAGTTGACCCGAGCACGGCCTGTTCGCGAGCACGACGTGCTGGTGCCGAACATCGGGCTGGCCTCGGATCAAGTTGCCTTCGAGCACGATTGGCTTAGAGTGAACCGCGTATGAGCACAAGGATTTCAAGTGCATCGGTGCAAGATGGAACGGTTCGAGTGATCCTCATCACTGGCTACGGGTTCAACTGCGAAGCTGAGTCCGCCTATGCCTGGCGGCTCGCCGGGGCACAGCCGGAGCTTGTACACTTTCACGACCTCCTGGACGTCCCCGACCGTCTGCACGACTACGACATCCTCATGTTCATCGGCGGCTTTTCGTTCGGCGACCACATGGGGTCGGGCCACGTGATGGCTTCGCGAATCCGGCATCGGTTACGCGACCATCTGGAACGGTTCATTCACGAAGGAAAACTGATCTTGGGCGTGTGCAACGGCTTTCAGATCATGGCCAAGCTGGGGCTGGTGCCCGGCTTGGACGGGAACTACTTCACGCCCCGGATTGCGTTGGTGCCCAACGACGTCGGCACATTT
>CAACVY010000101.1 GCA_900661335.1 uncultured bacterium | reverse complement strand
CCCGGGGTTTGTCCGTGGCCTGGGTGCATCGATGACGCTGGTGGGCGTCATCGAAGGAATCGCGGAAAGTACCGCCAGCGTGTTTCGCGGAGTATTTGGCCGTTGGGCCGATCGCACGTCCCGCCGTCTGCCGTTCATCTTCAGCGGGTACGCGATTTCTGCGCTTTCCAAACCAATCCTAAGTGTGGTCAACTCATGGGCGGCCGTATTGGCTATTCGCTTCGCGGATCGGTTGGGCAAAGCGATTCGTACGCCTGCGCGTGACGCAGTAATCGCCGCGTCGGTCACCGCGGAACAGCGCGGACTGGGATTCGGATTGCACCGCGCCCTCGACCAACTCGGCGCTGTCCTCGGGCCCGGGCTCGCCATGGCGTTGCTCTATATGGTTCACAGTCCCGGCTCGGACCGTGCCGTCCGTTGGGTGTTCCTCCTTTCTGCAGTCCCAGGGATTCTGGCGTTGTGTTTGGTGCCTCGCGTGCGCGACGTGACCGCGTCTTCGGTATCTACAACACCGCGGCGGTTAGATTCCTCGCCACTCCGGATCCCGGGGTTCCTCACCTTCTTGATCGCGATGAGTATCACCGCGCTTGGAACACCTTCCGACGCGTTTTTCCTTCTGCGAGCTCGCGAGCTCGGAATCCCGGCGGCCGCCATGCCCGGACTATGGATGGCCTACAACCTTTCTTCGGTCATCGCCTCCGCCGTCGGTCCTTGGTCGGACCGTGGGATCCGCCGTCCGTTCGTCGCGGCCGTGTTGGCCTACGGCGCGTTGGTGCGCGCGGCATTCGGGTGGGCCGCCGGCCCGTTGGCCATGTGGGCGCTATGTGTCGCGTTGGGGATTTTCTACGGAGCGTCCGAGTGCTTGTTCCGAGCCTACGTCGCCGATTTGGTCCCGCCTGAACGTCGGGCCAGCGCGTATGGGCTTTACCATGCGCTCACCGGCACGCTCTTGATTCCATCCTCGGTCTTGGTCGGAGCTCTATGGGACCACTTCGGAAGCCGCACCGCGTGGCTGACCTCCGCGGCGTTTAGCCTGATTGGCTTCCTTGTGCTGGCAACCGTGCACGATCGGCGACGCCTCTCGCCCACCGCCTCACCGTAGCCCCCGGCGCAACCGTGGGTACCCATCCCTCGTCTGCAAAGTTCACAGAGCAAAACAGATCAAATCGGAGCTCTCAAACGTCATGCCACGGCGACGCTTGGCGGTTCGAATCGTCCCGACTGCCACCGGGACCCCAACCATCTACGAACCACGCGCGATCAAGATCGTCCTCCCGCACACGCGAAGCAAAGCCTCGCCGTGTGTCTTGCGGACCGAATAAAGCCGAAGCGCCATCGAAACGGTGAGGTGAGTACTCGCCAACGGGATCAGTGGAAGACGACGGTGCGGTTGCGGTAGACGATGATCCGATGCTCGATATGGGCACGGATCGCTCGCGCAAGAACCACCTTCTCGTTGTCGCGTCCTTTTCGGATCATGTCTTCCACCGAATCGCGGTGCGACACCCGCACCACATCCTGCTCGATGATCGGTCCATCGTCCAGCACCTCGGTCACGTAATGGCTAGTCGCGCCGATAATTTTCACGCCCCGCTCGAACGCCGCGTGGTACGGCCGCGGCCCTGCGAACGCGGGCAAGAACGAGTGATGGATGTTGATGATGCGGTTGGGGTACCGGCGGATGAATTGCGGGCTCAAGATCTGCATGTACCGGGCCAGTACGACAAAGTCCACACGTTCCCGTTCCAACAGCTCCAGCTCGCACCGCTCTTGCGCCTCGCGCGTTTCGGGAGTGATGGGAAAAACATAGAACGGCACCCCAAATTGTTCAGCCACATGGCGGAGGTCCTCGCGGTTGGCAAAGACCAAGGGGACCTCCACATTCCACTCCCCCGACCGACAACGCGCCAAAATGTCGTACAAGCAATGGGGCTCCCGAGTCACGGCAATCGCCATGCGCTGCCGACGAGATGGATCGCGCAAGTCCCACTCCATCTCAAACCGCTCCGCCACCGGCTGGAACGCCCTCGGGAACTCTTCGATCGGAACTGTCCCTCCCTCCAATTCGAACTCCAGACGCATGAAAAACCGCTGGTCTTCGCGCGCGACGTGCTGCTCCAGGTCCACAATGTTGCCGTGGAGCCGCGCTATAAAGTCGGTCACGGCCGCCACAATTCCCTGGCGGTCTGGACAAGAGACCAGAAGAACCATTGTCGAACTCGCCGCACTCATGCGACCCACTCCCCAACTACGAGCGCTATATGCCACACCCAGTCCCATCGGACAAGGTGCCCGACTCCATGCGCCTTCGTATGCACCTCCCCAAACTCGCGCGCCGAAACTTATGCGGCGGCCGGGCCCAACTGGATGAGACCACGAAGTCCTTTGGACGAAGCCCACACCGACCGGTGGCCAGCTCCGCTCAGCACGACGTGGTCGGGGTGGACTTCGAGATCGAACTCCGACGCCGGATGACGGACCGCAAGCACATTGAGCAAGCCCAGCGCTTTCTCGAGTCCATCTCCCCGTCGATAGTTCCATACCTCATCGGGCTGAGCGCACCGCGGACCGTCGTAAATGGATTCGTCGGGCCACTCGCGCAGGCAGGCCTCGACGGCCAAGTCGTCCAGCCCCTCCGCGCCGGCGATGGAGACCGGGCTGCGCTCGACGGCCGCCTTCACGAATGGAAGCCAATCGGTGGCGGAAAGGTCGCGGTAGGCATACCACGCCAAATCCGCCACTGGGTGCTCCGCGCGCAGCCGGGCCAAGAGGTCGAGGACTTCTTCGCGAAGCATGTCCGGCCTCAATGGTAACACCGGATACCGCTTCCACTCGATCGGAGCTCCGACCTCTCGAGGCAGGCGCGGCTCGATGTGAGCAAACGCAATCAGGTCATCCAATGCACCTGACGTCATGAGCTTCTCGCAGCCGAACTGCTCCAAGAGACAGCGGACTTCGTCGATCCGCCGCGGATCCACTGCATGCCGGAAGACCGCCTCGATGTCATCCAACAAAATCCGGCCCGGAATTGGAAGCGGGTAGAACTCATCGTCGTCAATCTCGTTCAACAGCCGTTCACGGCTTGCATCGTTGATCCGACAAGGGCTGGAGTGCTCGTAGTGGTAGACGACTTCCGCAGGGATGTACATCGTGCGGCCGTGGCGAACGTGCCGGAGCTGGAAGCACCGTTGTCGGTCAGGGTACTGGCGCAGAAAGTTGAGGACGATGTCCATGGTGATCGGCACATGGAGAAACTTGCGGAGCGACCGCGCAAACTGTTCGTATTGCGCCGGATCAATCGTGGCCACAGGGTACACGCAGTGAATCCACCCCGTCACATGCGCCACGATCGTGACCTGTTCATGGCGGAGAGCACGCTGGGCCTTGTAACTCAGCTCGGTCCCGTTGAACCACATCGTCCGTGTGAGGAGGCGACGGTTGTTGGTGAGAACACCATCGCCGACCAGCACAAAGTTCTGCGAGTGCAACGGCGTGCCGATGAGAAAAATGTCCTCCAGCGGAATGCCCGCCACCAAAAACATCGCCACCGCATACAGGGTCGACAGCGACACGCACTCGCCCGCCCCCGTCGAGTACCCGGGCTTGAAGCGAAATGCGTCCATCGCCTCCACCGTCTCAGTTTTCCAATAGGGGATGACATTGCCCTCGTACTTGTCCAGGCCGAAGTGGCGACGAATGTCCATATCGAAGTAATAGCGGTCGCCTTCGTACCCGAAGAGGGCATTGCTGCGGGCGATGGTGGCTTCGTCCATAAATTCCCGGAACCGAGCCAACTCCCGCTCCTTCGTCGTCAACCCCCACGTGTCGAGGTCCAAATTGAACTCGTAGTGGTCCATGATGAACTGGCGCAACCGGCCCAGCCGTCGCACGGGGGACATGCGGTCCAGTCGCTCGAACCAGGGGTCGTTGCGCCACTCCCACACACGCGGCGACATTAGGTTGGCGAGGACCAGCGCATAGAGGAGGTCGGGAAAGATGAAAATCTCCATGTCCGACAACGTGCAGGCGGACGAATACTTCTCCACCTCCTCCCGCGGCACCCGGTATCGAGCCGCCGAGCCTTCCGCCGTACATCGAATCGGGCGGGGCAACGGCTGGACCGGGATGCGGCCAGCGGGCTGGGCAGTGCCGTCGGCCATCGTCACTCCCGAATTTGGCCAGTGCCGAGGACCACGTACTTGTAGCTGGTGAGCTCTTCCAGCCCCATGGGGCCGCGCGCGTGAATCTTGTCGGTGCTGATCCCGATCTCCGCGCCCATGCCGAACTCGCCGCCGTCAGTGAACCGTGTGGACGCGTTCACGTACACCGCGGCCGAATCCACCTCTTCGGTAAAGCGGCAGGCCGCCACCGGATCGGAAGTGACGATCGCATCGGAATGGTGCGAACCGTAGGTCTCGATGTGCCGGATCGCCTCGTCGATCCCCGGCACCACACGGACGGCCAAAATGAGATCGCAGTACTCCGCGTACCAGTCCTCCTCGGTCGCCGGTTTCATGTCGGGCACAATCTGGCGCGACCGCTCGCATCCACGCAACTCGACACCCCGCGCACGAAG
>CAACVY010000104.1 GCA_900661335.1 uncultured bacterium | reverse complement strand
GCACACCGCTGGTGGCGGTCATCACTTCCATGGACCGTTCCACGTTCAAGGGCGCAGGCTTCCACTCCTTCGAGTCCACTGGGACAATCTCCCACGACTTGTCTCCAACTTCGCTCGATGCACGAACGGTGGCCTGACGAGCTAAGTTCTGCGGATCCTCATCGGCAATTCCTGGAATCCACATGTCCCACTTGATTAGCAACCGCTGAAGCTCCTTGATATGCTCGGGGTACAAGCCGCGCGGACCCACGCCGTAGTTCAAGCAGAGCCGCGCCGCCGCGCCCACAGCTTGTCCCATCAGGCCAATCGTTTGGATGAGGCGGGTCGAGCCAAGTGCCACGTGCGTAACGCTGATGTGGCGGCCCGCAAGAAAAAGGTTCTCAGCATCCCGCGCGTAGAGGCACCGATATGGGATCGTATAGGGCCGCTCCAACCGCGTGAAAATGGCGGGTGGTATATCCTTGCCATAAATGCCTTGCGGGGGATGAATGTCGATCGGCCAACCGCCATAAGCGACGGCGTCCTCGAAGATCCGTCCGCCAACGACGTCATGCTGTGTCAACACGTAGTCTCCCTTGAAGCGCCTCGATTCGCGCTTGCCACCCACGATCGGGACCGGCGCAAGTTTATAGAACTGGTTCGCCTCCTTGTACTGCGGATCGTGGTTCTTGGCCCAGTCGAACGCTCCGTAGATGATCCGTAACAACTCGTCACGGATCTCTTCGGCCTCGACGATCGTGTCGCGCATCCCCCCGTACTCGATCCACCAGGTCCCGTTGATCAGGTTCTGCCGTCGGTGGGTGAAGTACTCGGCGGAGAACTTCACAGCGAACGGCGGCGGCTCATAGGGCTGAGGAGTCGGCATCCGAATGGAACGGTGTACGATGGTGGTGCCCATCGTGTATCGGGTGGCCTGTTCGGGTGCCCGGCTTTCGTTGTATTCCGAACGAGCCTCTTCTCCGTGCCGAAACTCGCAACCGGCGCTCGCGGCGATGACACCGTCGCCCGTAGCATCCAGAAATAGCGGCGCCTCAAAGCGGTACCGTGCGCCGCTGACCACATCTTCCGCTTCCACCGCCTCGATCCGCCGGCCGGCCATGATCGCTCGCGTGCCTTCCACATCGAGAAAGACCGTCAAGTTCGACACCGTGGCAATCACTTCGTCGATGGCGGCGGACCAATCGTCCACGCGCGCACGCGTTTCCGCGATCTCCTCACAAATCCCTGGTTCGCGGAACGGGACCACATGTCCGCCCGCACCGCCCGGTCCGACGTTGATTTCACGACTCGCGTTTCCCCCCAACACTGGGCGATTTTGGATCAACGCGGTTCGCACGCCGAGCCGAGCCGCCTGAATCGCCGCACACACCCCTCCGTAGCCACCACCCACCACGACAAAGTCGAAGCGCTGAGTAGAGACCGGATACGGCCCTGTCCATTTCTCCCGCTCTGCTGCGAGTGCGGCGGGCTCATCCGGCGGCCGGTATTCGGCCGGCGCCAGAACAATGGCATCGCAGCGACCGTAGTAACCCGTCAAGTCATGGAGGGCGATCTTCACGTCGCCCGCGGGTAACTCTACGGTGCCACCATCCAACCACATCCACCCCTGCGTATGTTCGCCGAATATGACCGGCAGAGGACGGTCGGCGATCCACACCTGGAAGCGCCCCGGCGAAGTGGGCGGATGCCAATCCTTGCAACGAACCCATACGCGCCAAGAACCGGCGCGGGGAATTCGCACTCGGGTCACCGCATCGCGGACCGGTTCACCCGTCCCCGCGGCGATCAAATACGTGGATCCCATTTGCGCACGAAACTGAGCGTCCACCGTCCAGCCACCGATGTCCTGAAAACGCTCGGCCTCGATCCAGATCACATCCACTCCGGTGGCGGCCGTCGCGCCTACCAAGATGGCCGCCCCCACACCAAGGGGGATGCTCATTCCGCACCTCCTGTTCACGTCACCGATCGCCCCCAGTGTTGCACCTGCGTGGGCCTTCCTTTAGCATGTGTCCCACGCGTCGAACGCCGGCGCGAACACGGGAGAACGCAACATGGCGCGAGTATACAACTTTGGAGCGGGTCCTGCAGTGCTTCCGGAAGAAGTGTTGCTGGAAGCGCAGCGGGAGCTGTTGGATTACCAAGGCTGTGGAATGTCCGTGATGGAAATGAGCCACCGGGGCAAAGAATACTCAACGATTCACGACGAGGCCCTCGCCAACGTACGGAACCTGTTGGACGTTCCCGAGGACTACGACGTGCTGTTCCTTCAAGGTGGCGCAAGTGCACAGTTCGCCATGGTTGCGTTGAACCTCCTCACTCCCGGTTCGGTGGCCGACTACATCAATTCCGGGGCATGGGCGTCCAAGGCCATCAAGGAAGCGAAGGTTCGTGGACAGGTCAACGTGATCGCGGACACCTCCAAAGACGTCCCCACCCGATTGCCAGCCCTCCACGACTTGAAGTTCACGCCCGGAGCAGCCTACGTCCACATTACTTCGAACGAGACCATCGCGGGCACTCAGTGGAAGGTCTTCCCGAAGACCGAAGCCCCGTTGGTGGCGGATATGTCGTCCGACTTTCTCTCTCGCCCCATCGACGTGCGGTCCTTCGGCCTGATCTACGCCGGCGCACAAAAAAACCTGGGGCCGGCGGGGTGCGCCGTGGTGATCATCCGCAAAGACCTGCTCGAACGCTGCCCCCCGGATGTGCCCATTTTTTTCCGCTACAAAACCCACGCAGCGGAAAAATCCCTCTACAACACGCCTCCGACGTTCACGATCTACATCATCATGCTGGTCACCCGATGGTTATTGGCGCAGGGCGGCGTCAAGGCGATCGCAGAACGGAATCGCCAGAAGGCTGCAAAGCTGTATGCGGCCATTGACGCATCGGGAGGCTTCTACCGCGGAACCGCGGTGCCTCAGGACCGTTCGGACATGAACGTCACGTGGCGGCTCCCATCGGAAGAATTGGAAGAAAAGTTCGTCAAGGAAGCCGCCGCTCGTGGCCTCAAGGGGTTGAAAGGACATCGATCGGTCGGAGGAATTCGCGCGTCCATCTACAATGCATTCCCGCCCGCCGGCGTGGATGCGCTGATCGAGTTCATGCGCGAATTCCAGGCGAAAAACGGCTGAGCCGAGCGGTTCACTTCGAACCCGAATCCGCCGCCCTTGAGCCCCGGGGTGCTGACCAGGTCTGGAAACGCGGCGGTCGCCTCGATCCGCCATGATCCCGCACGAGGCTCGGTCGAACCTCGGAATAGGGTCTGCGATGCCTTACGGTGCCGCGGACGCGACTCGGTCTGGAAGCTCACCCTCGCAAACGACTCGAAATCCTACGGTGGCATACCTTCCCCAAGGCGGTAAGGGCCAACGGCACGCGCTGCGGGCGAGCACGGGCCGATCGCGCCAAGATCCACCACGCACGACCCGGCGGAGGTGAGGATCGTTAGACTGGCCATCGTCCAACTCCGGATATGGCCGATAGACCGAGCGAGTCCATTCAGCCACATTCCCGTGCATATCGAAAAGGCCCCAAGGATTCGGCGCGTATCGGCCGACGGGCGCTGGCCCGGTGGCGCCATCATCCACCGTGCAAATGCGCGGGATCCAGGGCGGCGAGTCGCGGATGCACAATCGTGCCAGTTGCTCGTCAGCCAAATTGGCCCAGGAATGGAAATCCTTTGAAACCTCGCCATAAAACATCGGCGTACTTGTCCCCGCCCGACAAGCGTACTCCCACTGCGCCTCGGAAGGGAGATCGAACTGCACACCGAACTGGCTGGACAACCACCGACAAAAGTCCCGAGCGGAGTACCATGAGACACGGATCACAGGTTGGTCAGGCCCGTTAGCGGGGAACCCCGGGCCGCTGTGGTCCTTGTTAAATGGGCTGATTGCCTCTGAATCGTGCGCTGGATCGAACAACGCATACAGTTTGTTGGGAATTTCGGTCCGGCTAATCCAGAATGTACGCGGCACCTCTACTTCGAACGCAGGCTGCTCATCGGCAAAGCCGCACGAGTCGCCCATTTGAAATCGGCCGGACGGGATTCGGACCATTTCGAGAGTAATCCCCTTCGCGACTTCGAGGCGCACCGTAGGGAATGGCGGTTGAGCTGGGCGGGCGTTGGTAGCTGAAGCTGGTCGCACGTCGCGGGGGACTTTCTTACCGCTCGTGGGCAAACGTTCTCGCTTCGTGCGTACAAAACCATCCTCCGCGGAGCGTGCAGGCTCATCCGGGTAGAGCTCCCAATCTTCCGGCACATTGGCGTATCGAGCACGAAGTTCCATTCGTAGATCCGCCCACTGCGGCCGGCGGCCGATCCGCTCGGTCCAAGTGCCAAGATCCGGCACATTGAGATCGATCCAAGTCACCAACCGGTCCCAGTCTTCTTTGGACAACTGAACATCGTGATGCCCCTTGAGTAGGCGAAAAATTA
>CAACVY010000105.1 GCA_900661335.1 uncultured bacterium | reverse complement strand
GGCCGGCAGTGGAGATCGCCTGGGGCCAAGAGGACGCGGTGCCGCGGTCCGTAGGGTCCGGTGCGGACCGGATCGGTGGGGCCGAACAGCGCAATGACCGGCACGCCCAGCGCTGCGGCCAGGTGCATCGGGCCGGTGTCCACGGTGATGGCCAATTCGCATCGGTTTAAGAGTGCTCCGAGCTGCGGTAGGGAAGTGCGGCCGGCTAGCACGTGGATCGCGGGGTGACCGTTGGCCCGCTCTTTGATCTGCGCGCACAGCGGTTCTTGCGAGGCAGAGCCGAACAGGTAGACGGTGACGCCGCGTCGAGCCAACTCCCATGCCAGTGTTGCGAAAAACGGAGCCGGCCAATTCTTTGTGGGCCACCGAGCCGCGGGCACCATGGCGACCCGAGGAGGCATGCCAGGCGCTGGAGACGGAGAAAACTTCAACGGAAACTCCACGGGGGTTTCCGGCCAGCCGAGGTATCGGACGGCGTCCAAGTTTTCCTCGACGGCGTGGCGAGCCTTGTTGCGAGGTCCCGCTACGGAACCGTAGAACCAGTGCGCGCCTTCACGGTGGTACGACGGACCGAGACGCCATCGCGCGCGCGCCAGTCGTGCCGGCAGTGCGCTTTTGAGAAGACCCTGAAGGTCCACCACCAAATCGTATGTGCGCGCGCGTAATGCCCGAGCATGGCGCAGGTAGGTGATCCATGTGGCATGGCGAGGCCACTCCACCACCGTGGTGACATCGGGACAGTGACGCACGAGCGATGCATACTCTGGATGCACCAGCCAGTCCACCTCGGCGCCAGACGCGGCGCGCAAGTTGTGGACGGCTGGCAGGGCGTGGACGATGTCGCCGAGTGAGCTAAGACGGACGATTAGAATCCGTCGAACTTGATCTGGTGTTGGTCGAACTGACCGCATGTCCACGTCGAGGCCTCAAGCTGGACACGGCCGGCGAAAATTAGCCTTGCGGCCTGGCCGTGCTCCCGATGCTGGTCCAAAGCCTGTACGCTTGGACCGGCCATCGAACATCATGGTACCACAAGTACGCGTTGAAACGACGACACGCGGAGCCGAGGCGCTATGTCGGTTGGTTCGCGTCCGCGTTTGGGTCACGATGTCTGGACTGATGGCTACTGGCCGGATCTGTAAACGCCGGTGCGAGAAGAAAGTGTGTGTGACCCGACACCGAGCCGACGTCGCTGGGGCAAGGAAAAAACGCGCCGGAGGTTGAGGAACGGCCCCTCTAGGACTCGGTGAGTGAAAAATGGCTTCGCGCGCGCCGTCTCCCATGCGGCTCTCAAACTCCCGGCCTCGGTGCACTTGCGTGAACCGTTGGGACCGACCTGACCGCGTGGGCAGCGGTTCTTTTGAACGCATGTGAATCGCGCGGGCTCGTTCGCACTACGGCGGCGGATTGATCAAGCCGAACGTGGCCTTCTTTGCCCGGGATGGACCGTACAGGGCAAATAACAGTGTTCCAACGATCCCGCGGTCCGGGAGATTGATCACGGCGGCCACCGCCAGAACCACACCCGGCGCCGGTAGGGTGGGGGGCGAATGATCACTTCATCGTCAATGCGGCGTTCGCGAGGCCAAGGCTCCGGCCTTGCCTCCCATATCAACGGAGCCCAGGGCTCCGGCATGCCGTACAAATGCTCGACCAGAGCGATCTGCCATTCCACGGATGCAGCGCGGAACAGGAACAGTCCCAGGAACAGTTTCAATATCCCGCCGCCGAAGATTCCCCAAAGGATCATGAGTACGGCGAATGCCTGACCCAGCCACGCCGCGATTCGTGTCGCAAGAAGGCGTCCGATTCGAGGAACCAACCACGCGCGAAAAATTCGGCCGCCGTCCATTGGAAAGGACGGGATGAGGTTGAACAGGGCAATGGTGAAGTTCATGTTGCGAAGGATTTCGAACACGGCTGCCCAATGAGGAAGGCGGCGTGCGGTCAGAAAGGCCAGCGTGGCAAAGAGCAGGCTCAGCAGCAGGCTGACGACGGGACCGGCCGCGGCCATGATCATTTCGGCCCGAGGGTGTCGGGGCATGCATTCCAGGCGTGCCAATCCGCCGATCGGTAACAGTAGGATTTCCCGGGCGCCGCACCCAAACTGACGTGCGACCAATGAGTGGCCCAGCTCATGCAGAACAATCGCGAGAAAGAACCCGCCCATGATCGCAAGTCCCAAAGGCCACAGAGAGGCTGGAACGGAGAAGAGTAGCAGCGGCAACAGAATAGCCAGGGAGATGTGGATTCGGACCGGTATCCCCGCGACTCGGGCGATGGTGAAAGCACTCCAGGTCATGCGCGAGTCTGCTCCCGGTCGGTGGTCCGGCCCATCCGTGGAGAGGGGACCACCACGACGGGGCAAGGCGCAGCCCGCATGACGGCCGAGGTCACGCTGCCGACCAAAAGTTCATATAACATGCCGTGCCCATGCGATCCCAGAACGATCAAGTCGGCGCCGAACTCGCGAGCGTGGTGCAGGATCTTGTCGGCCGGTTCCCCTTGAACGACCATGGCTTCGACGGCGAGACCTGAATTGCGCAGCCTGGACTCGATTGAATGTGCGCGGCGCCGCGCTTCCCGGTATTCCGCGGCCACACGCTGGCGAACGGTGATTGGTCCGGCTTCGTAGCCGACAAAATCCGGCTCGGGTGGCGCCACGTGAATCAGTCGAACCGTCGCGCCCAACGCTAGGGCGAGCTCGCGGGTCGTTTGGACTACCAGGTCGGTGACCGGTGAAAAATCGAGTGCTGCCAAGAGTCTTTTCACGGGACTATCTTCGGTTCTTTTCGGAGAACTTCAAGCACGGTGTGCGGGCGGAACTTTCCGGCTCGCCGGTGGCGCTGATGCGCTGGCTTACCACTTGTCTTTTCGTGGGTACGGGGAAGGTGGCCGCGTAAGGTCGGTGGAGTCGTCTGGCCAACGTAATTCCACTACGCAACTCAGAAGTGAAGCCTAACTCCGCTGCGCGAATGCCGTCGGGACAGCTCGGTCATGTTTGATTGAGCATCTTCCATCCGCTTGCAGTAAAGCCAAAGCCTAGTGCCGGCCGACATCCAGTACCTCAGCGAGGTGGCACCGATGCGACTCCGACTCGCGGCCTACGGTGCGGTTCAATTGTCGCTCACCAAAACGAGGCTATCGATTCGCGGATTGGATAGTGGATAGTGGGCCAGATCCATGATATGTTACGGTTAGAACGTGAGATCATGCGATTGCTCCGATCCAGATACCTACGCCGTCTTGCCAGGTGGGTCACTGCCTGTCTATTGATTGGTAGTGCCGGCTCGTCGGTGGCTGGGCTTCGAATTAACGAGTTCATGGCCGCGCCCAGTGCTCGTTTGCTGCGACAGGACAGCAACGGAGTTTGGCGTTTAGGCGCGGGTATTTCGTGGATGGAAACGAACTTTTCGGACTCCGCGTGGATGACCGCGACCGGCACGTTTGGGTTTGGATCCCCCTACCAAAACAATGTGTTCAGCCAGCTGGCCGGGCCAACGCTGACGTTGTACCTGCGTTCGTACTTTATGGTGGAGCCCGCCCACATGGGATCGGGTACGGTGTCGCTGGTGATGAACTACGATAGCGGGTTCATTGCCTATATCAACGGACGCGAGGTGTCGCGAGCCAACTTGGGACCGACGGGTGCGTTCGCGTATTGCGACCAGCCGGCCTACAACTGGCACCCAGCTGGGACGAATGAAACCTTTGTTTTAGGTATCGCCTCGAGTCTGTTCCGTGGCGGGACGAATGTGCTTGCGGTTCAAGTGCACGGCTACACGAACACCTCGTTTGCCGCATCTGTCCAACTGCAGGTCAGCACGCCCACCGGCACGGTTGTGTTAGTTTCCGCGACGAATACGCCATGGCGCTACCACATCGGACACTACGAGCCGTCGGGCGGTATTCCAATGTTGGCGGCCGTCCAGCCGTCCCTGTGGGGATTGGAGTGGACCGTGCCGGAGTTCCCCGACGACGCCTGGGGCGCGGGGCCTGCGCCATTGGGCTATGGAGAAACGTATATCTCCACGGACCTTAGGAGCGACCTCTATGGAAATGCCGCTTCGCTTTATGCCCGCGTGAAATTCGTTGTGGATGAGGCTACGGCTCGCGCCACGAACGCGTTGCAGTTGGAAGTGGGATTCGATGATGGGTTTGTGGCGTATCTCAACAGCAGCGAGATTGCACGGTCCAATCTGGGCGCGGTTGGGTACGTGGTGCCGTATTCGATGCTAGCGCCTGCCGCCAGAGAGGCGTACCCACCGACGGTGTACGACCTCGGTATTGCCTCGAACCTTTTGAAGCCGGGCACCAACGTATTGGCGGTACAAGTCCACAATTCTGCTTTGACGAGCAGCGATCTGGTTCTTTGGGC
>CAACVY010000102.1 GCA_900661335.1 uncultured bacterium | reverse complement strand
GACCATGGTCGAGCGAGTCAAAGCCACGTTGGACGAACGGGATATCCCCCGAAGTTGGTACAACATTGTCGCGGACCTGCCGCGGCCTGTGCCGCCTCCGTTGCGGCCGGACGGTACGCCGGTAAAGCCGGAGGATCTGGCGCCGGTCTTTCCTATGAACATCATCGAGCAAGAGGTGTCCACGGAGCGGTGGATTCCCATTCCGGAGCCGGTGTTGGAGAAGTTATTGTTGTGGCGGCCGACGCCGTTGTACCGCGCGCGCGCACTCGAACAAGCGCTCCAGACACCCGCGCACATTTACTACAAGCATGAAGGAGTGTCCCCGGCGGGCAGTCACAAGCCCAACACAGCGGTGGCCCAGGCCTACTACAACAAGGTGTTTGGGATCCGTCGGCTGACCACTGAAACTGGCGCGGGACAATGGGGCAGCGCGCTGTCGTTCGCGTGCCGGTTGTTCGGGCTGGAATGCCGCGTGTACATGGTTCGAATCTCGTTCGACCAGAAGCCGTTCCGCAAACTGATGATGCAAACATGGGGCGCCGAGTGCGTGGCCAGCCCGAGTACCTTGACCAAGGTGGGCCGAGAGATTTTGGCCAAGGATCCGAACACGCCAGGCAGCCTTGGCATCGCCATCAGCGAGGCCATCGAAGATTGTGTGACCTCTCCCAACACGCGGTACTCGCTCGGCAGTGTGTTGAACCACGTGTGCTTGCATCAAACGATCATTGGTTTGGAAGCGAAAAAGCAGATGGAACTGTTTGGGGAGTATCCGGACATCGTGATCGGCTGTGCGGGCGGGGGATCGAACTTCGCGGGGCTCAGTTTTCCATTTCTTTATGACAAAATCCACGGTCGGGAGTTGCGTGTGATTGCGGCGGAGCCCGCGGCGTGTCCGCGCATGAGTCGCGCGCCGTATGTCTATGACTCGGGCGATGTGGCCATGATGACCCCACTGCTACCCATGTACAGCCTCGGGCACACGTTCGTTCCGCCGCCCATCCACGCGGGCGGGCTCCGCTACCACGGCATGGCCCCATTGGTCTCGCACCTGCGGCGATTGGAGCTCATCGAGGCCGTGGCCATCCCGCAGCTGGAATGCTATGAGGCGGCCGTGCTATGGGCGCGGACGGAGGGATTCATCCCGGCACCCGAAACCTCGCACGCGATCGCGACCGCCATCCGGGAAGCCAAACGTGCGGCCGAGGAAGGGCGAGAACGTGTCATCCTACTAAACTGGTCGGGCCACGGGCTGATGGACTTGACCGGCTACGACGCGTTCTTGTCGGGACGACTCCAGAACTACGAGATGACCGACGAGGAGATGCAGCGGTCCTTGGCTGCGATCGAGGCCCTGCCCAAGCCTCCTCCGCTTTGATTCTCCGGACGCGGGTAAGTGGGACCTATGACACGCCGAAAGCTTGTCAGTTTGGCTCGTCAGCACGGCACGCCGCTGTTTGTGGTGGACCATCGGCAGTTGCGCCGAAACTTGGTTCAGTTCCGCCGGTGGTTGCCGTTTGTCCAGCCGTACTATGCCGTCAAGGCCAACAGCTTGCCGGAGATCGTTCGAACGTTTTATCGCGCCGGCGCGAGCTTCGACGTGGCGTCCTGGGCCGAGTTCCAATTGGTCTACGAGAACATTCGTGACTTGCCGGAAAAGGAGCGACAGGACTTCATTTGGGACAAGGTGATTTACGCCAACCCGATCAAGGACCGCGAGACCTTGTGTGCGCTGGATCCGTACAAGCCGTTGGTGACCTATGACAACTACGAGGAGATCCGGAAGATCCGCCGCTATGCCCCTCACGCGGGGCTGATGCTTCGGTTGCGGGTACCCAACACCGGGGCCATGGTGGAGCTGTCCTCCAAATTCGGGTGTGAACCTGGCGAGGCGGTTCGGTTGATCGAGGCGGCCCACGATGCTGGGTTGACGGTCGAAGGGTTGTCGTTCCACGTCGGGAGCCAAACGACGAATTTTCAAAACTACGTGCAGGCGTTGCACATCGCTGCGGGGGTGCTGCGCGAAGCTCGCAGCCGTGGCTTCAAAAAAATGATCCAGCTCGACATCGGCGGTGGCTTCCCCGCTCCGTACGACGCCAACGTGCGGCCGCTCCGCGAACTTGGTCGGCTGCTGCGCACCGAGATCCCGCGACTGTTTCCTAAGGACATCTTCGTGTTGGCCGAGCCAGGGCGGTATTTGGTGGCGACGGCCTGCACGCTCGTCGCCGAGGTCATCGGCAAGGCCGTGCGCGATGGCAAGGTGTGTTACTACATCAACGACGGCGTGTACCATACGCTGTCCGGGATCGTCTTCGATCACATGAAGTACAAGGTGCGCGCGTTCAAGCACGGGCCCACGAGCTTGTGCGCAGTGTTCGGGCCGACCTGCGACGCGCTGGACACTATTTCGCTGGCGGAGGAACTGCCGGACTTGAAACTGGGGGACTTGGTGTACGTGGAAAACATCGGCGCCTACAGCATCGCGTCCTCCACGCACTTCAACGGCTTTCCGCCTGCCAAGGTGGTCCACTTGTACGCAGACGAGGATCCTACGCCGCCATGAGGCATTCCGGCTGCTTCCACAGGTGCTGGCCGACTGTGTCGGTGCTACTGCTGGCTGGAACGTGGACCGGTTGGGCGGCGCCGGATGTGCCGACAGGGTCTTCGGACGCGGCCCAGGTGTTGTCAAATGCGATCCAGCAGGCCACCGGCCGTTGGCAGGCGTTGAGCGGGCCCGCGGCGGCCTCTTCATGGGTGGTCCGTTGCCGCGACGGCGACCGGCGCCGGCAGTGGTGGACGATCGGGCCAGACCGAATTACCGTCGACTCTCGTGGGGACCGTGATCACGATTACGTCTGGTTGGCCACGCGCGAGGAATTCGAGGACTTCGTTTTGGAGTTTGAGTTCCGTGTGCCGCGGGGGACCCGAGGCAACAGCGGGGTTCAGTTTCGCAGCCGGTATGATGAGGGCTCCGGATGGATGGACGGACCACAAGTGGACCTTTACCCAGCGGGTCCGTGGCGGACCGGTTTCATCTACGACGAAACCCGAGGTGTGCAGACTTGGATTGCGCCACGCCTGGCACGTGTGGGCGACGCGCGGCCGGAACTTGCTCGGGCTGTTGCGCCGTGGTGTTGGGCGGAGGATGAACCGAATGCGTGGAATCAAATGCGGATTGTCGCCGTCGGCGGGCGAATCGTCGTCGAATTGAACGGGACGATGGTGCAAGATGCAGACTTGACATCGGTGTTGTGGGATGAGATTCACCAACGCCGGAACGTTGGGCGGCGCGGTTGCATTGCTCTTCAATTGCATGCCCGGGACGAGCTGTTTTTGGAGTTCCGAAACATCCGGATTGCGCGTCTCGATGCGACCCCGGGCGGCTCTCCATGAGATGGTTCGATTCGCACGTCCACGCCGACCATCTCCGTACGGAAGCAGAGCGCCGAGCCATGATCGAGGCGGCTTGCGTGGCCGGAGTGTTCCGAATGGTGACGGTCGGCGGGTGCGTGGAGTCGAACCGAGCGGCACTGGAGATGGCCGCGCAGTGGCCGGCCCACGTGCGCGCGGCGGTGGGCTGGGATCGTCAGCACACTGGTCAAAACCCAGAGGAAGTGGCGCGGCTGTGCGAATCCAACGGAGACGTAGTCGTAGCCGTCGGCGAGATCGGGTTAGATTTCCACTACGATCCAGGCACCGCCCGCGAGCAACGAGAGTTGTTCGATGCCATGCTCGCGTTGGCGCGCCAACGAAGTCTTCCGGTGATTGTGCATTCTCGCGGTGCGGAGACGGCCACGCTTGAGCATTTGCGAAGCCATGTGCAGCATTGGCCGGGAGCGCGAGACCGCGTGGGCGTGTTGCACTGTTTCACGGGCTCGAAAGAGTTCGCTCACGCCCTGATCGAGTTGGGCTTCTATATCTCATTTAGCGGTATCCTGACCTTTACCAACGCGCGAGAGCTTCGAGATGTGGCGAAGAGCGTTCCTTTGGAGCGCACTCTGATTGAAACGGATACGCCATGGCTCTCGCCTGCGCCTTACCGGGGGTGCCTTAATGAGCCGGCGCGGGTGGTCCTGGTCGCCCAAGCACTGGCGGAGATTCACGGAGTGGCGCTCGGAGAGCTCGCCCGACTGACCTGGACAAATGCCAACGACCTTTTCGGTTGGCCGGAGTCCTGAAGCGCCGTCTCGAAACTTCGCACAATGTGTGCTGAGGTTTGGTCGGGTGTCAGCCGAATGCCAGTTCTTATCATAAGGCGGGCGGAACGGAAGCAACCCCATGGGTGCGTGCACGCCTCTCCCAATGATACTCGGGCACCGCCCCGTTTGCGTATCTGTGGACAGAAGTGGCATTTTTACCAGTGCCAGCTCGACCGGCCCAAGCGATTCTCATGGGGCGCTAGCTGTTGACCCGTCGCCAGTACTTTGGCGCAGCTCCATGGGCCGATTCCTTCGGCTGCGGACACGAATGCCTC
>CAACVY010000103.1 GCA_900661335.1 uncultured bacterium | reverse complement strand
CGCCCCGAAAATCCAAGAACGGATCGTATTCATGGGAGCCTTCTTAGAGCCGTGCGGCGGTGCGCTTTCGACGCGCCGGTTCGGTCTGGCGGATCGGCCAATCGGGCGAGTCGGTCCGCGCCGTATCCAAGTAGTTCGCAATCTTCGTGACGATCTCCGGATGAAGGTGGGCAACATTGTTCGTCTCGGCGAGGTCGGTGAACAGGTCGTAGAGTTCGATCGGGGCCCCGCGGTACCCGTTTCGAATACCTTTCCAGCGCCCCTGCCACAACGCGGCCTGGACAAACCCGCCCTCATGAAATTCCCAATACAGGAATTCGTGCCGCGCTTGAGAGGCCTCGTCGCCCCGCAAGGTGGGCGCGAAGCTGATCGAATCTAGACCTTGGGGAACCTCGAGGCCCGCGAGTTCACACACGGTCGCAAACCAATCCCCGAAATATGCGACATGCGTCGTCACCCGGCCCGGCCGGATCGTGCCCGGCCACCATGCGATGGCGGGAACTCGAATCCCACCTTCGGTGAGGCTGCGCTTGAGACCCCGCAACGGCCCCGAAGGCTGGAACCGATCCAGACTGTGACCGCTCTCCTTGTGAGGTCCGTTGTCGCTCGTGAAGAACACCAACGTGCGCTCGGCCAACCCGAGCCGCTGGAGGTGGTTCAAGAACCGTCCGACGTATCCATCCATGCGTGTAATCATCGCAGCATGGCCCTTGTCCGGCGCGGGCCAATCTTGGGACGAATAGGGGCCGTAATCTGGAATCTCCGTTCCGTCGCCGAGCACGCGTGCGCGTTCATTGTTTGCGTGCGGAATCACCATGGACCAGTACAAGAAAAACGGGTGGTCAACGTTCCGCTCGACGAAAGCCATGGCTTCTTCGGCGAATCGATCGTCGGCGTAGACGACGGCGTTGGTGGCATACCCACCGCCCTCTTCGCCCACCGGTACCACTTGGTTGGGGAGAAGCTCGCGAGTTTCGTCACGCCATAGGTAGTCCGGATAGTGGTTGTGCGCATGGACTTGTGAGAGGTAGCCGTAAAACTCATCAAATCCCTGGCGACGTGGCAAGCCAGTTGCGGCTGCGCCGATATCCCCGAGGCCCCATTTCCCGATCAGCGACGTACGATATCCTGCTTGCTGCAGTACGCGTGCGACCGTTAGATCTTCCAACCGTAGAGCTTGGGCTACTGGATTGGAGGGACCCGCGTTTCCGCGCACGCGTGTACGGCCATGGTGTTGACCGGTCATCAACACGCTCCGCGACGGCGCACACACAGTGGCGCCGGCGTAGAACTGTACAAAGCGTAAGCCTTCTTGCGCCATTCGATCGAGATTCGGCGTTCGAATGGTCTTCTGACCGTAGCAGCCCAGCTCCCCGTAACCGAGGTCATCTGCGAGGATAAAGACGAAGTTCGGCCGTGGGCTGGACGCGAGGAGGCTCGAGACGAGCAAGGGTAGAAGCACAATCCCAGGGACAAGCCGACTCGAAGTCATGATCGGTAGGCTAAACCGATGGTTGCGGTGCGTCAAGGCAGGGCCTCTCCCGGGGTCGCATGTGTACCAAATCACAAAGCGGCAGTTAGGGTCCCCGTAAGCTAGCCGCACGCACGCTGTAGTGGGGTGAGGCCCGGACGGTCAGCGCGAAGTGCGCACATAAAAAGCAGCGGCGGCGAGGATTTATTTGTAGCCGGGTTCGCATGAAAGCTAATGGGAGTCAACTGGCGAATCAGTTTTTTCGCTTGGTCCAACGCGTCTGGCGTGTCAGGGCACGGGGGGCCGTTTCAGGCTATTGTTCATGGATCCCGTACGTCGCATGTCCAGTGCCACGGGTTTGGGGCTCGTCTCTTGACGTTGTCATCGCTTAGGTGGAGCAGACGCCCGAAGCGCAACCAGCACTAGGCGGGCTTTTGCGCAACCAGGGCCTGTTCGTATTCCAGCTGTGGCAGGCCAGTGGCGGGCTTGGCGTAAAGGCTCCACCAGGTCGGGACGGGGCAATTGGAATGTCAAAGCGTCATGCTCCTGGATGTACGACTTTGGGTTGGCCGCATGTCGGTAAGGGCGCGGGGCGCGGTATGGGTGTTGGGATGTCCTAACGAGTTTCTAACCATACGCACACCAACGTGTGGGAGTCGGGGTGCCATGCTAGTGTTGCGACGATGATCAACGTCGCCACAAGAGAAAGGAGAAATTGTATGAGTCGGACAATGAATCGGATTGGGGCCGCCGTCCTGCTGGCGGCGGCGGAGTTGGTGGTCGCGGATACGACGGTTCAGGTAGACGAAGCGCTACCGCCGTACCGCGCGGTGTCCGGAGTGTCGGGCACGATCAAAAGTGTCGGGTCGGATACGATGAACAACCTGATGACCCTATGGGCGGAGGGCTTCAAGCGGTTCTACCCGAACGTCGAGGTCGAGATCGAGGGGAAAGGCTCTTCGACCGCTCCCCCTGCGCTGATCGCGGGCACGGCCACGTTCGGCCCGATGAGCCGGGAGATGAAAGAGGCGGAGATTGACGCGTTCGAGAAAAAGTTTGGCTACAAACCCACTCAAATCCCAGTGGCCCTCGACATGTTGGCAGTGTACGTGCACCGTGATAACCCGATCCAGGGGTTGTCCCTGACCCAGGTCGACGCCATTTTTTCTAAAACCCGGAAGCGCGGCGCCACGACCGACATCACCCATTGGGGGCAGCTCGGGTTGACCGGCGAATGGGAACGGTTGCCCATTAGCCTGTACGGACGCAATGCCGCGTCGGGGACCTATGGGTACTTCAAAGAACATGCACTGGCCAAAGGGGATTACAAGGACTCCGTCAAGGAGCAGCCTGGGTCCTCTGCGGTCGTGCAGGGGGTGGCGTCCGACCGCGGCGGAATCGGGTATAGCGGCATCGGCTACAAAACCGCGGACGTGCGTGCGGTTCCCCTTTCGGAACGCGATGGTGAACCGTTCGTGCCGGCCGACGTCGCGCACGCCTATACCGGCGAGTATCCGCTAGCCCGTTTGCTGTACCTGTACGTCAACAAGGCTCCGAACCAACCTCTCGACCCGCTACGGTGCGAATTCATTCGGTATGTTCTCAGCCGGGATGGGCAGATGGTTGTGGTCAAGGACGGGTATTTTCCGGTTCCCGCCAGCATGGCGCGCGAGACGTTGCGCTCACTGGGGATTGAACCTGGGTTCTAAGTGTACTGAGTGACGCAATCGCCACCCATGGTCGATCCCTCCACCGGGGGCGGGTGCCGTCACCCAGGTGCGCGCCACCCGCCCCTACGGTGGGCGCGAGTGACGGACCGAATCGCAGAATTTGTGATCCGGTTCACCGCGGCCGTCGCCTCGCTTGCTATGGTGGGCGTGCTACTGTTCCTTGCGCGCGTGGCGTGGCCGCTCGTGCATCGCGCGCGCTGGAACCCGCCCACGGAGATTGCGAAGGACCCGCAATTTGTCGCGGATCGAGTCCGCGCGGACGAATACCAACAAGTCGTTCTCCTCTTCCAATCCAATGGCGCCTGCCGCGCCCTGGCACTCGCCCCTGGACAGGAGGCCAAAACGGCAGAGCATCTGCCGCCTCCGGGCCTGTCAACATTCAGCCTCGACCCAGTGTCGCCGCACGCCGTGGCAGGGTTCTCGGACGGTTCGGTGGCGCTCGGAGTCTTATCGTTCCAGACATGGTTGACCAACATTCCGCACACGGCATCTCCCAGGGTTGACGCTGAAACCAGTACAATTTTCGCCATTTGGAGGGAGCTGTCGGGGGGGGTATGGCGCGTGGTGGCGCCACAGCTGAATTGGCAGCCGTCCATGCCATCGCGGCACTCGAGCCCGGTGGTCATGGCGGATGTTCTGGCGGGATCCGACACGCTCCTCAGCGCGGTGCTGCACGAAGACGGCACGCTCGATCTGGTCCGTGCCCGCAAACGAACCAACCTCTTGACAGGACGCGCCACCTGGACCTCGGAAGAGTATCGCCTTCCGTGGCAACGCCGCCCGGGTCAACGCACTCCATTGTTCCTCGGCCTGGGCGACGGCGGAGCATCGTTGTACGTGGTTTGGCGGGATGGCCATCTGCAGCGCTACGATCTGCGTGACCCTTCCAAGGCGCAGCTGGCCGACGAAGTCGAAGTCACTGGAGGGACTCCGTGCACCGCAGCGTCCTTCTTGTTGGGCCGTGCCACGTTGCTGTTGGGGGACTCTTCCGGACGCATCCATGCTGGGTTCGTGGTTACTCCAGCCCACGAGGGTGATCGTGAGCGCCACTGGACCCAGGTACGAGTGTTTCAAGGCCCGCCCTCGGCGGTCACAGCGATCACACCATCGCCCCGATCGCGCCTAATGGCCGTGGGTTTCGCCAACGGGGAAATTCACTTGTGGCACGCCACTAGTGGCCGATGGCTAGGCCGGTGGGCCTTGGCGGAGAACTCAGCGGTGCGCGCACTGTCATGGTTTCCAAAGGAAGATGGCATCGTGGCCG
>CAACVY010000106.1 GCA_900661335.1 uncultured bacterium | reverse complement strand
TGTAAACTGTCTGTGCATGGCCCTCGACGAGGATGAACAGACCCACCACCGCGACTCCCGCGCTCGCCAATCTATGTTTCTTCATAGCTCGCACTCCTTACCCGTATTTGGCCACTTTACGCTTTCGTTCGGTTTACTTTTTTCGTCGATCCATATCAAGCGCCTGTCCTACTGTCATGGTCGTCGCTCATGGCTTTTTTAGCCATCGCAAGTTTACCCGTTGCTTTCTCCCAAGTCAAGACTTTGCACAGCCTCTGCACACCGATGAGAATTACGGTGAATTCTTGGGGTGGATAGAAGCTGCTCGCCCTTCGGACTTCGCTGCGGCGCGCCTGCGAGGCTTATGCGTGGATCGGTTTCCAAGGACCAGTTTCCAAGCCTTGGACGGGGGGCCTTGCGAGCCTCCAAGCCTTGGACGGCTTGCGACGGGTAAACTGCCGGGCGGCACCTCCAGAAATTCGCAGGCGAAGCGCGCAGGAGTCCGTGGACGGCCAACCCCGGTTCTTGGACGGTCGGACAGTACGAGTTGGAATTTGCCGCTGCCCGGCACCTGTGCGATCGGTTGTGTCGCGGCTCCGAGTGGATCCCTCCGCACGCCGCTTTGGGGCGAGAGCTATCGCGCGTCGAGCTCGACGGAAGTGGCAGGAGTTTGCGTTGAAACGCGGGCGTCGCGAACCTGATACCCGAGGCCGTGGTGCGTTTGGTTCGTGCCGTTCGGCTAGCCTGATTTGGCCTTCGCTCGGTGCGGCCCAGATCGCCACAGCGCTCACGCATGGGAAGGTGGGGACCATGTTCGAGGTGTGTGCCACATGGTGCGGGGGTTGACGGCTGGACTTGCCCAACGGCGGCGCCACATCCGGTCCGAGGGTGGGCCTAGGCGCGTTGGGCACGTAAGATACAAGGTCGGCCATTATTAGGGATAAATTCTTGGATCGGATCGTAGAGCGTCTGGGCAGGCGGGACGCGGATAGCTTGCAGAGCCAGTTTCTTGGACTCGCCTTGACTAAAACCCTGGAACGATCTGAGTGTCTGACGTGGTCTAACTTGAGTTCGGCCCTTGGACCGAGCTGGACGGACGACGTATCTGCGAAAGGATCGGAAAACTCGGTTTTCGATGTTGGATTTTGCGATCATGATTCGGGACGGACGACGTATCTGCGAAAGGATCGGAAAACAGTCGGCCCGACCCCTCGCTGAGGTCGGGCCGGTGAAATTTGGTTTCAAACGGGCTACCGTCTGCGGCGGCGGAAGCGAACGATTATTGTGCCGAGCAACAGGATGCCGAGTGTAGCGGGTTCCAGTACCACGATCAGCGTAATGCCGCTCGTGCCGTAGTCGATCTGGAACTGCGTACTGCCGACGGTGAACGTACTGTCATCCGGCAGGTTGTTAAATGTTCCGCTAACGGCCGAGAATCCGGTGACGATTTGGAAGGTATCCCCAACATTCGGAGTAAAGCCTAACAGTACGTTCAACGCGGGACTGTAGAGACTCAGTTGGGTCCCGCTCATTTGCAGCTGGTCGTACTCTGAGACAGGCGTCGTCCCGTTCAGTTCCACCTCGAATATCGAATCATTAGTCATAACTAGGTTGCTTTGGACGGCGAGGGTTCCAGGACCGGAGCCAGGGGCCAATGTGGCGCCCTCACCTAGGATGAGATTGCCCTGCACTGTGCCGGTTCCCTCCAGTCGCTGGCCGTTGGACAAGGTATACCCGTTCGGCACGACCAAGGTGCCGGACGAGCCGACCGTGATCCTAGGGCTTGAGTGCACGGAACCGTTACCTGCGATTTCCAGTACACCGCCGTCGACGTGTGTCACACTGGTATAGGCGTTGGTTCCCATGAGGGTCAATCGGCCGCCGCCCTGCTTGACCAACGACAAAGGGCCGCTGAGGACGCCCGCAAAAATCGTGTTACTTCTTTGATTTACGGTCAGCGTCGCCGTCGCGGCCGCTGAGTTTGTAACGTTGCGGAGAGCGTTGCTCCAAGCGGTTTCCAACGCGCCGACGGTTTGGTTATAGCCGTTCAAGTCGACCACGCACGCATCCGGAACGTTTTCGAGTCCCAGTTGCAAGCGCGTTGCGTTTGGCAGCACGTTCTCACGGCCCAGCCTCAACACGCCGCGGAGGATACCGGTATTTCCGGTGTATGTGTTGTTCGTGCCAGAGAGAATGACGGTGCCGGTGCCTGCTTCGCCACTGATGAAGATGTTTGAACCCACAAGGTTGACAATGTCGCCGGCACGATCAGCACCCCCGCTGCTTGTGCGCCCAAGCGCGGCCGCCGTTCGGACACGTTGTCTTCAGTTATGAACACCGGGCTCGCCCAGGTGTTGGTAGAACGCGCGGCCGATTGCAAACCCCCATAGGAGTTCGGGTCACTGTTTTGAAGGTACAAATATCCAGAGATCGTGATGTTGTTAGAGAGCATCAGCCCTGCGGGCATAGGCGCCCCTAATACTACGGACGCATCACCAAGGGCCCGCGGATGGGTCACCAGTAGCCGCCCAGCACAAATGTGAAAAGAGCCGAAAAAGTTAGTGTTCGCACCACTTAGCACCAGTGTATTCGCGCCGGTTTTAATCAACTCGCCACTCCCCACAATGGTTCCCGCGAACTCTGCGTCACTAGGGTGTTGGTATACGATCACCCTAAACGAATTCGTGATCATTCCCGCACTGCCAGACAAGCGTCCGACGTGAGCTTCCGTGAAGAAGTGCACTGTGCCGCCTTCCAGATGGAGCGAGGCCCACTCCGGCCAAGCAGTGGCGGATCCAAACCGTAATGTGCCGGCCCGATTGGTAACAGCACCGAGAGCGGTGCTGCTTCCAGACAATACCAAGGTACCTGCGCCAGCTTTCACCAAGAAACCGCCTCCCGTCAGAGTTTGGTTCACCGTGAATACGTGCGAGGTCTCGTCAACCGCAATGCCACCTCGAAATGTTGTTGTGTTCAGTGTGTAGGAGTCCAGGTTCGCCAAAGCCGTCCCCAGCACGCGCAAAACCCCACCAGTGAACACCAAGCCACCCGTCGTCGGTAGGTTGGCGGCGGAAGAGATCGCGAGCGTGCCTTCTGCGATCACAGTGCCTCCCGTATAGCTGTTGGCGCCGCTCAACACGAGCTCTCCGGCTCCCAATTTCGCCAGCCGTAAAGGTCCCGCGATGTCCGCGCTGACCGTTTCCGAGCCCGAAAGAACTTCGGCGTGCAACCGGCTGCCGCCGTACCACGACGCGTTGACGACCAAAGCCCCGACCTCAGCGCCGTTCCAAGCCCCCGAGCCGAGCCAAACTCCCAAAGCCGCGTTGGACACCACCACCCGGCCTGCGGTGCCATAGCCGGGCAATGCACCAGGGTGAGTGGCGATCAGCGTGCCTGCGTCCAGTACCGTCTGGCCGCTGTACGTATTGTTGCCAGACAAGGTCTGCGTCCTACTGCCGACTTTGCGCAACCCGCCCGAGCCGGACAGCGCGCCAGAATAAGTACCGGAAAGGTTGTTGCTTCCTACGAACAAGGTGACGGCAGATCCGCCCAAGTTTTGCAAGGTAATGTCGCCCGAGCCGCTCAAGCTTCCGATCGTCGCTTGCGATACGCCATTGAAGAATTCTACACCTCCACTTACCCAGTTCGTAATTGGATTTCGTGCGGCCGCCGTGCTGGAAGCTAGTAAGAGTTGACCGCCGGTGATCGTAATGGGGGTCGTAAAGAATGTGCTTGTGGTGTCCTTGAGCACTAGCATACCGTTTTCGATTTTTATCGAGCGAAGCCCAGGGCGGCCTATATTTTCTCCTGCCAAGATCTGAGTGCCTTGCCCCGCTTTGACCACACCGAGGTAGGTCTCTATGTCGTCGAGATACGCGTTTCGAAGATGTCCGTTGAACGAGTAGCTCTCCCCAAACCCAGGTGCTAGGATGAGCGTGCCCGGGCCGAGCCAAGGGCGCCAGTCGGATTCGGCAGCGTTTTCGACGATCCCATATCCGGTAGTGCTTTGGATTCCCGCAATAGTCTCAGTGCAGCCCAATAAAATAAACCGTCCATGGGCGCCCGAAACTGTGTTAAACGTGATCACAGCGGTGTCCGCAATTTGTTCGTTCGCCCCCAGCCGGAGGTAGGCGTTCACGCCACCTCCACCTCCGAGATCAACGTTCCCCGGAATCGCCACTCCGGCAGTCTTGTTGCTAAGGACCAACCCTTGCCACGCAGCGCTTCCGGAGGCTTTTACAACCGTCAAGCCGCTATAACTAGCTGCGCCCGCCAGAACGATGGAACCCGCGCCGGTGTTGGTCACCGGTCCCGTGCCCGTGAGCGCTCCGTTGA
>CAACVY010000107.1 GCA_900661335.1 uncultured bacterium | reverse complement strand
GCGTGGTCACGTGCCGCCAGCCTTACGAGTGGGACCCCGACGGCCGCCTGAGTACCTCCTGGGGCTTTGAAGCGAACCTCCCTCCGACCACCCGCCGGGTCGTGGCCTACGACTTCGGCATCAAGTGGAACATCCTGCGATACCTCCGCTGGCAAGGCTTGGCCATCACGGTCGTGCCCGCCTCCACGCCCGCGGAGGCCGTGTTGGACCTCAAGCCCGATGGCGTGTTCCTCTCCAACGGTCCCGCCGACCCCGCGGGCGTCCCCTATGCGGTGGCGAACATTCGGAAGCTCTTGGGACGAGTGCCGTTGATGGGCATTTGCTTGGGCCATCAGTTGCTCGGGCTGGCGTTAGGAGGGCAAACCTACCGGCTCAAGTTCGGCCACCACGGCGCCAACCACCCCGTGATGGATTTGCGCACACGCCGAATCGACATCACCTCGCAAAATCACAACTTCGCCGTGCGAACCGATAGCCTTGACCCCAGCGAGGTCGAAATCACCCACCTCAACCTCAACGATCAAACGGTCGAAGGACTCCAGCATCGGCGGTGGCCCCTGTTCGCCGTCCAGTACCACCCCGAGGCCGGCCCGGGACCTCACGATGCCCGTCACCTCTTTGGCCGATTTCGCGAACTGATCGAGGACGCTTGCCGATGACGCCATCGTCGTGGATCGCGGTGCTGGATTTTGGATCGCAGTACACTCAGCTGATTGCGCGTCGCGTACGCGAGTTGAAGGTGTACTCCGAAATTCTTCGCCACGACACGCCGGCCTCAGAGCTAGCCCGTCGCGCGCCGCGCGGCGTGATCCTCTCCGGTGGCCCCGCCAGTGTACTCGACCCGGGCGCACCCACCTGCGACCCCAAGCTGTTCGAACTCGATCTCCCAGTCCTGGGCATTTGCTACGGCGAACAGCTCATGGCCCAAATGCTCGGTGGGACCGTCTGCCGAGGTACCTCGCGTGAATACGGCCACGCCACCGTCCGCCGTACGCAAGCGTCGCCGCTGTGGACCGACCTACCCGAAGAGTTTTCAGTCTGGATGAGCCACGGCGACTACGTGGGCCAGGTGCCGCCAGGGTTCGAGGTGATCGCCCAGACCTCTTCCTGCCCCACGGCCGCCATGGCCTGTGAACGCCGGCGCTGGTACGGACTCCAGTTCCATCCCGAAGTCGTTCATACGCCGTTGGGCACCACGATCCTCCGCAACTTTGTACTCGGAATCTGCGGGGCTGCGCCCGACTGGGAAATGGCCGACTTCGCACGTAGAACCGTCGACGAACTTCGCCAGCGCATTGGCCATGAACAAGTCGTGTGCGCACTCAGCGGCGGCGTGGATTCGTCGGTCGTCGCAGCACTGATCCACCGCGCCATCGGCCCGCGCCTTCACTGCATCTTCGTGGACAACGGCTTGCTGCGCCGCGGCGAACGCCAAGAAGTCGAACGCACCTTCCGCGACGCCATGGGCGTGGATCTACATGTGGTCCATGCGGCCCAGCGTTTCCTGGAGGCGTTACGCGGAATCGAGGACCCGGAGCAAAAGCGAAAGATCATCGGGCGGTTGTTCATCGAGGTGTTCTCCGAGGAAGCCCGCCGGCTTGGCCCCGTGCGCTACTTGGCGCAAGGCACGCTCTATCCCGACGTGATCGAAAGCCGTTCTCCCATCGGCGGCCCTTCGGCCACCATTAAAAGTCACCACAACGTGGGCGGCCTCCCGCCGGACCTCAAGTTCGAGCTCATCGAGCCCGTTCGAGAGCTCTTCAAGGACGAAGTCCGCGCGCTGGGCCGCGAGTTAGGACTTCCCGACTCCATCATCGAGCGCCAGCCATTCCCCGGTCCCGGCTTGGCCGTGCGCATACTCGGCGAAGTGACGGCCGAACGTGTCGCGTTGCTCCAGGAGGCCGACCTGCGCGTGCAGGAAGAAATCCGCAAATGGCCGGAGTACCGGCGGATCTGGCAATCGTTTGCCGTCCTGTTGCCCATCCGCACCGTCGGCGTCATGGGCGACAGCCGCACGTACGAGCACGTCGTGGCGCTCCGAATCGTCGAGAGCCTCGACGGTATGACGGCCGACTGGGTGCGCGTGCCCTACGACATCCTCGCCGCGATTTCCAACCGCATCATCAACGAAGTCCGAGGCATCAACCGGGTGGTCTACGACATCAGCTCCAAACCGCCCGCCACCATCGAGTGGGAGTAATGGCATCGCATCCAACAGAGTCCCTCCTGGGAACCCGCGGAATGCCTGCTCTCCCCTCCCCCTGGGCCCGCCCTTTCTCCCCTGACAGCGACCTCAGTTCAGCGTCCGAATACCCGTAGTCCGAATCATGTCGTTCGAGCCACCCGATGCGTATGCTCCGCGGATGGTCGTGCCTCGCCCACGGACTTCGCGTGGCCGCGCGGCGATGGCGACTGGGCCGAGCTTTTCCCTTGGGATCCTCTGGATCGTAGGAGAAATTGTGGTTGGTCTTGCTCGTCCGGCGGTTGCTGGGGATGGGATCACAAACGCAGCCGAATGGTCTCTGCGAGTGTACATGGGGCGCACCTGGACTATACCCGAGCGCGCTGTCGCGGTTCCTTCAAGCGACGTGCAGATCCTGAACGGAGTCCTCATCGAACCTGAAAACGAGTCACAGGGCTCGCACGGTCAGCGCCGAGTGAGGGAACCTAAGGAAGGAGTGTACGAATTTGGCCGCTCAGGCGGTCGGGGGTTGGGGCCGCCGTAGACGCTCAGGAGTTTTTTCACCGGGTCGAAGAGTGCGGCAGGTTGGCTCGTGCTCAAAGGGTCCGGGCACGTGGCGCCTTCCCGGCGTGTCAGTTTTGGAGGGCCCACCATTGTGCGCTAAAAACACTCTAGGGTGTGGGTTTTTTCGGGGCGTGAGTTAGGGTAAGCTCTGGACGCGAAGGAATGTGGCCACGTGAGAGGTGAGACACAAGGATCCAGTCGGGTTCCTCGCGGGGCGCCTGCAGTCAGTTTGGACCTTCGCGGCGGTCGCCGCCGCGCCGTGGCGGGCGCGTTGGTGTATCTGCTTGGCTGGGGCACGTTGGGGCTAGCGGCCAACGAGTATCCTGTTCGCTACGCTCCCGCTCGCTTTGGCGACGACTCTCGTCTCGGCCGGCCCTTCGCCAAAGATCCCAGCGTCCTCCGCATAGGCGATCGGTACCGGCTATACTTTTCGCTGCCCCCGTGGGCTTCGAACCGCGCGCCACCCGGTGCCCCCAGCGGCTGGAGCATTGGCATCGCGGAGAGCCACGATCTGATCCAGTGGCGCAAGGTGGCCGAGCTACAACCGGAACAGCCCTGCGAACAACGAGGCATCTGCGCCCCCGGCGCGCGCTGGATTCGCGGACGAATCTACCTGGTCTACCAAACCTATGGGAATGGACCGCGCGATGCGCTGTGCCTCGCGTTTTCCGAAGATGGCCTCTCGTTCCAGCGACACCCACACAACCCGGTGTTCCGGCCGCAAGGTGCGTGGACCGTGGGCCGTGCGATCGACGGAGAGCTGATCGAGTTTCGCGGAAAGTTGTGGCTCTACTTCGCCACGCGCGATCCCACGATGACCACCCAAATGGTCGGCGTAGCCGTCGCCGATCCCAATTCGGACTTGGGCCCGTCCGCATGGACGCTGGCCCAGGACGGGCCGGTGCTGGCACCCGAGCTGCCGTGGGAACGGCGGTGCATCGAAGCACCGTCGGTCATCGTACGCAACGGAAAACTCTACATGTTCTACGCGGGCGGCTACAACAACGAACCGCAACAGATCGGCGTGGCCGTAAGCGACGATGGCATTCACTGGCGACGCCTTTCCGACAAACCGTTCCTGCCTAATGGAGCGCCCGGGGACTGGAACGCGAGCGAAAGCGGGCACCCCGGAATATTTGAGGACCATGACGGTCGGACGTATCTGTTCTTCCAGGGCAACGCCGATCGTGGCCGTACATGGTACTTGTCTTGGGTCGAGGTCGGTTGGCGCGACACCGGCCCCGTGTTGCTACCGTACCGTACCGGAACACTCCCCACGCCCTAGCGCCGGGCACGAGCCGCTCACCCGCCTGGCACCACAACACCGTGCAAGCTCATTCGCATCGGCCAGCATTTCGCGATGTGCCCCATCCGCGCCGGAGGCCATTCGGTCCGCAACTTTGCTTGACCATCCGACACGGCCGCACGGCCGTCCAAGGCTTGGAAAATTTTGCGCGATTTTTTCCAACCCTTGGACGGAACCAGGCCGTACGCTTCCAAAGCTTGGATGAATCAGGGCGATGCGTTTCCAAGGGTTGGAACGTGAAGGGTTCACGACCATGACGAAC
>CAACVY010000087.1 GCA_900661335.1 uncultured bacterium | reverse complement strand
ATCCGAATGTCCGGGATGCCGAAGAGAATCATCGCAATCCGCTCGATGCCCATGCCGAATGCATACCCGGTGACGGCATCGGGGTCGTAGCCAACGGCGCGGAATACGTTCGGATGCACCATGCCCGCGCCGGCGATTTCGATCCAGCCGGAGTGTTTACACACCCGACACCCGCGCCCACCGCACACGTGGCAGGAAAAATCCACCTCCACGCTCGGCTCCGTAAAGGGGAAGAAATGCGGCCGGAAGCGGACGCGGACGTTCGGACCCATGAGCCGCCGTGCAAAGTAGGTCAGGTCCCCTTTCAGGTCGGCCAGCGATACGCGGCGGTCCACGTACAGCCCTTCGATCTGATGGAAGTTGGCGCTATGGGTCGCATCGGGCGTATCGCGGCGATAGCACCGGCCGGGCGCCACGATGCGCACCGGCGGTGGATGCGCCTCCATGTAGCGCACCTGCACCGGCGAGGTGTGACAACGCAAGAGCGTCCCATCGGCCAAGTAGAAGGTGTCCTGGGGATCGCGCGAGGGGTGGTCGGGCGGGGTGTTGAGCGCATCGAAATTGTTTCGGACGGTTTCGATGTCGGGGCCACGCGCCACCGTGAAGCCGATCGATCGGAAAATCTCCACGCCGGCCTGTATGATGGCCGTCACTGGATGCAACCGCCCGACGCCCCTCCAGATGCCCGGGAGGGTCCAATCGAAATCGTCGCGGGGTGCCGCAGCGGCGGACTGCGACAAGATGTGGTGTCGCGCTTCCCAGGCATGAGTGACCGCTTCTTTGAGCTCATTGACTCGCTGACCGTACTCGCGCCGTTGGTCGGGAGGAAGGTCGCGGATGCGGGCCAAGCAAGCGGTCACGAGGCCTTTGCGGCCCAGGTAGCGGTGACGCACCTCTTCGAGCTCTGGGAGCGAAGAGGTGCCTTCAATATCCGCAAGCGCCTGGGAGCGGATTGTATCGAGTTCGTCGGCGTACGGGTTCACGGCTGGAAACTTCGACCGCGAGGTTGTCGGGCGCCACGCACCGCGGCCCAGAGCCTTACAGGCCCAGCGCACGCCGGCGGCTTTCGACGAAGTTATTCCACTCCTGTTGTTGCTTGGCCTGCAGGAGCTCGGCTCGAATGAGATCCCGAGCTTGTTCGAACGTCATCGGGCCACCCTTCCGGTACGCGAGGCGTCGGACGAGCCACACAGCATTCTGAACGCCGAAGACTCGGCTCTCGCCGTCTTGAAGAGATGGAAGGGCCTTCCAAATCTCCGGGACGATGTCGCGTTCGGTCACCCAAACTTCCGGAGTTTCGCCCAGCAACAGGCGAGCACCCGCGTCGGCCAAGCGCTGCGCGTCCGGCGGCAGAGTGCCGGCCGCCGTGCGCAAAGCCGCCACGGCATTGGTATTGGAGCTGTCGGCCACGAACACCACCAACCGGTAGGCCGGCGGCATGACCCACCGATCTTTGTCCTTCTTGTAGGCCGCCTGGATTTCCGCATCCGTCGGCGGCGGCACTTTTCTCATGACGTCTTGTTGCAGCGCCTGGACCAGAATCTGATAACGGGCTTGCATCAGCGCTCGCTGAACATCGAGGCGCTCCTGCAACCCACGCCGCGCGGCCTCCTGCACCAACTCCTGCTCGATCACACCGATGACGTAGTTGCGCTGCAGGTCCGGACTTTGGGCGAGAACGTTGAGCGACTGCCCAGCCACCGCACCGCGCAAGAGTTCTGCGGCGATGGTCTGGTCCACGATATGCATCAGCGCGTTAGTACCGGAACTACCGGATTGAGCTCGTACGACGCCCACGCTAAGCACATACAGTCCCAACACGGCAAGGATTTTCTTCATCATGACTCGATCCTCTCTGTGACTGAAATTGAAATTCTGCACAGTTCCCCCTGCGTTGTCCAGCCTTCGGCAGGGTACTGTTCTCGAAATTGGGACTCGAGTATCAACGGAGCACGCCACCCTGGGGAAGGGGGGTAATCTCGTGACTGCACCGGCATCGCGACTGAAGAGCTGGGCCGCCCGAAGTGCCAATGCCGAGGAACTGTCTGACCCCAAAACTTGGCTCAGGTGGCCAAAACGGTACCAGGATACCCGCGGTGGCTTGGACTCCGAGAAGAAGATGATCCTACCCACGCTATAAGCTGAAGGCCACGAGGCATGAGCCGGGCTTTTTAGCCGAACGGACTCCCGATAGCTGATCGGAATCTGCAAGTGGCTAAGGACACCGCGTCAGCTTGCCTGGAGTGTGAGGCTCTCGGCGTCTTGTCCGACCGGATCCACATTAGACACCCGCCGCAAAGCGTCTGCCCTAAAAACAACAGCCGGCCATGCATCCACATGGCCGGCTGCGTTAAGAATTCGCGAATTACTTCGCCTGGCCAGCTTGCGCGCTCGGCGCGTTGGTTGCGGCAGGCGCGTTCGTCGAAGTCGACGAGGACTTAGCGTCACCGCACGACTCCGCTGCCACTGCCGCCATTGCCAACGCCGCTGCAACTGCAGCCGCCAGCATCACGATACGATTCTTCATGCCACCAGCTCCTTCCATGAGTTCCGGGGCACCTGCCCACTCACTCACAGACCAATAATATTAGGATGCCTGCTTTCTCAAGTCAAGCACCCAACAAAGTACCCAGCGGAATGTCTCTTGGTAGGATCATTCTGAGCACAGTTCCACCAATATGCGTGCGAGTGGTCATAGGTTACCTATCAAATTAAGCGGAGCCGTACACAGCCCATCGCAAGACCCTTGCACCGAACCCAACAGTATGTTGCTAGGCATTCGAACCTACTCGACGTGGGCAAGGCACTAGACTGACGCCGTTGGGTGGACAACCACATACGACAAACAGTTTAGCTCGTCGAGCATCCTCGCGATTGGGAACCCCCAAAACCGTCTGACGCCCAAGGTGATCGCCGCGCGCGCTCCCGTCCGAAGGATTTCCGGGCCTAGATTTGGTGACCACCCCGCCCCGACGCGATGCCGCAACTTCGCCGCACACTTGCTCAGATCCATTGCAGCAAGAACGCGAGGACCAGCGCCGCGCTCACCAGCCACCACGCACTCTGGATCGCCACAACGGACCATGGCCGCAACGCGTCGCGTGGAAGAAGGCCTAGCATCAGCACCGGGTGGCTGAACACGCGAAGAAAGTCGAGGTAGTACGAAAGGATATGCATGCGCGCGAACACGAAGAACGCAAGATACACCGCCACGCTCCAAGCCATCGGATCCGAACCACCTCGACGCCAAGCCGCCACGTTCAGAGCTCCGAGAGTCGCGGTGAGTAGAAGGAAAGTTCCGGCATCGAAGAGCCATTTCGCACTGATCGGCCCAGCCAGAAGCGCACCAAACTTCGCGATGACGCCCGCCCATGGAAGACCGAAACTCTCACGGATGCCCGACGAGCTCCCCAGCGGGGGGCAAATACCAATAGACCCAAAGGTTCCACGCGACGGCGGGGAGGGCACCGGCCAAAACGATTCCTGTCTCGCGCAGCCGGCGCTTCCACATCCATGGGAGCACCATCGCACCGATCGCCAGTAGCATCGTCTCGTGCGCGAGCGCCCCCAGGGCATAGGCCGCGGCGGCCGCGCCGTAGCGTCGGTTCCGCAAGGCCGCCAACGCCCCTACCCAGCCCACCGCAGCGAGCAAGTCCGCCGCGGTCAAATTCAGCGCGCACCAGTAGCCGGGCACGCCCAACGCCCACAAGCCTTCCAATTCCCTACGGCCCTCGGCCTGAAGGAATCCCCCGACTACGCCCGCCAACACGCCCATGGCCGCGATGTTCAGGGCGACGAGGGCCCATGGCACTAAGGGGCGCCATCCCAAGGCCAGGACGTACCCGAGGAGTGGAAATAAGATCCGGCGATAACGAAATCGAGGGTTGTCCAGCGCAGCTCGTGAACCAGGGTGCCGCAGCGCTGGATCCATTGCGATGGCCAAGTAGAGCTGGCCGTCGTATCCGACCTCTCCCCATGCTTGAACCCGTGGCGGCACCTTCACGTACGGCGAGTGAGGTCTCACGCTGCCAATTCGGTACAAACCCAGCACATCGCCTTGGAATTTCCACACTAGGCGAAGGCCGACGACGAGCGCTACCACCCCCCATGCGATCAGCGCAGCGCGCCACGCAAACCGCACGTTCGGCCCGAAAGTGCACACGTCAGAACTCCGAACGACCGTACGCATCCGCGCCCTGCCGCGGTCGAGGGCGATTCACCGCGACAGCACGGTCCCGCGATAGATAAACTCCTCCTGGGTCAGATGGCCGTCCCGATTCACATCGTACAGTTGGAACCGCCGTTCACCCTCGGCCGCATCGGCGAAATTTCGCAGAAATTCTTCACGGTCGAGGAACCCGTCTCCGTTCCGGTCGATTCGACCGAATAGCGCCGTCCGTTCGTGAACCTCTTTCGCGGAGGGGGGTGCACGTTGGTCGGCCGGTGTCCGATGCGCCGCGACGACATCTCGCGCCGGACTGGGTGGGAGCGACGCTTTCCATGCCAGCAACCGCTGAAGCAGATTACTGACAACTCCTGGGTTCTCGGCGGCCACGTTGTGCAGCTCCGCCACGTCCTCTTGCACACGGTAGAGCTCCACGCCGGAACCGTCGTGGTTCGCAAAGAGTTTCCACGGACCAGACCGGATCGCCAGGGGCGGGGGTGTATACTCCGCGCCCTGAACTCGAAAGAGCCACTCCCAATACAAGTCAGTCCTGCGCGGACGTCGCGCACCCATCCAGACATCGCTCACATCCTCCCCGCTGAGCTGCAGATCGGGCGGCAATTGCAGGCCGGCGAGGCGCGCCACGGTGGGAAACCAATCGAGCCCGCTCATGGGGAACTCGTCGTCCTGCCGCCCCGCCGGCACTTTGCCTGGCCATCTCACCAGCCCCAACACACGAGTACCACCCTCGTACATACTCCGTTTTCGCGCGCGCAACGGGCCCGTGGAGCCCACACCGGCATTGCTGGCGTTCGCAATCCGATAGTCCTCCGGCCCATTGTCGCTGCTGTAGAGCACCACCGTGTTGGAGGCCAGCCCCAGCCGATCGAGCTCGTCCAACAGGCGGCCGATTTGCGTATCCAGGTCGGTGATCGAAGCTGCGTACACGCGCATTTGCGAGCGCAAGTCGCGCGCCGCTGCCAAATACTTTTGCATCCAAACTCCGAACGCCGGATGGTCGGCGCGAGGTTCGAGATGTTCATACACAGCGAGCTGCTCAGGTGTGGGCCGTAAAGGGGCATGAGGTAACAGCGTCCACACGTTCATGTAAAACGGGTGGTCGCGGTGCTCATGAAGGAACTGGATGGCTTCGTCCACGATCATACGGGTGGAGTGAGCCCGAAAATATGGATCCTTCTCCGCGCCTTCGCCGCCGAGCGGAGGCCCGTTGGCGTTGACGGTCTTGTGCACATCGAAGCCGTATTCCGAAGGGCTTGGGGCGCCGGGTCCACTGCCGAGGTGCCATTTGCCGAAATGTGCCGTAGCGTAACCGGCTTGGCGCAACAGCCGGGAAATGGTGACGGCCGCCGGGTCCAACCAATTGGGCATATGACGGGCGGCGTTGTGCTCCGCCGTGTCCAAATGCCCATGCATGTGCCAGTGTGCGGGTTCCCGGCCGGTCAGCAGCGCCGCGCGACTCGGCGAACAAACGGTCCCGGCCATGTAGAACTGACGAAACCACGTACCTTCGCGCGCAAGCCGGTCCAGCGTGGGCGTTTGGAGGTATGGATGTCCCGCGAAGGCTGCATCGGCCCAACCCTGGTCATCGGTCAAAATGAGGATGAAATTCGGACGAGAATCCGCCACGGCGAAGCTCCATAGGCCAAGCCAAACGATCCACAACGCGCAGCGCCGCGTCCATCGCACAACCGCGTCACCGTGCACAAGCTTCATTCTCGGTCCTCCTTTCCAGGCCAGTCCTTCTTCACCCCAAAAAGTCCGGCACAGTGTCCAACTGCACCTCGACCGCCCGCTTCAGGATGGATACTACTTCAGCCCGTGCATCCTAGCCAGCGTTTCATTCCGTACGCGACCACGGGTAACCCGCGACCTCCGTGCCACCGCTACCTGCCCGTCGCTCCATGCGCCCTCCGACAGAGCTGGGCAATGCTCACGCCCCTAGGGACCCAGCGGAACGATACGGTCGACCGTCGTACCTCCTGGAGCCGTTCCGGCCACGTGGGCGGCGCAGCATCGAGGATGTCGGGTCACGGAGCCGAGTCGGGCCATACGCGAAGCACTTCGACGAATCGCTCGGGAACCACGGCCTCATATCCTTCTGCGAACACGCCGATGTCGCGGCCCCGCCAAGCGTCACGAACCCGCTGGCGACCACTCCAACCTAGGTCGGCCCACCGAACTGCGATACGACGGGGCTGAAAGTCCCGGTTGCACAGACCAATCGCGCGGCTTCCATCTTCCATCCGCTTGACCACTACGAAGGTCTCGGCCGGTACGCCCAAGACTTCGCCACACTCGCCCAAGGGGTCCTGGTTGATCTCGATTAGTTCGGGATTGCACAGGATCGAGAGCGTGAACTCGTCGAGCCGTGCAAGGTCTCCGCTGTAGAACAAGGGCGCCGCCATCAAGCACCACAGCGACATGAAGGCATGGCATTCGTTGGGTGTCAGCGGCGCGGGTTGAAGGGCAAACCGGTCGTTTGGATGCGCGATCCACCCAATTTGGATGTAGTCCGGGTCGTTCCA
>CAACVY010000088.1 GCA_900661335.1 uncultured bacterium | reverse complement strand
CGCGACCGAAATCCACGTCGCGCCGCATCTGTACTGCATCGGCGCCGATGATTAGCCGGCGGAGCGTGGTGGTGGTCAGGAGTGCGTCGCGGTGGCCGCCGGTACTATAGGTTTGCGCCGCGCCATGGAGCGCCAGTGACCCGATGGCCGCGAAGACAATCCAGAACTTCGTTCTCATGGTCTCTCGGTCTCCGCCACGAGCATGGACAATTCTTTCTCGGTGTCAATGCAGTTCACGGCGTTAGGGCCGCAGGGATTCACCGGCGAATGCCGCCCCGGTGGGTCCGGTCGAGTGCCGCGCGGTCTTCGTTGTTGTTCAACCATCCCCCCGCACGCCTCGCTTCAGATGGCCGGTTCGGATTGCCAAAGAACGCGTCCAACAAAAAACGGTCCCAGGCGTTCAAGGTAGATGGCCGTCTGCCGCGTCTTGCGCATAGCTCGAACCATCGCGGACAGCGAGGCCAGCCGCGGACCCACCAGACCAATCACGAAGTCGTTGTCGTTGGGGTCGAGACCGTGGCAAAGCAGTCGGATGTCGTACCCTTCACCGGCTTCCGACCAACGTTGGCCGATTTCAGCATGCTCCTTCATGATGTCGCGCTGAAGTTCTGTCGGCAGTCGCTCGAATCTGCTGCGTCGGCGCAAGGGGTACCAGATCGCCCACGGCCATTCCCGGTGGCAAATCCGCCGGAGCGGGCGGTGGATCAGCGCGGCCTCGAGATCGGGCTCGTAGCCGACGGCGTAGGTGCGGCCAACCATTGTCCAATGATCACAGATCGGATGAGAACTCCACGTCGTGCGCAACAGAAACATTCGGAGTTCTTCGACGAAGAACGTGGGCTCGGTGGAGGCTGCCAATAGCCCGATCCGCAGCGGATGATTCAAGTCCGCGTACACGGCGCCACGCACCGGGCCACCGGCGACTGCACGGATCAACGGAGCGAGGTCGCGGACCTGGTCGAAGACGAGAAGCTGAATCCAGAGCCGACGGTCGGAGGTGAGGGGCGTGCCGTCGGGGGCGCGGCCATGCTCCAGGACTTCCGGTAACGCCGGCGTGTGGACCACGGTGGGCTGGGCGTGTGCAGGCGGCTCAGGCATGTACGTCTCCTCGGGTCGTGGCGTTCCCCAAAGCTTCGAATGCATGCCGCCAAGCGGGCAATGTGGATTCCAGCACGTCTTCCGTGTGGGCGGTGGACATGAAGGCAACCTCGTAGGCCGAGGGCGGCAGGTACACACCTTCGCGAAGCAATTGGTGAAACGCGATGCGGAAACGTTCGGCGTGGATGGGGGGGATGTCTTCAAAACATTTCGGAGCATGGGGGGTGAAGAAGACCGACCAAATGCTGCCTCGGTGGCGTAGGGCGACCTCGACACCTGCTTCATTGGCTAGGGCACGCAGCGCAGCGAGGTATTCGCGAGTCTGCTGCGCCAGGCGATCGTAGGGCAGCTCGCGGCGCAGAACGCGCAAGGTTGCGAGGCCGGCGGCCACAGCGACCGGGTTCCCGCTGAGCGTTCCGGCTTGATAGACCGGTCCGAGCGGCGCGAGCAATTCCATAACCGCGCTGCGGCCGCCGACCGCCCCGACGGGCAGTCCGCCGCCAATGATTTTGCCGAGGCAGATCAGGTCCGGGGGCGGCGTCTCGGGCTCCAATGCTCGGCAACTGCCCCAGGTCAGACGGAAACCCGTGATGACTTCGTCCCAGATGACCAGCGCTCCGTGAGACTTCGCGATGCGGTGCACTGCGGTCCAAAAGCCCGGTTCGGGCTCGAGCAACCCCACGTTGGCCGGGATCGGCTCGAAGATGATCCCGGCGACGTCCCGGCCGTACTCGCCCATGATTCGTTCGACGTCCTCGATGTGGTTGAACCGTGCCACAAGGGTTTCCTGCACCAGCGACGGAGGGATTCCTGCCGAAGTGGCCGCGGCGAGTCCTGCGACGCCACTGCCGGCGCGCACCAGCAAGCCATCCGCGTGGCCGTGGTAGCAACCACTGAACTTGAGGATTTTGTTTCGTCCGGTGGCCGCGCGGGCCAGCCGAATGGCGGTCATACACGCTTCTGTTCCGGAGTTGACCAGTCGAATCTTTTCGATCGTGGGGATGGCCTCCCGGATGGTCTCGCCGAGTTCGATTTCGGCTGCGGTCGTCAGCGCATAGCTCGTTCCATTCGCCGCGGCGCGAGTCACCGCTGCGACGACTTCGGGATGGGCGTGGCCGAGGATGAGTGGCCCAAAGGACATGCAAAAGTCCACGAAGCGACGGCCATCTTCGGTCTCTAGCCAGGGGCCATGGGCGCGGCGCGCTACGAGCATCGTGCCGCCCACGCTGCGAAAGGCGCGCACGGGACTGTTCACGCCGCCGGGAAATACTGAAAGCGCTCGCTCGGGAAAGGAGGGATTCACGCGAGTGGCCTCCCGCGGCGAGTGGTGAGCCGATTCAGCGGCGTGCGACGTCCACCGTGGCTGCCGGGTTCACTGCGAACGGCCAAGCGAACGGCCGCCTCGGCGACAAGTTGAGGGGCAAAGTACGTGATCACCGCCCGAGCGCCCGCCCGGTGAAACGCGGTGAGCGTTTCGTGAAGCGCCGTACTTAATTCGAATGCGCCTGCGCGGGCTGCGTGCAACAACATGGAGTATTCGCCCGAGACCTGATAGGCCAACACCGGCACTGGCACTCGATCGGCGGCCTCCCGCACCAGGTCCAGATACGGCAAGCCGGGTTTGACCAGGACAAAATCGGCACCTTCGTTCACGTCGCGCTCCAACGCGCGCAAGGCCAACTCGCGGCCACCCGGTGGCAACTGATACGCGCGACGGTCACCAAAGGCCGGAGCCGACCGAGCCGCGTCGCGGAATGGCCCATAAAAACACGACGCGAACTTCGCGGCATAGCTGAGAATCGCCGTGGTGCGGTGCCCGGCGGCATCCAACGCCGCGCGGATGGCGGCGACGCGGTTGTCCATCATGTCCGACGGCGCTACGGCGTGCGCACCCGCGGCGGCGTACGCGACGGCCACCTCGGCAAGGCGGCGAACGGTCGCGTCATTGTCCACGTGGCCCTCCGAGGTCAGGATCCCGCAGTGGCCATGATCCGTGTAGGAACAAAGGCACACGTCGGCGATGACGACCAAGTCGGGGTAGGCCGTGCGTAGTGCGCGGATCGCCCGCGGCACGGGGGCGTCGTCGGCGTCGGCCTTACGGCCAAAGGGATCTTTGCCGCCTTGCAGGCTCCCAAACAACAGCACCGCACGAAGACCGGCTGCCACAGGCTTATCGAGTGCTTCTCGAAGTCGAGACACGCCCCAACGAAACTGGCCCGGCATGGAGGGGATGGGCTCGCGCGCCCGTGGTGACTCGACGACAAACAGCGGCCAAATGAGCCGGTCGGGGGACGGCCCGCCGGCAGTTTGCCATACGCGAAAGACCTCGTGACCGTATCCACGGTGCAATTCAACTCGGCTCATCGAGTAGCTCTCCAATGATACCATGCGCTCGCAGCGCCGCGTGGGTACTTGGCCCAATCGCGATCCAGCGCCGGGACTGCAGGCGGTCGGTGGGATAAAAGCGGAAATAGGATTGCACGGTGCTCGGGCTGGTGAATAGCACCCCTCGGAATGGAACGCTCGGCAACGGCCCTGGAGAATGGTCGAGCGTGTCGTAAAACACCGTGGGAACCAGTTCGACGCCCTGGGACTTCAGCAAGGCACGACGCTCGTCCACGGGCGCGCGGCTGGAGCAGGGATAGAGACAACGACGCACCGCGCCCGACGGCAGTGACTTCGCAAGCCCCGCGATTCCACTGAAATCGTGCACCATATGGTCCGGGGGCAAGCCGAGACGTTCAAGGCGGTCAGCGGTCGCCGGCCCCACGGCTAGCCATGCGGGCCGGGCAGTCCGCGCGCCAGCCCAGTGTGCCCACGCGTGAGCAAAGGTTTCTGCAGCGAACGCGGAGGCAAATACGACCGCATCGCATGTGGGAAGAAGATCGTTCAACGCGGCACACCGTTCGTTCAATGGGCGAGCCTTCAATCGAATCATCGGCCACGCGGCCACCGCGCCCAGACGGTCGCGGAAGTGCTCAGGATGCGTCCCGGTGACTAGGATGGTGTCCGGTCTGACTTCGGTCGGACGGGTGACGTCGGGTAACAATTCTTCGGGGAGGGTGCGGCGAAAATCCAACCGGCGAAGGGATTCCCACAGCGTTCGGTCCCGCGAACGAACCACAAGTGCAAGGTGTCCCTGAAGCGGAGCCGCGTCGCCGGAAAGATAGCAGTGGATTCGATGCTCGAGCCCGAGCCGTTTCAACGCGCAGGCTGCGACCACCACGGCGTCGAAGTCGCCGCGATCGAGTTGCTCCAGACGTTGTTCGATGTTGCCGCGAATCGGCTTCGGGATCGCATTCGGCCAGCACGCGCGGACTGCTCCGTCGCGTCGAGGCGTGCTGGATCCGACCACGCAAACGTCGTCGCCACCGGTCAGGCCGGGCCGCAGAACGACGGCGTCGCGCGGATCCAAGCATGGGGTGATCGCAGCGACCGACAAACCCGTTCGTAGGCGACGCGGCAGATCCTTTGCGGAGTGTACGGCTAAGTCCGCTCCACCATCTAACAAAATCTGGTCCAAGTCGCGCGTGAAGAAGTCATCCGGCACCGAGGGGTCCGACAACGGTGTGGTGCGGTCACGGTCCCCAGGCGTCTCCAGCCATATGAACTCGATGGTCTGTCCCGGGCACTGCGCCTGGATGTGGGGAAGGACCTCTTGAACTTGTGCGCGCGAGAGGGGGCTCGGCCGCGCCGCGATTTTCAGGGTTCCTGCCATCTTCGGGCTCCCTCGGCGACAATTTGAGCGGCGATGGCAGCACGCCGGCGGCGTTCCTCCCAATTTTGCTGCATTTGTCGTTCGATGAACCCGGTGTCCACGTAGACGACCTCGGACAGCGTGCGTACATCCTCCGCGCAGTCGGGCGGGAGGCCGAGATCGACGATGGTTAACGGACGTCGTGCACGTGCGAGATGGCGCGCGTACAACACCGGATGCGGGGCGGCCGTAGCGCAGACGATCCCGCCTACATTGTCGAGCAGCTCCGACAGCTGGTCCAGTCCGCCGGCGAATCCGCCGACCTCCATCGCGAGTCGCAATGCATTGTCGGGACAGCGGCCGACGATGCGAATGGCCCGCCGGCCTCGTTTGGCCAGCCGCCGTGCTACGGACAAGGCCAACTGGCCCGAACCCACCACGGCCACAGGCGCATCGGGTTCAATCCTCGACAACAGCTCACGCACTGCTGCCGAAGCCCAAGAGGTCATGATTTGGTCCAGCCCACTTTCGCGCCGTGCGCGCCGCGCCAGTTCGAGCACATCCTGAAATACGCGGTCCAAGATTCGCGCGTTCCCGCCACTCAGCTCCGCGAATTTTCGGTACGCGTCCCGTACCTGGCCCAAGACTTCGAGTTCGCCCAGCAAACGGCTTTCCAGACCCGCGGCGATTCGGGCCAAACGTTCGAACGCTGCAGTGCCCGACCAAACGGTTCGAGGCGGATGCTCGACCCGAGGCAAAATGTCCCCGAACCACTCCATTCGCTGGCAGGTGTCGAGGACGAGCCCGTGACCGGCCCCCGCGCGCCACAGGTGCTCGACAAACGCCGCGCGCTGCTCTGGTTCCACCTCGAATTCGCAGGCCACCAAAGAACAACCGCAACGATCGTGGGCCTGGTGCAAGTCCGGAAAGGTTGTGACGGATCTCGGAAATTCGCCTGGCATTTTGTATGGAAAGATAGCCTTAGGTGGGCCAATGCGCAAGAACAAGAGTGCGGCGCGCCGCTGCGACTAGGACTGGTCCGGCCGAGCCTTTGTCATAGAGATCGGCATCCTCGCTGCCGAAGAGCACCGATTCGTTACCCAACGCCGTACATCGACATTCCGGTTCCAGTTCTCAGGAAGGATCCGCGATTGTCTTCGCAACCAGGGTCTGGGGTAGTCGAGTTGCCTCCATGTGGATAGCTAGGCTGCTCCCACAACGGTAACGCGTCCGTCCGAAGCGCGAGGCTTCCATCAGTGCCGCCTGGCGTCATTCGTGGACCAGCTCGGCCGGCTCGGCTGTGGAGTTTGACCGGTCCAAGGTCTGGTCGTAAGGTGTACCGAGGTCGCTGGGGGTGTCGGCGACGGCTGAGACCCGCACAACGCGGGAACTCCACGAACCTGATCCGGGTCATACCGGCGTAGGGAAGCGACGGTGGCCCACCATCGGGCAGCCGCCCGCATGCGCCAGCCCGCGACCAAAGGTCAGAGGCGTCCACATGTCGACTCAGATGCTTCGAGCGCGCGCCGGCGAGGTCACGCCAGAAATCGAAATGGTGGCGCGGGATGAACAGCGCTCTCCGGAGGAGATCCGTCAGGGCGTCGCGAACGGGACGATTGTGATTCCCGCGAACCGTGGCCACCAGGGGTTGCGCCCCATCGGCATCGGCCGCACGCTACGGACCAAGGTCAACGTCAACCTTGGCGCCTCGAGCTTGGTCCATTTCGTGGATGAAGAGCT
>CAACVY010000089.1 GCA_900661335.1 uncultured bacterium | reverse complement strand
ACCGAGTTGCTGTTCGAGCTGGATCGAACGAGTTGGAGCCGTGCGGTGCTCTCGCTTCTCAACGACTTGCGTAGTTCGGCGCTGACCGAAATTTTAGACCTGCTTCTGGCGTACGGACATGAACCCGAGGTGGCGGCGCGGATGCGCGAGCTGGTGACGCGCCGCGCGTTGAGCGTGGCCGGGTTGTTGTGGTTCCATCGCAATCCACAGTGGTGGACGGCATGGAAGTTGGGCTCCTGGGCGGACTTCACCCGACTGGCCCTGTTGGCGCTGGAGAAAGATGCCGCGGGAGAAGAGCTGCGGGCCCAAAATGCGTTGCGCGAACGGATGGAGAAGTTGGAGTGGCTAGCGGAGTTGTTCGGACAGCTCGGCCCGAATGACCGTGAGGATTTGTTCAACCGTTTTCGGACGACCTCGGCGTGGTCGCCACTCGATCGCCGCGCGGTGGTGGGGCGGATCGTCAAGGCGTGTCCGGAGCTTCTGCCGTTGCTTAGTGAAAGTCCGGCGACCAAAGTGGAGCAACGACCAGTGACCTCGGAGCGCAGTTACCGTGCGCGGGCGGAGCAGTTGCGAAAGATCATCGAGGTGGAAATTCCTCGGAACAGCCGCGAGATCGCCTTGGCGCGCAGCTACGGTGATTTGCGGGAGAATTTTGAGTACAAGGCCGCCAAGGACATGCAGGGATTGCTGCTGCGTCGAAAGGCCGAGCTAGAACAGGCGTTGAAGGAGGTTCAACCTACGACGTTCGAGGGGGTGAACGCTTCGGTGGTGAGCCCGGGTGTCGGGGTGGAGGTCGAGTATGCGGACGGCCGTCGGGAGAAGCGGTGGATCTTGGGCGTGTGGGACAGCGATGACGCATTGAACATCGTGTCGTCGGAGGCGGCATGGGCGCGATCGCTGTTGGGGCGATCGGTCGGCGACCGTGTTCGATTGCCAGGGCCGGAGGGCGAGACCGAGGCCACGATCGTCGCGATCGAGCCGCTCTCCGAGGAGATTCGCGCTTGGGTGCGTGGCTAACGCTCGGGATGGCCAGCGTGCAGGAGTGGATCGCCCAGTTTGTGCGATACGGCGTTTGCGGCGTCATCGCGACTTTGGCGGACGCGGCCACCTTCTATTTGATGTCGTGGTGGGTGTGTCCGGCGCTGCGTCCCGACGATCCCGTGGCAAGATGGATGGGGCAGACGCCGCCACCGGTCCCAGAAGCGCAGCGCGCCATTCGGTTCGTGGTCAACAACATTGTGGCCTTCGTGCTGGCGAACCTGGTGGCGTATGTGCTGAACGCCCGTTGGGTGTTCCAGCCCGGCCGTCATTCGTTGTGGTTGGAAGTGGGATTGTTCTATCTCGTTTCGGTGGGTTCCGCAGGGTTGGGCGCGCTATTGGGTTGGCTGGCCATCCGGCTTGGAGGGTGGGGCACGACGCCAGCGTACGCGCTCAAAATCGTGACGGCTGTGCTCGTAAATTTTGTGGGGCGAAAGTGGTTCGTATTTGCGGGCTAATCCTGTTGGCCATGGGTTGGGCCGGCTGCGGGATCCCTATGCCGGAGCCGGTGGAACTCCCGCGCGGCCCCGCGCGGACGATGCCCGTATGGCGGCCGGAGACGCATGCGATCTGGACTGGCTGGGACGACGCGGTCCCGCCCCAATGCCGCTTTGAAGCTCTTCGGGATTGGCAGGTGGAGGCCGAACCCGCCGTGACCCTACGGTGGGAAAGTGTGCGAGCGCCCTTTTCCGGCGATCACGCGGCCGGGCGGCTTTCCACGTCCTTCACGGGTTCGGTGTCACGCGTGCGTTTGACCCCTGCCCGGTCTTTGCCGGTGGTCGAACCTGTCTCGACGCTTGAAGTCGTGGTGGGGAGCCGCCGCGTACGGCCCACCCCCGTACCTCCGCCAAAGTTGCGGGTGGTTCTAGGTCGTCCGGATGGATCCAGTCATCCGGTCGATCTCGAGGGCTGGTTGGACGATCGTTGGACCATCCTCCGTGCAAGGTTACCTACGGAGCTTCAATGGCTTCGATCCGGCCGGCTAGCTGTCGAGGCCATTGAAGTTCTGGACTGGATCGATGCATCGTCGCGCGAGCTCTGGTTCGGCGCGATCTCCTTGTACGCCGAGGATCATTCCGTCTTCCGCTGGTCGCGAAGCGACCGGGCCACGTTTCGCGTAGGCCGCCTCGTGGACAGTGCGCCTCGTTGGGATCCTCCGACTCCCGGCATGCCTCCAGTGCCGAGCGGCACAGTAACGCACGTGGAGTTTCAAGAGGACACAGTGGTGTGTACGGCCACGGGGCCGGCCGGACGCGTCGCATTTCGATTGCGTGCCCGCCAGTGGCAACAAGGGTGCGAGATCGGATGGAATGAACGCTGGCACGCAACCTGGAAAGGGATCGCGTGGAGTGGCCCCGCAGAGACTGGCACGTTGGAAAGCGTGCGCGCTCATGATCGAGGCATCGAACTTCGGACGTCTGCAGGCGTTCAGGTCTCCATTCGGCCCTACGGCTACAGCGTTTGGATCGGCATCCGCGCGCCGGCCGGCGCTCTTCACGCGCTCCACGCGCGCGGGTTCGAGACTGCTTCACAAAGGGTCGCGCTGGACTTGCCGCTGCTGAGCGAAGGACCGCGACTCCACATGTGGCGAGCCACCGACGCGGTGGCCACGCCGATGTTCGCGACCGGGTTTTGGGATCCCTTTGTATCGCAGGCCACTCGCATATCTTTCCATGCGCAGGACGCGGATGCACAGTTGGGGCGCGTGACATATGAGCCGACCGTGGATGGACAACGTCCGTCGGTCCAGGACGCTTTCGTCCTCACCGTTGCGCCCGATGTGCTGGCCGTAATTCCGAACGTACCAGTGACGACGGCCCGCCGCGCGGGCGATGCAGCCGTGGCGTGGTACGACAGCTCTCCATCCTTCAGCGCGAGTAACGCTTCATCGGATTGGCCCATCACCGGCCCTTCCTTCCGGCTCGTTGAACCCGCGGCGACCCTTTGGACCCACGCCGAGCTCGATTGCCTCGACCCGCGGTGGCGTCGGACCTTTGTACGGCATGCGCCAGACGGATCGTGGGTCTCGGGCCGTTCACCCGGCTCGCACGGACTCAAGGTCGACGCATGGGCGCGGTTGTTGTCGAGCGAGACCGAGGAATTCGCTATACCGAACGCCGCGGTGGTCGTGCGGTTGACAGAGCGACTGCCATGGGAGCTGGTGGATTTCGATCCACGCTCGGACGGTGCTGGAACCTGGGCCGCCGTATGGCGCGAGATCTCCGGTACGTTGCGGCAAGGCGGGTGGCGGCAATCGGGAGTCGTTCTCGCCAGCTCGCGCGGTGCGTGGTGGTACGCCGACAGTGCAGATGCCGCCGTCTTGTCGGTGCGAGACGAGCGTACAGTGCTGGACCGTCCCTGGCTGCCCCTGTGGAGTTGGTATCGACTGCACCAGCGTCTGCCCGTCATGGGCCCTCGGGTATCGGGCACGGACGAGCCCGAGGAATCTCGGCGCCTTGCGACCACCCTCGCCTATGGTTTCGCGTTGCGCGTCAGCGCCCCGGCGGCCCGAGCATGGCGCCCGGTGGCGCGGATGGCCGCATTGCAGCGAAGACAGGCACTGAGCCCGCTGGATCGGATCGCGTGGAACGACGGACGGCATTGGTTGTCCCCATCGGACGCCCTCGTTTCGGGGGCGTGGGAAACCGGGTGGCTGTACCTGCGCTATGTGGACGGCTTGGAGATTTGGGTCAACGGAAGCAGTAACTCCTGGACGATTCAGGTCGCGGGCGATGATGTGGAGTTACCTGCGTGGGGTTGGCGTGCGCTCGGCAAGGACTTTTCTGCAGGCTCGGCGCGGCTCGATTTCCATTGTGTCGATTGGGTGCGGTCGGCCGAGTATTTGTACCATGATGGTCATGGCAGCGACCGCGTGGTGGAAGGCCTTGGCTGCGCGCTGCCGGTAGTGGGGACCTTCGAATTCTCCGATCGCCAAGGCCAATCTCGGCTCCGCTTGAGGTTTCCCGAGCGCGGGTCCCGGGTCGTGCTCGCGCCGCCCTTGTGGTTCCCAGGGGCCACGTTGACTCGAGCCGTGGCGACGGACCGCGAGGGCCGTTCCGTGGCGGCTCCTTCGGTGTCTCGTCAGGAAGGGAACCTCATTGTGGGGCCATCGGAAAACTCGTACGAGATCCGCCTAGAGTGGACACGGTGAGTTGTAACCGATATCCTACCCGGCACGGATCCGGCGGCGAACCCGGGGAATGAAAGAAAGCGAGGACACCGCATGATGGAACGCGTGGCGCGAACGGTCGGACGGTATCGCTGGGTCATTTGCCTATTGCTCTTCATCAACACCGCCAACAACTACATGGACCGCCAGATGCTCGGCATTCTGGTGCCCGACCTCGAACGACGCTTCCAGTGGCCCAAGGAAATCGCATGGGCACGGATCGTCATCGCGTTCCAAATCGCCTATGCGCTGGGTTTGCCGTTCTTCGGTCGGTTGGTGGACAAGTTCGGCACGCGCGCGACCTATGCGTGGGCGACGATCTTTTGGGGGCTGGCCGCCTATGGGCACGCCTTGTGCCGCGAATGGTGGCAGTTCGCGATCATGCGCTTTTTCCTCGGCCTTGGCGAGGCCGTGAATTTCCCGGCGGCGATCAAGGCCATCACCGAATGGTTCCCGAGGAAAGAGCGTGCGTTGGCTACCGGTTTGTTCAATTCTGGCGCGAACATTGGTGCGGTCATCACCCCAGCGTTGATCCCATGGTTGGCCGTCCACTACGGGTGGCAGTGGGCGTTCGTGCTCGGGGGTTCAATCAACTTTATCTTCGTCGCGTTCTGGTGGCCCATCTACCGCCGTCCCCAGGAGAAACACGGCTTGGATCCGGCCGAGCTAGAGTACATCCTCAGCGACACCACTGCAGAAGAAGAGACCGCGCGGATTCCTTGGCGAAACTTGATCGGCTACCGCGCCGCCTGGGCATTTATTCTGGGCAAATTCCTGACCGATCCGATTTGGTGGTTCTACCTGTTCTGGCTGCCGAAGTGGCTCAGCAAAGATCATGCGCTGAACCTGCAGCAACTCGGCTGGCCTTTGGTGGTGGTCTACACCTTAGTCACGGTCGGCAGTGTCGGGGGCGGCTACATCTCCTCGGCGCTCATCCACCGCGGCGTGTCTGTCAATGTGGCGCGAAAGACTGCCTTCCTCATCTGCGCGCTGTTGGTCACTCCGGTCGCGTTGGTCACGCGGATTCAGAACGTTTGGTGGGCGGTCCTCATTATCGGACTCGCGGCGGCTGCGCACGCCGGTTGGTCGGCCAACCTCTTCACGCTGGTGTCCGACTGCTTCCCCAAAAACGCGGTGGCTTCCGTCACGGGAATGGGGGGCATGGCCGGGTCACTCGGCGCAATCGTCTTCTCGGAGTTCATCGGCCGTTGGCTCCAGAGGACGGAGCAATACTGGTTGCTGTTCGGCATTGGGGCGACCGCCTACTTGATCGCCTTGGGCATCATTCATGCGCTGGTCCCGCGCATTCGCCAGGTGGAGATTTCGGTGGACGGCGCCGATCGGGCATGAGATGTCGGCGCTCGCCGCCATCGGCTCCTGCGAGGGTCGGCCGTCGCCGCCGGGACGACCGCGTCGCCGGAACCGGTGGGCGAGCGCGTGGCCTCTAGTGGGCTCGTGGATCGCGCTTTGTACGTCGGCCCATGGAGCGCCTCGCGCGGAGGCCGAAGCGGTCTGGGCCCTTTGGCAGCGGCACCGGGCGGCTCCTACCGATCATGTCGCGGTCGTTCGCCTCGGCGAAAGCTTTCTTCAACGATTCCCCAATGCGGAGTTGAACGGCATCGTACGCGGCTGCATGGCTTGGCACGCCTGGCACGCGGGCGATACGAACGGAGCGCTGCGCCAGTGGCACGCCATGCTATCCGAGACCGGCGCCGTCGGAACGGCGGCTGCGGAAATGGCTCGACGCTGGCTCACGCGCTGGGACCGCGAAGCTGTAGTGCGAGCCCTGCGGGCATGGTACGCGCGGCACGCGATGTTTCCCAACTCTCTCGACGCCCTGCGTGAACTTCCCGCGGACCAACAGCCCCCCTGGACCGATCGGTTCGGAACTCCTTGGCAGTACGCACCGACCTCCTATCGCCACATCCCTAGCACCCGCGGACATCGCTTTCGGCTGACGAGCTCCGCGCTCGGTGATACGTCCGACTTGCGAGCCGCCATGGCGCGAGATTGGCCGCCTTCGCCGCCGCCGCCACCGATCCGACGACTGGACAGCGCGGTTCAATTCCAGGTGGGCACAGATCGGCCCGTGGTCAGCGCAGGCACCCGCGTAGGCCGATGGAGGCTGGTACTCGTCGACGACCTGTTCGTGACGTTGTCGGACGGCGACTACTGGTGGCTCGAGCGGACACCGCCGGCGTCCGAAGCGCGTCCATGAACCCTTGGGTCCAACGCAGAATCTCGGGCCGAGGCCGGGAACCGGGCGGCGTGGTGCGGGCATTGTCTCGTGGTCATGTGATCGGCCACCGAATCGGCACG
>CAACVY010000080.1 GCA_900661335.1 uncultured bacterium | reverse complement strand
CTCCTGCATCGCCTGCAGCAGCGCCGCTTGCGTCTTGGGCGGCGTGCGGTTGATCTCGTCCGCCAGCACCACGTTGGCGAAAATCGGCCCGGGCACGAACTCGAACGCGCGTCGGCCAGGCTGATCGGTCTCCTGGAGAATCTCCGTACCGGTAATGTCGGACGGCATGAGGTCCGGCGTGAACTGAATCCGGCTGAACTTCAGCCGCATGAGGTCAGCGACCGTTCGAACCAATAACGTTTTCGCCAAACCCGGGACACCCATCAACAGTGCATGCCCGCGTGCGAGCAAACAAATCAACAGCTGCAACACCACCGTCGATTGGCCAATGATCACGCGCGCCACCTCGGCGCGAAGCCGGTCGCATGCCGACCGCAATCGGTCCATCAGTTCCACATCACTCTCGCCTAGTGTCGCAAGCTCCGGTCGCAGTTCAGTCATGGTCCACGGTCCTTCCGCTCGCCGTTCGGCCCACGGACGCGAAGACCGTTCGGCTATCGATGCCCACTTGGCTCACCCAAGGGCGAAGCTTATGCTGGGGCAAATGCCGCGCAACTTCCAGCCGAACAGGCCCGACGCGACCTCGACGGACTCTCGGTGGGCACGGCGCGCGATCGCCTTGGTCGCGCTGCTCTCGCTCTTCCGATTCTACTACGCGAGCACGCTTGAGCTGGCCGGCGACGAAGCCTACTACTGGCTCTGGTCTCGACATTTGGACTATGGGTACTACAGCAAAGGGCCGGGCGTCGCCTGGGCCATCGCGCTCAGCACGCGCGTCCTCGGCGATACCGAACGCGCAGTTCGCTTGCCCGCAATTCTGTTCTCCATTCTATCCAGCTGGGCGTTGTTTCGGTTGGCGAAGCGGCTTTTCGACGCTGAAACTGCGTTCTGGGCCCTTGCCGTGGCCGCCACGCTCCCGCCGTTCCTTGTCGGCAGTTGGCTCATGACCATTGACCCGTTGAGCGTGGCGTTCTGGCTGCTGGGTACTGTGGCGTTCCGCGACGCCCTCGATCGTGACCGGCCCGGCGCATGGGCGGCCGCGGGGGCGGCGGTCGCGCTGGGAATACTCTCCAAGTTCACGAACCTGGTGGAGCTGGTTTGCTTCGCTATCGTTCTCGGACGCGAGCGTGGAGACGCCGCGTGGCGTCGGCCCGGCCCGTGGCTCATGCTGGGGCTCGCCTTGGCCGGGTTGGTTCCTCCGCTCGTGTGGAACGCACGCCATGGGTGGGTCACGGTCCAGCATTTGTGGTCTCGCGGCGGATTGGCCGAACCCTTCCGCCCGCATCTGCTCTCGTTCCTCGGATTCCTCGCCACGCAAGCGGCGATTCTCTCGCCTCTGTACACCTGGGCCCTCGTCGCGCTAGCTCGCCGCCGGGAGCTTTGGGCCACTCGCGTACGCGCGTACGAATTTCTTGGCGCAGTCTCCTTGGTGATCGGCTACGCGCTGCTGAGCTTCACGGGCGAATGGGAAGCGAACTGGACCGCTCCCGCCTTGGCCATCGCCCCCGTCGCACTGGCGGGTTTGGCCGTCGAGGATATTCGCCGTCAACCCGAACGACGCCCACGCGCACTGACGATCCTCCTTGCTCATGCGCTCCTTGGCGCCGTCGCGTACGCGCTGGCCGCCGGGCCGTGGATGTTCGGCAACGAACGCTTCCGCCGCATCGGCGGCGCGGCCGATTTGGCCCAACGCGTGGAAGCGCTCTGCCAGCGCCATGGCGCAAGTTTCGTCATCGCGGGCGGCTACCAGCTGGCGTCGCTGCTGACGTTTTACACACCCGGCCACCCGACGGTCTACGTTCCCGATCGCGGGCGCGTCGAAAATCAGTTCGCATTCTGGCCAGGGTATCGTTCCCAGCGCTCACCCGGCGAGACCGCGCTATGGGTGGGACGCTCTCCCCCGCCGCCTGAGCTTTGGAAGCAATTCGCAAAGATCGAAAGCCTTGGAACCGTCGAGCCGTGGTATCGCGGGCGGCGGATGCGCCCGCACCATGTTGCACTGCTCAAGGGGCTTCGACCGGAACGTGGCGTGCAAGATCGTACGACCCCTCGATAATGCCAGCGCCCAGCACTTCGTCGCCCTCGTACAGGACCGCCACTTGGCCCGGTGCGATGGCAAACTGGGGCTCATCGAACTCCACACGGAATGAGTCCCCTCCGTCCACGTAGACCGTCGCCGGAGCCGGCTCATGCCGCTGGCGAATCTGACAGGCCGCCCGGAACTTCGACGACGGCGGTCGTTCCCAGGCGACCCAGTTTGCGGAGGTGGCGCGCAGCCACCGCCGGGTGGCATCCGACCGGCGGCCCACCACCAGCCGGTTCAACTCCGGCTCGATTCGCACCACATACCAGGGCTCCCCCGCCCCGCCGATGCCCAAACCTTTCCGCTGCCCCACAGTGTAGTACATCAGCCCGCGGTGCTCGCCCAACACGCGACCCGTCAGATCTACGATCGGCCCTGGACGCGCCTCGGATGGATCGAACAACACGCTGTAGTCCCTGCCGTCGAGAAAATCCTGGCTCTCCCGCTGGCGCGCGAACGCCCCCAAGCCGATCTCCTCGGCCCAGCGCTTCACGTCCGACTTCGTCACCGATCCCAAGGGCAGGACGAGTGAAGCGAGCTGCGTCGAGCGCAGGTTGGAAAGAAAGTAGGACTGGTCCTTCATCCGATCCACTGCGCGAAAGAGGCGGTACCGGCGCCGCTCGGGGTCCCATCGTCGCCGTGCGTAATGGCCCGTGGCGAACAAATCGAATTGGATGCCCGACTCCCGCGCCGAGGCCAGCAAATGCCCAAGCTTCATGCGGTAGTTGCACCGCACGCAAGGGTTCGGCGTGCGGCCTGCGCGGTACTCCGAGCGCACGTAGTCGAGCACTTCATCGCGGTAGCGGTCCGATAGCGGCACAACGTGCAGCGGGATTTCAAGCTGTCGGCATAGTACCTCCACTTTCGCTCGCTCATGGACCTCGCCCGGACCGAAACAGCCGCCCGTCACGCTCTCCGAGAGTGGGATCGAGCCGTCCCAGATGGACATCATCAAGCCGACGACCCGATAGCCCGCGGCGTGTAGTAAAGTGGCGGTCATGGTCGAGTCCACGCCGCCGCTCAACCCCACCGCGATGGTGGCAGTCTCCGGCACACCCACCAATTCAGCCCGAACGGCCTCTGGAATGGAGATCGTGCGGTGCACGACGCGAACATACTCACCCATCCCCTCCCATGCAAGACCCGCCTCGTTCACGGTCCTCCGTTTACGCGCCGAGAAAAAAGTCGCGCGGGCTCAACCAGCCGGGCTTGCGAAGTGGAATGTCCTACGAGCATCCGACCGAGGGGGTCGGTCAAGCCGCGGCTTAAAGCTCCGCTTCCCGAATTCCCTTCCCCAGGGCGATGATCTCTTCGATGACTTGCGCCGCCTCGATGGTGCGATGTCGGGCGGGATGTTCACAACAGTCCCGCCTTCCAAAAGCTGAAGGCGTCCTCGGCCGACACGATCAAGTGATCGACCACCTTGAGATGCACCGTCTACGCGGCAAGGACGATGGCCCGAGTGCGCACCTTATCGGGCTCGCTCGGGCTGAGGCGGCATTCCGATGATTGTGCGCGAGCACAATCGCTGCCACGCGGCACTTCAGCGCAGACTCAATCACCTTGCGTGGGTACACGGTCGCGCGATCGATTGTGCCCTTGTCCAGCCTTTACACGCCGTCGTGCAATAGGCGGTAGCCGGAGCCCAGGTAAGCGGCCTCGACGACCCCGTTCTTTAGCGCGCCGATCCGCATGCGCCAGAATTCTGATAGCCGGACAGGATCGGCAAGACAGTGGACTCCTTCAGCACTCTGTTGGAGATACAGCGTTGCAGCCGCCTGGATGATCTTCAGAGCAATGGGCGTGACGTGGCCGATCCCCTGGATCGCGCGGAGTTCCTCAATCGGTGCGCCCAGGATGCCGCGGAGGTTACTGAACCAGGCCATTAGCGCCTTGGCCGGCTGCTTTACATCGCGTCGAGGGATCGCCAGCGTCAACAACAGCTCGACCACCTCTTAGTCGGCAAAGCCTGCCAGGCTTGACCTTTGGAAGTGAGCACGAAGAGTCTGTCGGTGACTGTGATAGCTCCGTTCGCTTTGATTCATATTTCCCCCAGGCGAAGTTGGCGTTGTTCACGGGCGCAATGCCGAACTTCCAACGCTTGTCTTCGCGCAAACACTCCTCACCCCAGGTCTCCGTGTTAAACGGCGGGTTTGCGAGAGTGAAGTCGGTGAGGTCGGGAAATTGGCCGTTGTGGAAGGTGTCGCCGCGGGCGATCTGACCTTCAATGCCACGGATGGTGAAGTTGATTTGGTCAACCACCAGGTCGTAGGATTCGACTCCTGGCCGTATGCTGTTGTCGCCGATGGGGCCGCCGTAGGCGCCGGATACCCTATCCGTATGCACTGTGCCGGTCCACCGTTCCCTCGACCGGGCTTGCGTTCCGCAGTTCTTGCCGCCCAGCATCTGAAATCTCCCATATTCCGTAAGGCGAGTCCGACTTCATCAAGCCTTCGCGAACCATGGTATTGCGGCACCACTGGGCTGTTTTGCGCCAACGGATGGATTTGGGGTTTGAAGGAAGGGACTCGAAATCGTGTTTCGTCAGAATGGACTTCATCTTTTGCTCAACCAGGTCCAGAACCTTGCCAGTAGGTGCTGTGCCGCCGAGTTCTACCAGCGCCTCCAGAATCGGCCGCCGAAAAGCGTCCTCGGGTGTGCGAAGTCCTCGAGCCTGGCGGCCTTGGTTAGGACGGCCCCATCTCGCCTCGAACCGTGGTCTCTTGGCGGCAAGATGCACCCATTCTTTCTGGAGCGCCTTGACCTTGTCGCGGAAGTTCGCCACACGGGTCGCTTCATCAATTGCACGGCGCGCCGCATCGTAATTTCCTGCCTTCAACGCCGCTGCACCCTGTTCATTCAGGCTGTTTGCAACGAGCTCTATCTCCTCCAAGAGGATCTCAAACGCCGTCTTTACCTGGTTGTGGTTCATCTTTCGCCTCCTAGCTACCACGGTCTATCGTCTTGCAGGACGCCATAGCCCCGGTCCACGAGATTGCCGATGTTCGGCTGGCGCACGCTCTTTTGGAGGTGGGACCAGCGGGCCTCCGGAGGGACATAAAAGATGTTCTCCGCCCGGTCATCGGGATCTTCGAGAACGGCGCAGGGCTCCGCGAGGAGCTTCTTCCGGTCTTCCTCGAAGGCGTCGGAGATGTACTTGAGGAAGATGAGTCCCAGGACGACGCACCGGTATTCTGCGGCGTCCATACTGCCTCGCAGAGCCTCGCCATGCACCACAACCGGGCTTCGTAGCCGACGGCGGCTCCGTTATCGGACGCGGTCTTGCCCATCGAAGCATCTCTTCATCACAATTATGCGTCATCGCGCCCGGACGCGCGAGCAACAAGGTCGGCCATGCAACGCAACGACGCCGCCCTTCGCATGCTCAATTTGTCTCGCCGTCGAATCCTTCTCCTCTTCCGAAGAATTCGCCAAAAGTGAACCGTTCTCGCCAGGCTCCTTACAGAGAACACCCGGTGGTGGTTCACCGCCTGCACCCAGCGTCGGACCGCCGTCTTCTTCTGCCGGTCCTGCCCCGTCGCGAGGCCCTTCACTCTCAAGATCACCTTGCGGTTGTGCCCGCGCAGGGGCGGACAGTGCGGAAAAGCACGACCAAGTGGACCCAGTCGGGCGAAAGCGCTCGATGATGGGCAGGATGGGAGGTTCGCCGGCTTCCATGTCTGGGGCGATGGCTTCGGTCAGCCGCTCGATGATGCGCTGCTTGTACTTGAGAAGGCGATCTCTTTCATGGCACATCTCTTTCAACGACAACGCTCTTCCAGGTAGCGCCCTATAGCAAGGAGCACCTGGGGAAAGAGTACGTGCGGCACGTTCCGCACCTCCTTTTTTCCTTGAGCCTGCGGGTGAGTTCTGCCGCAATCTCGTACACCATGGCTTGGAGACGCTTCTCCCGGTGGAAGGGACTGAGGTCGTACACCACTTCAGGGCCAGGCCCGGCGGACCGACCCGCACCCGGCACGCCATTTTTATCGCATGGACACTTCGGTACAGCTCGCCGCGTTTGGAGTTTCCGGGCCACGGGCTATGATCGTACACGTGAACTGGAAAAATCTGGCACGTCGAATTCACGCGGCCCTTCCCGCGGGTGCGCTGCGCAACGCCCTCACCTGCCGAGCCTACCGGTGGATGTACCGTCACGCGGGTCTGTGGTGCGGCTTCGATGGCCCCACCTTCGTGGTCCGTACTCGCGACGGAACCGAGGTGCGGAGCGTCCAGGAGTTCGACCCGGCCCCGCTGGTGAACGACTTCGACCCGGTGCCACTGAACGAAGGATCCATCGTGTTGGACATCGGAGCCAACATCGGCGCGGTGAGTTGCTGGCTGGCCCGACGTGTCGGCCGGACTGGACGCGTGATCGCCTTCGAGCCCGACCCGAAAAACCTCGAGCGAATCCGCCAAAACATCGAGCTCAACCAGGTCCGCAACGTGACCATCGTGGACCGAGGCGCGTGGGACCACGAAGGCGAATTGAGCTTCTGGGCCGAGGGCGGGTATACGTCGAGTTTCCAACGAACCTCATACGTCGAGCAGCGCCCGGATCGCTACCAGTGCATCCGAGTGCCGGTGACGACCATCGACCGAGTGGTCCGCGACCTCGAGCTTCCTCAGGTGGACCTCATCAAGATGGATATCGAAGGCAGCGAGGTGGCCGCCTTGCGGGGCGCGCGGGACACGTTGCGGCGGTGGCGGCCTTGGGTGATCGTGGAAACCCACGTGGTCGAGGGCCGCGGCACCGAAGCGGACGTGCGCGCGGAGCTGGAGGCCGCTGGATTTGGGCGCGTGGAGGTCATCCCAGACATCGAAACCTCGGTGGTGTTAGCATATGGGCCGTGAAACAGGGCGACCACCGTCGGCGCGTGTCATTGCCCTTCCCGTGGCCGACGCCTCCTTTACGGGTGGTGTTGGTACATCCGGAAATTCCTCCCAATACCGGCGTCATTGCACGACTCTGCGCCGCCACTGGAACGCCGCTGGACTTGGTCGAGCCGCTTGGGTTTCGGCTGACCGACCGCGCATTGCGGCGCGCCGGGCTCGACTACTGGCCGCACGTGGAGATCCGCCGTTACCGTTCATGGGCAGAGTGGAAAGAGCATCATCCCGTCCCCCTGCACCTGTTTAGCACCGCCGGGACGCGGTCGGTGTTTGAGCCTTCCTACGCGCCTGGCGACGCCCTGGTCTTCGGGAGCGAGACGACTGGGCTGCCGGACTCGATCCTGTCCGAATGGCCGGACCGGGTGCGCGTGATCCCGTTGCAGCCGGACCGGGTGCGGTCGCTCAACCTGGCCACCGCAGTCGCCATCGCCTTGTACGAGGCGCTACGTCAGTGCGCGGAACAGGTGGGTGGCACGCCGATTGCCACTCCGGACATACCTCAGTAAAGTGTTGCGCCGTACGTTTTGGCGTTGGAACTCCGATGAGTACTACGCGACATTTCATCTACGAAGAAATCGCCGCCGACCTTGCCGCGGGCCGGTACCGGGCGGTTGTGACGCGGTTTCCGCCCGAGCCGAATGGCTATCTGCACATCGGCCACGCCAAAGCCATTTGCCTCGACTTCGGCATGGCCGCGGCGTTCGGGGGTCGGTGCCATCTGCGCATGGACGACACCAACCCGGCCAAAGAGTCCATGGAATATGTCGAGGCGATCCAACGCGACATTCGATGGCTGGGGTTCGATTGGGGGGAGCATTTTTACTACGCCGCCGATTACTTCGAGCGCATGTACGAGTGCGCGGTGCATCTGATTCGAACGGGGCGCGCGTACGTTTGCCAGGTGCCTCAAGAGGAGTGGAAACACTATCGCGGCGTTCCCACCGAACCGGGCCGCGAAAGCCCGTACCGCAACCGCCCCATCGAGGAAAGCCTCGACCTATTCGCCCGGATGCGCGCGGGGGAATTTCCGGATGGTTCGATGTGCCTGCGAGCCAAAATCGACATGGCCTCCCCCAACCTCCACTTGCGGGATCCAGTGCTGTACCGGATTCTGCGTGTTCCGCACTACCGCACGGGAAACCGCTGGGTGATTTACCCCACGTACGACTTCGCGCATCCGCTGGAGGACGCATTCGAAGGCGTCACACACTCGCTCTGCACGCTGGAATTTGAAGTGCACCGCCCGCTGTACGACTGGGTCATTCAGAGTTGCGGCTTCCAGCCTCCACCTCGGCAAATCGAATTCGCGCGCCTGAACCTCACCTACACGGTCATGAGCAAGCGGCGCCTGGGCGAATTGGTGCGCGAAGGACATGTCCGGGGCTGGGATGACCCGCGTCTGCCGACCTTATGCGGCATGCGGCGGCGGGGATACCCGCCCGAAGCAATCCGCAAGTTTTGCGACGAGATCGGTGTGACGAAGTACGACAGCCTCACCGAGTACGCATTGCTGGAACACTATGTCCGCGAAGTGCTCAACCTCCGGGCCCCACGACGGATGGCCGTGCTCGATCCCCTGAAGGTCGTGATCAAGAACTTCGATGACTCCGTCGTGCGGGAAGTTGAAGTGCCAAACAATCCCGAAAATCCCGCCGAGGGCACTCGGCGAATTCCATTTGGCCGAGAGTTGTGGATCGAACGCGACGACTACCGTGACGATCCGCCGCCGGACTTCTACCGCCTGGCGCCCGGACGAGCCGTTCGATTGCGTGGCGCGGGCTTTTTCACCTGTCGGAACGTCGTTCGGGACTCCAGCGGCCGCCCGATCGAGATCCACGGCGACTGGGCGCCGGCAAGCGCGCGGCTGAAGGTCCGTAGCACCCTACATTGGGTCAGCGTGGCGCACGCCGTGCCGATCGAAGTGCGATTGTATGACCACCTATTCACGATTCCCGACGTGAGCGCCATTCCGGACGACGACGACTACCGCCGCTACCTTAACCCGCGGTCACTGGTGGAGGTACGTGGTTGGGGCGAGCCCGCGCTGGCAGCCACGCCACCTGGACAAACCGTACAGTTCGAACGCCTCGGCTATTTCTGTGCGGACTCCGAGGATTTCCGGCCTGACCGGTACGTGTTCAACCGGACCGTTACGTTGAAAGACAGCCCGCTGGCCACCGCGGGCCGAGGCTGAACGATTCCCCGTGCGCTCGATCCGGCCAGCCGTAGCTCGAATGAAGGGGTACGTCCCCGGCGAACAACCTCGCGAGCCTGGGCTGATCAAACTGAACACCAACGAGAATCCCTATCCACCGTCC
>CAACVY010000081.1 GCA_900661335.1 uncultured bacterium | reverse complement strand
GATGTCGGCGGTTCACCGGGGGTTCGAGCTGTATGTCGCGGAACTGCTGGCCGAATTGGGCGCCCACGGCGCAGTCCTCAACATGAGTACGGATTTGTCGGTGGACCGTGCGTTTGTGCGCGCGCTCATGGAGGCGGCCCCGTTCGCTAGCTGGAGCGCCATCGGCAGAGCTGCCGGGATCCGCCTGGCGGACGCTCCGGACGTCGAGGTGGGGTATGCAGACACGGCGTGGGTTCCCATGCACGGGTGGGCCCTCCGTGAAGGCCGGATATTCGATGAGGCCGACATCCGGATGGGGGGACGGGTGGCCGTCGTCAGCGAAGCCGCAGCGACTCGTTACGGTTGGCACGCCGGCGACCGAGTGCGAACCACCGACGGGCAAAGCATCCACATCCTCGGCGTGGTCGGTAGCGATCATCCCACGCCCGCAGAACTCGCCGATTGGCATCCCTCGCGCGCGTGGGTTTTGCTACCCGCTCCAACTGTTGCGTTGTCGCCAGAACGAACCGTGGACCAGGTGTGGCTCCGGTGTGCGAGCTCGGTCGAGTTGCGGCGAGCGATGGAGCTGGCCGACCGCATTCGTGGCGCGAACCCTGCAGCTGAACGAGCACATTGGATTACAGCGGACCGCGCGGTGGCAGCCGTGCGAGTTTGGCAACGACAAGTGTTGCGGGCTTCGGCCGCTCTGGCCGTGGCGGGACTCTGGCTGGGGGCCGTGGCGCTGGGATCGCTACTCCTTCACGACATCCGGACTCGAGTGCCGGAAATCGGGTTGCGCCGGGCCCTTGGAGCGACGCCGAGGGATATCGCCAGGCTGTTTTCCTACGAGGCGATGGCGTTGGCCATTCCTGCCAGCGCTCTCGGGCTATGGATTGCGGCCGTGATCGTTTCGCGCGCCCGTACCTGGGCCAATCTGCCCTGGCAGCTGGAGGTCCAGGATGTTGGATCGTTACTGGTGTTGGTAGCTTTGTTTTCCTTCGCCGTTGCATGGGGACCGGCACGGATGGCGGCGCGCCTGCCTCCAGCCGAGGCACTTCGGAACGACTGATGCGACGGGAGTTCATTTGGACCCTGCCACAGTTGGAAGCCATTTTTCGGGCATGGGCCGGACCGCTTGCTGTCGTCGACCGCTCGCCCGTTGGACAGGGCTACGCAGTTGGCATACGCCGGCAGGCCAAAGGTTCTCATTTACCACACTACTCGCCGCCGAGCGTTCGCTGGGTGAAGAGGAGAGCATCGTATGCGGATTATAACCAAAGCACAGTCACCGCCGAGGCACACCGAAACAACGCCATCCAGCTCGTGGGGCACAAGGGGACAAACATGGGGTTGAACGGCATTCACTGGAACTCCATCGGTGGGCACGGAGTGAAAATCCTCGTCCGCTTCCGACTTCATTCTTCGCGCGGGTCATTTGGCTTGACGTTGAAGCCAGAACGGGACAAAGTCGAGCCTATGAGACGTTACGAGGGCGCTGACGTGCCATGCTGAGCCGGCTACTGGGCCTGTTTTCTTCGGACATTGGAATCGATTTAGGAACGGCCAACACCCTGGTCTACGTGAAAGACCGGGGTATCGTGCTGCGGGAACCGTCGGTGGTGGCCATCCAGGCGGGGACCAATCGAGTGTTGGCCGTGGGTGAAGAGGCGAAACGCATGCTGGGCCGGACCCCCGGCAGCATCGTTGCGATTCGGCCGCTGAAGGCCGGAGTGATCGCGGACTTCGAAATCACAGAAGCGATGCTGCGCTATTTCATCCGCAAGGTACACGGACGTCGCAAGTGGGTTCGTCCGCGGGTGATTGTGGCGGTGCCCAGTGGGATCACGGAGGTGGAAAAGCGCGCCGTCAAGGATTCGGCCACCCATGCCGGCGCGCGTGAGGTTTATCTGATCGAAGAGCCGATGGCGGCCGCGATCGGCGTGGGGCTTCCTGTTCAGGAACCGGCGGGCAACATGATCGTGGACATCGGAGGCGGGACGACTGAGGTCGCTCTCATTTCCCTCGCCGGGATCGTCTTCAGCCGGAGCGTCCGCGTTGGCGGGGATGAAATGGATGACGCTATCGTTCAGTACATGAAGCGGGTCTACAACCTGATGATCGGAGAGCGGACGGCCGAGGAGATCAAAATTCAGATTGGGTCGGCGTACGCGCTGGAGGAGGAGATGACCATGGAGGTCAAAGGACGCGACCTGATCACGGGGTTGCCGAAGACTCTGACCATCACATCGCAGGAAATTCGCGAGGCGTTGCAAGAGCCGGTCACCACGATCGTCGAAACGGTGCGAAGCGCCTTAGAGCGCTGCCCGCCCGAACTGGCGGCGGACCTAGTCGACCGTGGAATCGTGCTCGCGGGCGGCGGCTCGCTCTTGCGCGGAATTGACAAACTCTTGGCCGAACAAACCGGGTTGCCCGTGCACCGCGCCGACGACCCTATGAGCGCCGTCGCAGAGGGCACCGGCGTGGTACTGAACGAGTTGAACGTCCTGCGCAAGGTCGCTCGGTCCGAGGGCTACTGATCCCCGCGACGCAGATGCCCGCCCACCGGCCCCATCGGCGGAGTACGAAACTCGATGGCGGGTAGTTCATGGCGGTTCATCGTGGTGGTTTTCTGGTTTGGTGGGTGCTAGCGGCGACGTTGCTGGTACTCCTCAACCTCCCATTGACTTGGTCCAGAAGCGTCAAGGCGGGGATTCGTGAGGCTCTCGCGCCACTTCATTCCCTGGTCTCGCGGACCGCTTTTCGCGTGGCGGAGGCGGCGGACGCGTTACGAGGATTGGGCGGCCTGGCGGTGGAAAATCGAGCACTGCAGGAAGAAATTCTCCGGTTGCGGGCGGAGCTGCGCGCATCCCAGTGGGCAGTCCGGGAGAATGAGGAGCTTCGAGCATTGGTCGGGTTCCGAACCCGCACGGCCTATCGCGTGGTCGCCGCGGAAGTCATCGCCCGGGATTCCACGGGGTGGTGGCAAAGCTTGCGGCTGGATCGCGGACGCCTGGACGGCCTGACCCCTGATCTGCCGGTCATGACACCGGATGGGTTGGCCGGTCGCACCGTCGAGGTCAGCGACCATACCGCCGACGTGCTGTTGATCAGCGATCCAAGCTGCCGCGTTTCAGTGCGCCTTCCACGCACGGACTCGTTCGGCGTTCTTCGTGGCTCTGGGGTACGCTGGGACGGGCGTGTTCTATGTCGCGTGGACTTTCTCAACCCCGGACATCCGATCCGCCCTGGGGACGAAGTCGTGACATCGGGCTTGGGCGGGGTGTTCCCGCCGGGCCTGTTGATCGGGCATGTGGAGTCGGTCCAATCCGACGCGACGGGTATCCACCGCCGAGCCATCGTTCTGCCGAGCGCCAATCTGGGCGCGATGCGGCAAGCCTTCGTGATGCTTCTCACCTCCGACGAGCGATCGAACACCGCACGGCCATGAAAGTGGTATCCATCGCGATCCTTTTGGTCGTGGCTGGCCTGCTCCAAGCGTTGCTACCTGCGCCGGCGAGGCTCGGGCAACCTGCCTGGCCGATTTTGCCAACTCTCGTGCTCTACTTCGCGTGCACACGCGAGCGGCCCATGGCGTTGGCTGTGGCCATGACCGCAGGGGTGGTTCAGGACGCCCTAGGGCTGGGCCCGCTGGGATATTCCGCGGCGGCACTGGCTACACTCGTAATCGCCATCCGCCGCTACCGCGGAGAAGTCTTCGAGTCAGAAGCCTTGACGCACATGGTTCTTGGGGCTGTCAGCGCCGCCTCCGTGACGTTGCTGACGGGGTTGTTGCTGCGGGCGAACAGCCACATCGAGGTGCCCTGGGGTACCATGCTCGTGAAGACCGCTGGATCGGCCGTGTTGGGCGCTGTGCTCGGACCATCGGTCTACTGGGCCGCAAACCGGTTTGAACAGTTTCTCGGACTCCACTGGGAGGTAGCGCCATGAGTCCGCGCTGGTTGCCCGCCGGCTGGGAGTTGGCCCGAATCCGCCTGCTGTTCGCCGCGATGTTCGTGGGGATTTTGGTGGTGGAACTTGCCCTTTGGAACCTTCAGGTCGCGCGCGGGCGTGAGTTTCAACAGGATCTCGCGCGACAGAGCGTTCGACGCGTGCGGATCCCTGGACCACGGGGGCGCATCTTCGACTGTCGGGGCCGTCCGTTGGCCGACAACCGCTTGAGCTTTTCAATCGCACTGTACCTCGAAGAGCTTCGGCCTCGCAGTCGAAAAGGCAGCCTACTCAACGAAGTGCAACGTACCTTGGATGAGGTTGCCGCCATCATCGGCCAACCACCCGGAGTGACCAGTAATGACATCATTGCACACATCCGCCGTCGTCTACCCCTGCCGTTGGTGGCATGGCGGGATGTGTCCGAAGCCGCCGTCGCGAAGTGGGCCGAAATGGCGATTCGGATCCCGGGAGTGGACCTCTATCCGGAACCTGTGCGCGTATACCCCAACGGCCATGTAGCATGTCACGTCCTCGGGTATACGCGACGGGCAGAACTCCAAGACGTGCCGGAAGAGCCTTATCACTACTACCTGGCCGACGTGGAAGGCGCCAGTGGTGTGGAAAAGACCTTTGACTATCTTCTCCGCGGGCAGGCCGGCGTGCGGCTCGTTCGCGTGAATGCGGCAGGGTACCGGTATGAGGATGTGGATGCCACCGAGCCTGCACCTGGCTATGACGTACAACTCACATTAGATTTGAACCTCCAGCGCGCCGCGGAATCGGCGCTGGACGGCGTTCAGGGAGCCATCGTGGTGTTGGACCCATCCGACGGTTCGGTGCTCGCGATGGCAAGCCGACCGGCGTTTGACCCGAACGTCTTTGTCCCCGCGCCCTCCCTCGAACAATGGAACGCGCTGTGCAAGGATCCTTCCCTTCCGCTTGTGAACCGTGCGGTGGCGGGCGCCTATCCACCGGGCAGTACCTTCAAGCCCGTGGTTGCGATAGCCGCACTCCTCAGCCGAAGCATCGGGCCGAACACGGAATTCTCCTGCCCTGGATACCTCACCCTTGGCAATGCGCGGTTCCGCTGCTGGGACAATCTCGGCCACGGCACCTTGGACATGCGCCGTGCCATCCGATTCTCCTGCAATGTCTACTTTTACCATGTGGGCCTCGAGCTTGGCCCCCAAGCCATCGCCGCCACTGCGCGGGCCGCGGGTTTGGGTTCGAAGACTGGGATCGACTTGGAGCATGAGGTGGCGGGATTCGTGCCGGATCCGAGCTGGAAACGCCGCACGCTTCGAGACGTTTGGCGGGATGGCGACACCTGCAACTTTGCCATCGGCCAGGGTTTCTTGACAGCCACCCCAATCCAGATGGCGGTCGTGGCCTCGATGTTCGCCAACGGAGGCCGACGCGTCACCCCACACCTACTCAAAGCGAGCCGGGCACCCGGAGCGGAAGAGTTTGTTCCAGTTCCCGCGCCGGCACCTCAGTATGTATGGCCCCCCTCGGCGGTCAAAGTGGTTCAAGAAGGCATGCGCGACGTAGTGATGGCCCCCGATGGCACGGGCCGACGAATGTTCGTGCAAGGATACGAGTTTGCCGGCAAGACCGGCACCGCCGAATACGGTCCCAAGCAGGAAGGCCGCAAACGGGGGTGGATGATTGCATTTGGCCCACTTCCCCACCCTCGCTGGGCCGCCGCCATGGTGGTTGAAGACGCCGTCAGTGGCGGCATCACCGTGGCGCCACGGCTACAAAAGTTTTTCGCTGCAGCCCTCGGCGCCGCGTCGACCTCGGAGGATCGCGGTTTATGAGTGCGGCCCGCCACCATCCAGGATGGGCAGTCCTTCGGCGATGCGACCCGTGGATGGCGTCGGCCGCGCTGACTCTTCTCGGCGTAGGTATCGCGTTCATCTACAGCGCGGGACGGCACGCGGCCACGCTGTCCTCGCTGTGGCTGAAACAATTGTCATGGGCGGGGCTCGCGGTACTCGGCTGTCTGGCTGTCGTGCGCACGGGGTATCATCGCATTCTGCGCCAAGCGGGCGCGTTGTATGTGATCGCAGTCGCCGTGCTGGTCCTCACACTAATCGCAGGAACCCGTATCAACGGCGCTCGCTGTTGGTTGAACTTTTTCGGCATCCAACTTCAACCCTCGGAACTGGCCAAGGTGGCCACCGTGCTGTTGCTCGCCCGCGAACTCGCGCGGCCGGACCTCAACGCCGAGCACTGGTCAACTCTGGCCCGCACAGCCGCAATCGCGGGTATCCCCTTCGTGTTGATCTTATTGCAGCCGGACCTCGGTACAGCCATGGTACTGTTACCGGTGACCGCGGCCATGCTGTTCGTGGCGGGAATGAGAATCCGTCAACTCCTCACCATCGGCGTCGCCGGCATCGCGTTGTTGCCGGTCACATGGCCGTTCTTGGACAGTTACCAAAAGGAACGCATCCGCGTGTTTTTCGACCCATGGCGAGACCCGCTGGGATCGGGATGGAACAAAATTCAGTCTGAGCTGGCCGTCGGATCGGGGGGACTCTGGGGCAAGGGATGGCTGCGAGGAACGCAGAATACCCTAGGATATCTCCCGCAACCGGTCGCTCCCACCGATTTCATTTTCTCGGTGATCGGCGAGGAAGCCGGGTTCATTGGATCGAGTCTACTCCTCCTACTTTTTCTCGTCCTGCTTTGGCGGGCCCTCGAAGCCGCCAGCCGCGCCGCCGACCGGGCCGGGTTGCTCCTCGCGGTGGGCTTGGCCACGCTCATCTTTGTTCACATGTTCGTCAACCTCGGCATGACCATTGGCCTGTTACCCATCGTGGGTTTACCGTTGCCCTTGGTCAGCTATGGCGGCTCATTCTTGATCGCAACCGGGTTGGGACTCGGGTTGCTGCTCAGTGTCTACGCACAGGGATCGCCAGCCACCATGTGATCTCAGAAAGGAGAACCTATGCTGCGGAAGTTGATGCAATGGATGTTCGGAAAGAAAACCCCCAAGAACCAAATCATCATCAACGCGGAACGCCTAGAAACCCGTGTGGCAGTATTGCAAGACAACCAGCTCACGGATTTCTTCATCGAGCGACCGAGCGAAGATCGCATTGTGGGGAGCATTTTCAAAGGCCGAATCCAAAACCTGGAAGACAATCTGCAGGCCGCGTTCGTGGATATCGGCCTGAAAAAGAATGCGTTCATCCACTACTGGGATATGATCCCAGAGGACAGCCTTCGGCTCGAAGCTGCCGAAGGATTGGACACTGAGGCCAGTCGTCCACAGGGTCGGCGGGGTCAGGACCTCGTCGCAGAAATTCACCGCCGCTATCCGATCGGTTCGGAGATCGTGGTCCAAATCACCAAGGGAGCCATCGGAACCAAGGGCCCGCGAGCGACGGCCAACCTCAGTATCCCCGGCCGCTATTTGGTCATGTTGCCGGGCTCGTCGCTCAAAGGTGTGTCCCGCCGGATCGAGCAAAAGGAGGAGCGGGAACGGCTGAAAAAGATTCTGGCCCGGCTTCCGATTCCTCCCAACGTGGGCATCATCGTTCGAACCGCGGGATCGGGTGTGCGCCCGACCGCGTTTGTGCGGGATCTCCGCGCGCTGCTAGATATTTGGCGCACAATCGAGCAAGGCATCCGCGAGCAACCTGCGCCATGCCGGTTGTATCAGGAGCCCGACTTGATCGAGCGCACGATTCGCGACGCATTGACCGAGGATATCGACCGGATCGTTGTGGATTCACGGGATGAATACGAGCGGATCCGCGAGTTGGTATCTCGACTGTCCCGCAAGGCGCGCAATGCGGTCAAACTGTACGAGGGCGAACAACCCATCTTTGAATACTTCGATGTCGAACGGCAGATCGAAAACTCGTTCCGTCGAAAGGTGTGGCTCAAGTCCGGGGCGTACATCGTGGTCGACGAAACCGAAGCGCTGGTGGCCATCGACGTTAACACGGGGCGGTTCAAGGGCACGGGCAACCAAGACGAGGCCATCCTGCAGGTGAACCTCGAAGCGGCGGAAGAAATCGCGCGCCAGCTGCGCATGCGGAATGTCGGAGGACTCGTGGTGATCGACTTCATCGACATGAAATCGCGGAAACACCAGCAACAGGTCTACCGCAAAATGAAAGAGCTCATGCGCAATGATCGCGCGCGCACCAATGTGCTCCCCATTTCGCCACTCGGCCTGATGGAAATGACCCGGCAACGGAGCGACGAAAGCATCCGCGATACCGCCCTGGTGAACTGCCCGTACTGTCGTGGCCGGGGCAAGGTAAAGTCCACGCTCTCCATGAGCGTCGAAATCCAGCGGCATATTCGATCCATCTTGCGACGACGGCGACAGCAAGGACTGCCGATGCAGCTTCGGATTGTCGTCAATCCGATCGTGCTGGAGCGGTTGCGACGTGAAGACGAGGCGGTTTTGCTCGAACTGGAGAAGCAATTCGGCGCCCGTCTCGGCTTCGTGGGGGATCCCACCTACCACGTCGAAGATTTCTCCATCCAGGGGGCCGACACGGGCGAAGAACTCTACAGCACACGAGAATCGGACGTTCGTCAAATCTGAGATCGCTCGGTAGACTAGTGAGCCGTCCATGACGAATGCGAACAGAAACTACCCGATGGATGAGTGGCTAAGGTTGTACCAGTGCATGTGGGCGGCCCGACGCCTGGAGGAGGTGGCGACGGACCTGGCTCGCCGGGGCGAAATTTATTTTCATCTCGGTGGCGACGGGCACGAAGCGACCGCGGCACTCGCGCTCGCACTGCGACCGGAGGATTGGTTGCACCCGCACTATCGCGACATAGCGCTGATGCTCGCGCGGGGGTTGCCGGTGGCCGCGTTCGTGCATGCGTGGTACGCGACCGACCTCGCGGCCACCCGGGGCCGGGACATGCCTCCCTTCCAGTGCGATCCCGACCTACACCTGATGCCCATGCCCACCTTGGTCGGGAACAATGCACTCCACGCCGTCGGAGTTGCCGCTCAGGTGTGCCACCACCCTGCCCGCCCCATCGTCTACTGCGGCATCGGCGATGGCGGGTCCCAACAGGGGGAGTTTCTCGAAGCAATCGCGGAAGCGGTGCGCTCTCGGCTACCGGTGCTGTTTTTTGTGCAGGATAACCGTTACGCTCTCTCGACGCCCACGGCCGGCCGCACGTGGTACCACCGCCCCGATGGGCCGGCCGACGAATTCTACGGTCTGCCGATCGTCCGGATTCCGGGCCCGGATGTGTTCGAAGTCGCCCGCATGTGTCAGGAACTGGTGTCAGGCATGCGTGCCGACCGCCAACCCCGGTTGGCGATCTTTGAATGCCCCAGGTTGGT
>CAACVY010000082.1 GCA_900661335.1 uncultured bacterium | reverse complement strand
GACTACTAAGAAGTAGAACTTGACCGACGCGTTTTCAGAGATGGTTGGGCAGAACCAACTTGCCCGCTCGTCTGCGGACATCATCCCGGCAGCTCATCGCCGTTCCACCGGGCCGCCATGGGCGCACCGCTCACCCACATAGCGATCCATCCAACGGTGGTCTTGATCGCACAGCTGTGGGGTACCCGTGCGCGAGTCGATCGCCCCTGCGGCCATCGCAGCACGCTCCCGATTTCAGCACGCCCAGACCGACCCACGAAGAGAGTTCCCCGCAGGTGGCCTTGCCCCTAGCCTTTGCACAGGCGCCATTGAACGGTGGTGGGTGCAAGGCGACACTCGTCACCCCCATGGGGGAGTGCTTGCGAGTGGAGTGTTCCACTGCCCACGGCGGCGCGTGAATCCGGCGGTACAACTTGACAACTCATGATCTCGTAGTATTATGACATCATGATATGAAGACTGTGAGTCCGTGCCCGAACCTTTCGATAGAAGACCTGGTTCGCTTGGCGGATCGCCTGCGAATGCTGGCCCATCCGGACCGGCTCCGCTTGATGGAAACCCTCCGGTACCGAGGTCCGTTGACGGTGGGCGAACTGGCCGAGGCAATCGGACGAGCCCACGCGGCGACCTCCCAGCACTTGAACCACTTGCGGCGAATGGGGATTGTGCGCGCAGAGCGGGAGGGACGCTGCGTGCGATATTCGGTTGCGGATCGTCGGCTGATGAAACTATTGGATTGTCTATGTCACGCCGAGGCGTGGGCGGGAGGTGAATCATGAGGTGGGTTCGACCATGGGTGAGTATCGTGGCGATCGGAGCCGTCTCCACGGGGTTGGCGCAGATGCCCTCGCTGGAAGAGGTCGTGCGGGTCGCGCTGGAGGACAGCCCAGACCTGGCTACTGCCCAGGCGCGGGTCGAGGCGGCTCGCGCGGCGATCCGCCAAGCGCGCTCCGCATGGTGGCCGCAGCTACTCGGCTCGGCCGGGTACACGCGAACGGACAACCCGCCCCAGGCGTTCATGATGTCGTTGAACCAGCGGCGGCTGGATATGCGCTCGCCCCTGTTCGATCCGAATGAACCCGACGACACCGACAACACCCGGCTGGAGCTCCAGGTGCGGCAGCTTTTGTTGGACTTCGGTCGGCGGTCCGCTGGGCAAGAGGCGGCGGAGGCCATGGCCCGGGCGAACGAGGCGGCGGAGCGCGGAGCTCGCAACCAGCTGGTGTTCGAAGTGACCCGCGCCTACTACTCCGTGCAGCAGGCCGCAGCGGTGGCGGAGGTGTATGTCGCGCAGGTGCAGTCCATTCAAGAAAGTCTTCGCGTCGCGCGGGAACGGCTGGAACGCGGTGCGGTGGTCCGCAGCGATGTGCTCTCCTTGGAAGTTCGGTTGGCGGAAGCCCAAGAAGAGATGGTTCGAGCTCGCAACGCGGTCGAGTTGGCGGTCGCGGCTTTGAACACCGCCGTGGGCAAGGACGTGCTTACGGTGAATGCGGTCGCCGTTACGGTGCCCCAGGAAGTCCCGCCGCCTCCGCCCGCCCCGTGCGAACATTGTCTGGAGGAGCATCCCATGCTGAAGGCCGCCGCGGCGGTGGCCGAGGCCCGCCGAAGCCAAGTGCGCCGGGCGCGCGCGGAGTTCGCGCCGACCCTCTACGCCTTCGCCGCGTACGACTTGGATAGCGGCGATGCTCGGGAGTTTGAGGATAGCTACCTCGCAGGGGTGAACCTGGAGTGGACGCTGTTCGATGGGGCTCGGCGTCGCCATGCGCTGGCCGAAGCGCGGGCCGAGTCGGACGCCGCGGACGCCGAAGTGCGTCGTGCACGCCAACAACTGCAGTTGGAGTTGCGGCAGGCGATTGTGCGAGTCAGGGAAGCGTACGAACGGTGGAGCGTGCTGGGACGCAGCGAGGAAAGCGCCGCCGAGGCCTTGCGGCTGGTCCGCGCACGCTACGAACAGGGCGCTGCCGAGCTGCCGGAGTTGCTGAATGCGGAGGTTGCGTTGACCTCGGTTCGGAGTCGGCGCACGGCCGCGTTGTTCGAGTACTTGATTGCGCAGGCCAACCTGCGGCGCGCCGAAGGCCGGGCGGCAGAATTGAACCCCGCCCGCGCTCGACCCACGAACGATGAAGAGGCGGCGGCCGCAGGCCCGGCCATGGGGAAAGGGGTGCAACCATGAGTTCAACTCGATTCCAGATGGTGGTTCGTCGCGTAGTGAAGCCGTTGGGAGCTGTGGCCTTGTTGGTCGCGATGGTGATGTATTCCACCCACGCGTGCAGCCGAAAGATTGCGCCGGGTAAGGTGCCAGCACGGCCGGAACCGTCCCCACAGGGGTGGACCACTCATGTCGTTCATCGCGTCACGCTGCCGGGGCGCGCCGAGGTGCCCGGCACGGTCGCGTCGGTCACCCTCGTGCAAATCCGTGCGAAGATTCCGGCCCACGTCCAACGCGTGCTGGTCTCGGCCGGGTCAGTTGTGACCGCAAGTCAGGAGTTGGTTGTGTTGGACGACCGTGAGATCGCCGAGCAGCTGGCGGCGGCGGAGGCCCAGCTTCGTCAAGCCGAGGCAGAATACCGGCGTACGCGGGGGTTGTTCGAAACTCGGGCCACCACCGAGCAAATGCTACTGGCTGCAGAGACTGCGCGCGACGCCGCGCGGGCACAGGTGGATCGCATCCGCGTGATGCTTTCCTACACCCGGGTCGTCTCCCCGTTGACGGGCGTGGTGACCGACCGCCGCGTGGAGGAAGGCGATCTGGTCTCGCCTGGGCAGGCCTTGTTAAGCGTCTACGATCCGACCCAAATGCGCCTCGAAGCGAACGTGCCTGTGCGGCTCGTCTCGCGGATTCACGTGGGCGAGGTGCTGGACGTGGTCTTGCCGGATCTCGGAGAGGTGCGCAAAGGCACAGTGCAGGAAATCGTTTCCGAGATCGACCCGGCGACTCGGACACAAACCGTCAAGGTGCGCTTGGACAACCCGCAGGGCCTGCGCCCAGGCGCCTTTGGCCGGTTGCGGGTCCTGACGGATCCGGTGGACACGATGTGGATTCCTGAGCGGGCGGTCCAGCGCGTCGGCCAGCTCGAATTGGTTCGAGTGTGGGCGTCCGAGGGTCGCCTGCTCCAACGTCTGATCCGCACCGGTCGCCGTGAAAACCGCGAGGTGGAGGTCCATGCGGGCCTCGACGATGGGGAACTCTTGGCGGTACCTGCAGGAGGGTCGTGACCGTGATCGAGCGTGAATCTTGGCTAACCAATCTCGTTCGCTCATTCCTGGGGGGGCAGCTTCCCGTCCTGTTGGTGGTCATCAGTTTGGCCGCGGGCACCGTGGCCCTGATGTGGACGCCCCGCGAGGAGGAGCCGCAGATTGTCGTTCCGATGGCCGACGTGCTGATCTCGTACCCCGGAGGTAGCGCGGAGGAAGTGGAACGGCGCGTGGCATCGCGGTTGGAGCGGATGCTGTACGAGATCGATGGGGTCGAGTACGTATACTCGATGTCGCGTCCGGGCGAGGCGGTCGTGACCGTGAGGTTCTATGTAGGTCAGGACCGCGAGAAGAGTCTGGTCAAGCTATACAACAAGGTGTTCCAGAACGTGGACCGCGTGACACCCGGCATCGCCGGCTGGGTCGTCAAACCTGTCGAGATCGATGACGTTCCCATCGTGCAAGTCACACTCTACTCGGACCGGTACGATACGTACCTGCTGCGGCGGGTGGCGGAGGAGGTGTCGGCCCGCCTTCAGCACGTGCACAACAGCGCTCGCATCACGATCCACGGTGGCGAGCCTCGGGTCGTGCGGGTGCTGCTGGACCCGGAACGATTGGCGGCCCACAACCTGGCACCGTTGGAAGTGGCCGGCGCCTTGAAACTTTCCAACGCAGGCGCTCAGATCGGCAGCATCGAGCGCGCGAACCGTGAAATCCGGATCGAAGCCGGCCCGTTCCTTCGTACGGCCGACGAAGTCCGAAACTTGATGGTGGGAGTGCACAATGGGCGCCCGGTGTACCTCCGCGACGTCGCGACGGTCGAGGACGGCCCGGACGAGCCGGTCTCCTATACCCGCATTTCCTTTGGACCGGCGGATGTGGAGGGCCGCATGGAGGGTCCCCATCCCGCCGTTACGATCGCCGTGGCCAAGAAAAAAGGCAGCAATGCAGTGTGGGTCGCGCGGGAAGTCGAGCAAACCGTTGCGGGCCTCCAGGGGTCGTTGATCCCCGACGGAGTCCAAGTCCGCATCACTCGCGACTATGGCGAGACGGCCAACCAGAAGGTCAACGACCTGGTCAAGTCACTAGCCGAGGCAATCATCACGGTCATTGCTCTCATCGCGCTGGTCATGAACGGTCGCGTGGGCGCCATCGTGGCGTTGGCGATCCCGATCACCTACTCGATCACACTCTTGGTGAACTTGTTGGCTGGCTACACCATCAACCGCGTGACCCTTTTTGCACTGATCCTGGCCCTGGGCCTGCTGGTGGACGACCCCATCGTTGCGGTGGAGAACATCTATCGGCATTTCGTGCGTCGGCGGCTGCCCCCCGATGAATCGGTGGTGGTAGCGATGAGCGAAGTGCTGCCTCCGCTCGTGCTGGCCACGTTGTCAGTCATCGTCGCCTTCGTTCCCATGTTTTTCATCACGGGCATGATGGGCCCTTACATGCGGCCGATGGCCCTCAACGTGCCGCTGGCGATGATCAGTTCCATGATCGTGTCTGTGACCATCACGCCGTGGCTTTCGAAAATCTGGTTGGGTGGGCGTTTCGAAGCTCCGGGATCCCATCACGAGGAACGGGCGGATGCGGAAAGTGCCGTGTACCGCCTGTACAACCGGATCGTGCGCCCGTTGATTGCCCATCGAGGCCGGGCGCGCGCGTTGCTGGCGTCGGTCTTTTTCCTCATGGCGGGCTCCGCCGCGCTTATGCTGGTGAAGGTGCCGCTAAAGATGCTGCCGTTCGACAACAAGAACGAGCTGCAGGTCGTTGTGGATATGCCAGAGGGAACCACGCTGGAAACGACTGACGCGGTCGTCCGAGACGTCGAGAACTACCTCCGTACGGTGGCCGAAGTTCGTGAAGTCCTCTCCTTCGTCGGCATCGCGTCCCCGATGGACTTCAATGGCCTGGTGCGCCATTACTATCTCCGGCAGGGGCCGCATTTGGCGGACGTTCGTGTGAACTTGGCACCGCGGAAGCAGCGCGCCGCGGACAGCCACGCGATTGCGCTGCGCTTGCGGCCGGAGCTCGACCAAATTGCCCGCCGACACGGGGCGTCGCTGAAACTGGTCGAGGTTCCTCCCGGCCCGCCGGTGCTGTCCACCTTAGTGGCCGAAGTCTATGGGGATCCCGAAGTTCCGTACGAGCGGATCATCCAGGCCGCCCGGATCGTGCGCGCGCGCATGGAGCAGGAGCCCGGCGTCGTAGACGTGGACGACACCATCGAAGCCCCTCAGGAACAATGGACGTTCGAGGTGGATCGTGAGAAGGCGGGGTTGAACGGCATTGACACCGAAGGCGTGGTCCAAACCCTGCAGTTGGCGATTCGCGGCATGCCTGGCGGGGTGCTCCGAGACCCCTCCGAGCGGAACGAATGGACCATTCTGCTTCGGTTGCCCCGTGAGGCGCGCAACGATGTGGAACGGTTGAAGTCGCTTGCTGTGCGCAGCCGTACCACCGGGCAGCTGGTGCAGCTCGGGGAACTCGGCACCTTTCACCGCCAGACGTTGGAACCCACGATCTACCACAAGAACCATGAGCGCGTGGTGTATGTAACCGCCGAGGTGGCGGGGCGAGGCCCTGCCTATGCGGTGCTGGCCTTGCAGAAGTTCTTCCGCCACACGCCACTCCCCACGGGAACCCGCGTGGTCTGGAATGGTGAGGGCGAGTGGAAGATCACACTCGACGTGTTCCGCGACCTCGGCGTGGCATTCGCGGCGGCATTGCTCGCGATTTATGTCCTCTTGGTGTACGAGACGCGTTCCTATGTCCTGCCCCTGGTGGTCATGCTTTCGATCCCCATGACACTGATTGGCATCGCGCCGGGCTTTTTCGTGCTGAACGCTCTGACCGGCCGAATGGTCGGCCACTACGCCCACCCAGTGTTCTTCACGGCGACCGCCATGATCGGCATGATCGCGCTGGCCGGTATCGTGGTGCGTAACGGGATCATCCTCATCGACTTCATTCGAACGGCTGTAGAGCGTGGCCAACCGCTGGCGGAGGCGATTGTGGAATCTGGAGCCGTCCGCCTGCGGCCGATCGTTCTCACCGCCGGCACCACGCTGCTGGGCGCGTGGCCCATCACGCTTGACCCGATCTTCAGCGGGTTAGCGTGGTCGCTGATTTTTGGGCTGCTGATCTCCACTCTGTTCACCCTCGTGGTGATCCCGGTGACCTACTACCTGCTGTACGCGCCTATGCACAGCGAACACGGAGGTGCGCCATGAAAATGCTCATCCTAATCGGCCCGGAAGGACGCGAACACGACCTTCGGGCGCTCATTGAGAACCACCATATCCATTCTTACTCGGAGTTTCGGGGCGTCATCGGCACCGGCCGCACCGGCCGGCACCTCGGTACGCCGGTGTTCCCGGGCACGCTGATTATGATCTTCACGGTCGTTGAGGATCCGAAAGTGCAAGAACTTCGAGACGCCGTGGAAAAGTTCCGCTCCACGTTGTACGCAGATGAAAGCGTGCGAGTATTCATCCTACCGGTGGAGGAGATGCTATGAACGCGGTGTGGGTTCGAATCATCCTCGGGGGTGCGATCGGCGCAGGCCTCGGCTGGGGAATGTACCGGCTCGTGGGCTGCCCCACCGGCGGATGCCCCCTCACCTCCAACCCATGGGTCAGCATGATCTGGTGGGGGTTGATGGGTGCGCTTCTGGCCGGAGGCATGCACTGAGCATACCGATTTGAATGAGATGTGGAAAGGAGATGGGAACTATGACGGTGGAGCATGGTGTACGGTTGATGGCGGGCACGTTCGTGCTGGTCGGACTGGCGTTGTACTACTGGGTTTCGCCACACGGACTGTGGCTGGTCTTGTTCGTGGGGCTGAACCTGGTTCAGTCCGCCTTTACCGGATTGTGCCCGGCAGAATCGATCCTTCGAAAACTTGGACTCCGCAGTTGCGGCAGTTAAGCCGCTTGCACTCGCTGGGAGTCCGGGCAATTGTAGTCCAGGTTTTCTAGGCGAACGGAACGAATTCAGGAAGGAGAAATGACATGAGCGGAACATTGACAGAACTGACGTCGGCCACGTTCGATCAAGCCGTGGCGCAAGGGGTAGTCCTCGTCGACTTTTGGGCACCTTGGTGTGGCCCCTGTCGGATGCAAACGCCGATCCTCGAGCGCCTAGCGGCGCGCTTGGGCGACCGCGCGCGGATTGCGAAAGTCAACGTGGACGAAGAACCACAGTTGGCGATGCGGTTCAACATTCGGAGTATTCCGACCCTACTTCTCTTCAAGAACGGCCAGGTGGTTCAGCAGCTGATTGGCCTCCAGAGCGAGGCGCGGTTACAGCAGTTGTTGGAGAGCGCGTAAAAGCGATGCCGCTGTACGAATATCGTTGCCGGACTTGTGGAGCGGTTTCGGAAGTATTGATTCGGTCGTCGGCCGAATCCCCGCGCTGTCCGAAGTGCGGCTCGGAGTCTCTCGAGCGGCTGTGGTCGTCGTTTTCGACACCGACGTCCTCGCGCCCATCGGAAGGTTGCTCGAGCGGGACTTGCGCCCTTGGCGGTTCGTGTGGCGCAGGTGGCTGTGCCAGCGGAGCATGCCCGGCGTTGGGCGATTGAAGTCATGAGTCTTGGGCTCTACCGCTGTGTGTTCACCCCACGTGGTGGCGGAATCGTGACCTAACCTCACAGGGCTGGCCGGTTATCGTCCCGCCTTTGTGACAGGGGGAACAGAGCAATTCTTCTCGCCCCAAGTCCGACGGCTTTCTTCGCTTACTTTGAGCCGAGCCTGGCTTGTGAAGGTTGATGCCTGCGGGGTTGTTTCGTGAACGTGGAGCTCGACAGCGGGGAACGAAGTGGCGTGCGCGCGGTCGGGATGTTCGGAATGGGTCAGGAGAGAGCAAACAGCAGATCCGAGGTGCGAAGCCCGGTCGCGAACCGTTCGTAGCCCTCGTCGTTTTTCTGCGCTCGGCCCAGTAGCGCGCACCAAGTTCTTCTACCACCATCCACACCCGTGCAGCCTGCGCCCAGAGTTTCTGCACCCGAAGATACCCCCAGCTTCTCCGAACGTCCTTCGGCGTCGTTCCTGAGGCCCGCGGGTGTACCCACTGGCCCCTTGGTCCCCGTCCAAGCCTTGGACGCACGCACGGGGGAACGTTCCAAGCCTTGGAAAAACTCAGGCGTGACGACATCGAGGCGGTCTATGGGGGAGTGGTTCGGAGTGGCCGGAAGAAATCACCGTGCACGTGGAGGATAGACCGGGCAATGAGCCGGGGGGCTTGGCGACGGAACGGGAGGCCCGGCGGGCGGTGGACCTGAGGTTGACCGTGAGCCGGGCGATGAGAT
>CAACVY010000083.1 GCA_900661335.1 uncultured bacterium | reverse complement strand
GCCCGACCCGGCCCTGCACAATGGCGTTCCGCAACGTGCGCGTCACGTGGTCTTGACCGATCACGTCGGAAAATTGTTTTGGACGCCATTTCCGAGCTAGAACTTCGTATGACATGCGATGTATTTACCGTACCGGAGGTTCAACGCGGCGGGCCGAACCAGGTACGACCGGCACCCGGCCATCAGGGCTTACCGCTGCTCCCTTCCGGGCCTGACGGGGTTCACCCCTGTTCCGTCGCCGAGGGCCCAGCGCGGGCCCGCCGCGCATGGGGAACTTACCACGGAGCGTGGAATGAAACAACACCTCGGCCGGAGCCCTCCCATGCGGTCAAGGCCAAGACGCCATGCAAAAGTTTCCCAGCACTCAAACGGCGGTAGGCATACCCAGAGAATTGCCCGATAGGTCGGCCGGCCTACCCACGGAGGGTCATGCACAGCCCGGTATGTTCGGGCTTTTGTTCCGTATACCTGTGTAGCTGGAACAGGACTCGAATACCACTGGTAGGTCGAACGGGGTTCTCACCTGAGGTGTATTTGGGCGCGTGGTGTCCGAGCCAGCCCGACGGACGTGAGCTGCGGAACCACTCGGTGTCCGCACTTGATCCTGGACCCAACAACGAGGACAATGCTCCGTGAAAGTGGGAATCGGTGTTCCACGACATGGCTAGATGTTGTCAAGAAAGCAGGCCCCACTACCTTCATGATCGCTGTATGGCCTCGAATGTCGCCCGTCGGCTGGGCGCCCAATTCTGGATGTATGCCGTTCTCGGCGCCGGTTGGACCGCTGCAGCCGAGCGGGCGTTCGAAATCCGGATCGTGGATACTTCCACTGGACGCGGCATTCCGTGGGTCGAGGTTCACACAGTACATCACGTTCGATTTTGGACGGACAACGCAGGGCGGATCGCCGTGGACGAACCAGACCTTTGGGGCCAACGGGTTTTCTTTCACATCCATTGCCCGGGCTACTTGGGCCCTCGCGACGGCTTCGAGTTCGAAGGGCTCGCGTTCGACGTGCAACCCGGCCACCGCGTTGAGGTTCGCCTTCAGCGAACCAACATCGCGGAACGGCTTTACCGAGTCACCGGGGCGGGTTTGTATTCGCATTCCATTCGCCTGGGTTACACGTCCGAGGTCCCGATTCCCCAGCCACTGCTCAACGCGGGGGTGGTTGGTCAAGACTCTGTACAAGCGTGCGTATACCGCGATCGCATCTACTGGTTCTACGGCGATACTAGCCGGATGAGCCATCCGCTCGGCAACTTCCTCACAACTGGTGCGATCTCACTTCTTCCGAACCGCGGCGGCCTTTCCCCGGACGTCGGCGTCGCTCTGACTTACTTTACAGAGGGGGACTTCGTACGAGCTATGGCCCCTGAATTCGGCGAAGGAATGGTCTGGATCGACGGGGTCTGCAACGTACCAGATGTTCGAGGTCAACCCCGCTTGGTTGCCCACTACGCACGAATGAAGTCCCTGGAGCAGCGTCTTGGCCATGGATTGGCCTTGTTCAACGACGAACGCGGACGGCTGGAGCGCATCGTCGAGTTCGACCGCACGGTGGACTGGCGGCACCCTGCAGGCCAGGCCACCACGAATGGCGGATATGCCTACTTCAACCAACCGGTGCCCACGGTGCGAGTACTGGCCACCTTCGAAAGCTTGACGAATCCGGTCGCGTACGAAGCCTTCACCTGGACGCCCCACCGCGGTTGGCATTGGCAGCGCGAACACCCTCCAATGACACCGGTTCGTGAGCAGCAGTGGGTGCGAACCGGTGAGATGCCAGCCGATGTGGTCCGATTCACGCCCCGGGACGCCACCGGTCGTCCGATCATACCCCATGCAGGGTCTGTTCGATGGAACCGCTATCGACACCGTTGGGCCATGATTTTTGTGGAGGTGGGTGGGCAAGAGTCATATCTCGGCGAAGTTTGGTACGCCGAAGCAGATGACCTGACCGGACCGTGGACTCGTGCGGTGAAGATCGCGTCCCACGGGCGATATTCGTTTTACAATCCTGTACACCATGAATTTTTTGACGAGGGAGATGGGCGATGGATTTACTTTGAAGGCACCTTGTCCGAAACTTTTTCAGGTGCTCGCTATCCGTCGGCCCGCTACGACTACAATCAATTGATGTATCGCCTGGATCTCGCGGATCCCAGGTTGTTGTCCGGGTTGAGCACAGCCGCACCCCAGACCTCCGCACGTTAGCTTCGACAAAACCGCCAGCCGTGCGCGACCGAAAACGAATGTCGTTGGAAAACACCAAGCCGAGGCTCATAATGTCTAGAGGCGCAGCGCAGACCGAGCTGGTTGTGTCGCTGAGGCAACGAGCGGCGACGCGCTGGTTCCTCCCAGGGGAGGCCCGCGGGTTCTTGGACTTCATTCTCATTCCCGGAGATCCTTGCCCTCATAGGTGATGCCAATTTACTGGCCACAAAAGTTTAGTGCGGAGGAACTCTATCTGAGATCTCCACGAGCGGGCGACCCGAATTCGGCGGTGAGCAAGGTTCTTGCGTAACAGCCGAGGCACTTGTCTTATGCTCGTTCCCTGGGTTGCCGCAGGCGACGAGATTCGGCGCCTTATGAAATGTTTCGACACCGCTCAGGCATATGTCCACATATCGACTCGAACTGGAATCACTTGGACCTGCCGAGTTGGAGGTATATACTCACTTGCGCAAGCGCCTCGACGGTTGATTGGCGCCGCACATGAATGTGAAAATGAAAAAACTGATCAACGATTTGCTACAACTGCAAGAGCTATTCGAAGCGCGAGCGCAACAGGAAACCCTAGCCGACCGAGATCGGATTGGCGATCTCGAGCGGGCGATCGAGCGAATGATCCGGCAGCTTCCTGCAGACGTCGCCACACTCTTCCAGCGCATACAGCAACGGAGCCCGCCAGCCATCGTGCCCATGGTGAATAATGTGTGTAGCGGGTGCGGCATGGTGATTCCGATCAGCCTCGCCCATGCCATCCACGCGGCCACGGAGCTTCATCGCTGTCCCACTTGTGCGCGTATTCTCTATTACTTGGATAGCTCCGCACCCCGTCGGGTACCCACACGACGCGTTGGCCCCGCGGGGATTCGGGTGGGGATCGCAAGGTACACCTCGCCCGAACTGATGGTCCCGGACCTCGCCGCCACGACTCGCGAGGAGGCAATACGTGAATTGTGCAACGTTCTTGCAACGCAGGGCTTTGTGACCGATGGCGCACAGCTGTTCGAGGCGGCCATGCGCCGCGAGACCATTGCCTGCACAGCGGTGGAACACGGGCTGGCCTTTCCCCACGCGCGCGGCATCGAAGGCGGTGGGTTGACCTTGACGCTCGGTATCAGCCGCAAGGGCATTCGGTTCGATCCACAATCGCACTCCTTGACCCGGATTATCTTCTTCGTTGTTATTCCTTCGGCGGGCAGCGCATTTTATCTCCGACTGTTGGCCGGGCTGACTCGCACGTTTGCAGATGCCGCAGCTCGGAAAAAACTTTTGGCAGCCAAGACTCCAGAACAGTTGTGGAAAACCCTATGCCAATTGACGCGCAAGGCCATCCCATGAGATACCGCGTTCTGACCGACCGAATCGTCACTGCACGGTTCTAACTCCAGTCATGTCAATCGAGCTGCCCGACGCTGCCGTCCGCGCCCTGATCGAGAGGCGATATGCAACCCCCGGAGATATCCTGGGGATGCACCGCGTGGGCGAGTACCTAGTATGCCGGGCATGGATCCCTGATGCGCCTCAAGTGGAGCTCGTCGCAATCCCTTCGGGGCACCGATGGCCCATGCGATGCCTTCATCCGGCCGGGCTGTTTGAGTGGTCTGCAAAGAACGAAGTGGCATTCCCATATCGGTTCGAAGTGGTGAACCCAGACGGGAGCCGCCAAGCGTATGAAGACCCATGGCGGTTTGGATTTTGGTTGACGGATTTTGATTTGTACGTGTTTCACGAAGGTACGAACTACCGGGCGTTCGAAAAGATGGGGGCGCACCCCCGAACGATCGATGGCGTCTCGGGGGTCCATTTTTCTGTATGGGCTCCGAACGCAATCGGCATCAGCGTCGTCGGGTCTTTCAACCGTTGGGATTCTCGTCGCCATCCGATGCACCGACGAAACTTATGGGGCGTTTGGGAGATCTTTGTGCCCGGCGCCCAAGTGGGCGATTTGTACAAGTTCGAGATTCGGGGCGCGCACGGCTACCTTGAGAAGAAAGCGGACCCATATGCCCGTTGGGCCGAGGTTCGTCCGAAGTCCGCCAGTATCGTTGCGCCCGAACCAGCGTACGAATGGTCCGACGCCACATGGATGAGCCAACGGACCGGGTGTCCTTGGCATCGGCGCCCGATCACGGTGTACGAAGTCCATGCGGGTTCCTGGCGTCGGCACCCCGACGGGACGTGGTTAACCTATCGTGAGCTGGCGGACCAACTCATCCCCTACTTACTCGAACTGGGATACACCCACGTGGAATTTCTCCCGCTGGCCGAACACCCTCATGACGGGTCTTGGGGATATCAAACGATCGGCTATTTCGCGCCCACGTCTCGCTATGGGACGCCGGATGACTTTCGATACCTGGTTGATCGGTGTCACCAGGCCGGCATTGGTGTCATTGTGGATTGGACTCCCGCGCATTTTCCCAAAGACGCCCACGGGCTGGCTTTCTTTGATGGGACCCACCTCTACGAACATGCCGATCCACGGCTGGGAGAGCATCGCGATTGGGGCACGCTCATTTTCAACTACGGGCGCCATGAGGTCCGCTCTTTCCTTCTTTCCAGCGCCGTGTGGTGGGCGCACGCATTTCACGTGGACGGCCTGCGTGTGGATGCCGTCGCAAGTATGCTGTACCTTGACTATTCTCGGCCGCCCGGCGAGTGGATTCCTAACCGCTATGGCGGACGCGAAAACCTTGAAGCGATTGATTTCCTACGCCGTTTCAACGAGGTCATTCACGCAGAATTCCCGGGCTTCCTCACGTTTGCCGAAGAATCCACCGCTTGGCCCATGGTGTCGCGTCCGGTCTATCTGGGCGGCCTAGGGTTTGACTTCAAATGGAACATGGGCTGGATGCATGACACGCTGGAATACTTCACCAAAGATCCCATCTATCGGAAGTACCACCACGGCGCCCTCACCTTCTCCATGCTCTATGCGTTCTCCGAAAACTTCATTCTTCCATTTTCTCATGACGAAGTGGTCCATGGGAAACGATCACTGCTGGACAAGATGCCGGGCGACCTTTGGCAAAAATTTGCCAACCTTCGCCTGCTTCTCGCCTACATGACCGCCCATCCAGGCAAGAAGCTGCTCTTCATGGGCGGGGAATTTGGACAGTGGAGCGAATGGGACTGCCAGCGTGCGCTGGACTGGGGGCTGCTCGACTTCCCAACGCATCGTGGAACCCAGAGGTTGGTGCGGGACTTGAACACTTTATATCGAAGTGACCCTTCCCTGCATGAAGGCGACACAGAGCCGGAGGGGTTCGAGTGGATCGATTTCCATGACGCCGAACAATCTATCATCTCCTTCTTGCGCCGCCGGCCGGGGACTCGGGAGTTCGTCGTCTGTGTATTCAACTTCACGCCCGTGCCCCGTCACGACTACCGCATCGGCGTTCCCGCAGGGGGTATGTACCGTGAAGTGTTGAATACCGATGCCGAACTGTACGGCGGTACGAATGTCGGCAACGCGGGCGCCGTGAAAGCGGACCCCATCGAGTGGAACTCGCGTCCTTGGTCGCTTCGCCTAACCTTACCGCCGTTGGGCGCTCTGTTTCTGAAGCCTGACAACTCGTCTTCTTCATTCTAAGTGGGGGCTCGCGCACTTCACACGCCGGCAGGGAGGGGCTCCGGCTTCATCCCTTGCGAGTGTATGGTCGGACCTTCTGCAAGGTTTGGGTTCACCCACCGGTGCGTGTCGTGAATCAAAGCCACCGTATTCTCAGCTAGTTCCACGTTTTCCAGTTAGGCTCTCGACTGGTCATACCTCCAGCAATATGTTCTCAGGGCCACAAGTCGGTCGTCCACCGCGAAAAACGAACATGGTTTCAGTTCGGTCAGTCTCGCCCGTTGGACCACCCTTGAAGATATTGGTGGAATGATAGCGACTCGCTATGGCCCTGGGCGAAATGGCGAACGTAACGCTTTCGCCGGTTCAAGCCGGCTGGCCGGTGGTGGTCGCGTCTTCACCTTCGCAACGTCGGCTCTGAAAGCAAGAAGGAAAAACGAACACAAATGTGGTCCGAACACTGAGTGCAAGACCGTGCCAAACCTCACAGGCTGGACAAGGATCGTAGGGTCCGTAGAATATGTCTTGGACCCGGTGGGGTACCGAAGCGGTCAAACGGAGCAGACTGTAAATCTGCCGGCTCTATGCCTTCGAAGGTTCGAATCCTTCCCCCACCACCATGCGTATTTCCAAGTAGAGTCCGCTCTCGAAATCCTGGTGGAGGCCGCATGGGCGAACCAGCAGGGCAATGTTACGTGGTAAGTTCCACGATGTATCTGCCGAAGGCGTGATTGCACGATGGAACCTGGCTTGCGATTGAGCTTGTCTATGCTATCCTTTCTCGGCCCTTGACCGACCCCATCGTCCAGTGGTCAGGACACCAGGTTTTCATCCTGGAAACACGGGTTCGACTCCCGTTGGGGTCGCCATGATGTTCTCCGAACCGCTGGCCCGGTACACCCAACACACGCCACAGTGGATTTTTCGAAGTCTGGGCCCCTCGACGAGTCGGACCGGCGCGTCATGCGTCAGATGAAGTGCGTTCTGATCCAACCTCATACCGATGGCGCCATCTGCCCGCATCTGAGAATACCTTTGCTCGCAGACCACCCCGGTCGTGAGCACCAGTGACTCGGAACAACCCACAAATGCAACGTCGATTGTTAGGCTGTCGGTTCGGTTCATGGTTTGTTCTGTAGGGCGGGAGAGGTACGAACGTCTGACCCCATGGGCCCCCGATCGGCGTCGCCATCCCCGGAAAACTCCGTGTCCCCTCGCGTACGGCCGGCACTAGAAATTCCATAGGGAAATTCGACTTGAACGCACAGACGGAATCCGTATACTTTGTGTAGTGTCTGGAGCGAGCGTAGCTCAGTGGTAGAGCTCCACCTTGCCAAGGTGGATGTCGTGGGTTCAAATCCCATCGCTCGCTCCAATTTTTATGGCAACCACCCTCTCCGACATCGTATGGCGGCCATTCGCCACGGTCCCAAGGCGGCATCCCGTTTTCAGTCTGCATCGCCTCCTACTGGGTGGTGCAGTCGTGAAGCCCGTTGATCTCCGGTCCCGCGTTCGAAGTCGTCCCGGTCACGCGATACAATCGCTTTCGATGGCGTAACGCCCCTTCTACGACTATCCCTACACAGCGGCGTGCCTTTGAAAGGAACTCAAGCCTGCCGCAACCACTCGCGGAGTCTCAACTGATCCGCGCTCAAACAAGCGCGCAGGCGGTCCGCGGATTTGGGTTGCCCAGCCGCCCAATCGTACTCGACATGAAGGCTAATGGGTGTGGATAGTCCGAGATGTTTCAAGCGGCGGAACCAGTCGGTCCGCGCCATTTCCCCCTCGCCCAGGGGGACCCAAGTCGACGGCAGACGCACATCTTTCACGTAGGCCACGCGTACCCAAGGTTGGATGGCCTCGAAGTGTTGGCTCCAGTCACCTTGGTGCACGATGATCGCGTGTCCCAGATCAAACGCCACACCAATCTCCGCCGGATTGTACCCCTCCACCAACGCTCGAAGTTGTGCAAGGTTCCCGCCTACAAACGTGCCGGAGTGGTTTTGAATGACACCGGTGATTCCGAGCGCGCGGTTCATGGCCGCTAAGTCCCTCAATTTCGCTCGCAATTCGCGGAGATCTACGGATCCTGTTTTTGGAATTCGCCAAGAGCCCAACCGATAGTGCGTGACACCCAGAGATCGTGCGGTGCGCAGAATCGTCTCTGCACAGGGCGATGCGGGTTCCGTAATCGCCGTGGTGATTAGTCCGAGAATCAAATTGTGCCGCCTTAATGCCTCCACATATGCGGGCAGTTGGTCGGCTACTGTTTCCGGACTGACCTCACCACCGGGACGCACCGGGCAGTCAATCCCA
>CAACVY010000084.1 GCA_900661335.1 uncultured bacterium | reverse complement strand
GTTTTTTGCAAACGCATCTCACGAACTCCGTTCCCCCCTCACGAGCATTCGAGGGTTTTTGGAAACGCTCCTCGACCCCAATCCTCCCCCACCCGATGAACAACAAAAATTCCTTCACATCGCATTGCGGCAGACCCGGCGCCTGCAAACGCTAGTGGACGACCTGCTGGAACTTACGCGGCTCGAACAAGCTCCATCGGATTCGCTGATTCATCGTGCGCGACTTTCCGCAGCCCAAGTCGTTCGCGACGTTGTGGAACTGTACGCCATGCCGATTCAAGCCAAAGCGCTTCGCGTCGAGACCGTAGTGCCGGAACAGCTCGAATTCATGGCTGACCGAGAATTGATCATCCGAGCCCTTGGCAACATTCTCGACAATGCGATCCGGTATAGCCCCGATGGCGGACGCATTCGGATCGAATGCCGTCCTGTCCACAACTCGGTCGAGGTGGCGGTTGTGGACGAAGGACCCGGTATCGAGGCCCGTCATCTGCCACGTTTGTTCGAGCGATTTTACCGCGTGGACAAGAGCCGCAGCCGCCGCGAGGGCGGCACGGGCCTTGGACTCGCCATCGTCAAGCACATTGTGCTGCTTCACGGTGGACAGGTTGGAGTCGAAAGCGAGCCCGGCCGTGGCAGCCGGTTTTGGTTCCGCATCCCGACCGGTTTGCCCACCGAATCCCCTGAAGGCGCGTGAGCCGGTCGATACGTTACGACGTTACGCGGCCACGTCCGGCCTGGCCGGCTCCGTCCCGGCCGCCTCCCCGCGATCCTCCTACGTACCGAGCATCTCTACCCTTTGTTTTCTCTCGCAAGTGCATGTCACTGTCCCAAACGATATTTTAGCCTTTCGCTAACACAATCTGTGCAGATCGCCGCCACAATTGCCACTAGAAACTACGGTCTGCCGGGCGGGAGGTACGTCCGGCCAAGGACCGATACGTATAGGGGCAAATAAGGAGCATCCACATGAAGCGTTGGCAACAGATGGGAATCGGTGTGGCGATCGTGGCGGCGTCCTCTACGGGGCGCGTCACGGCCGCTTGGTACGAAACCACCAAGGTCTCGGGCGACCTGCGGTACCGCGTCGAACACGTGGACGAAGAAGGTAAAGATGAGCGCTATCATCACCGGATTCGGCTGCGGCTTGGGTTGACCGCACAGCCGGACGATGAGTTCACCGTTGGCCTGCGGTTGACGACCTCGGAACAAGCTCAAGGCGAGGGAGATCCGATCTCCGGCAACATGACATTGAAAAACTTTGGGACCAAGAAGCCGATCTTCCTTGATTTAGCCTACATCGAGTGGCAGCCCAAGGAGTTGCCCGGCTTGGTCGTGATGGGCGGCAAGACACGCAATCCGTTCTACACCGTGGGCGACTATCTTTGGGACCACGATTACACGCCGGAAGGGCTAGCGGCCAACTGGACGCTGGGTAAGGACTGGCAACTCGGAGCTAGCGCTGCATATCACTGGATCCAGGAGCGAAAAGCGGACGACGATTCCATGATGTACGGTGGGCAGCTTCGCTTCTCGGGCCCTCTGATCCCCAAGACACGGTGGGTGATCGGAGGTTCTGTGTTCAGCTTTACAGAGATGGAGGGTCGCCCTGTCTTGGACTGGCAAGGCACCGGAAAGTCCTACGGAAATAGCATCCGAACCGTCGTCAGCGGCGAGACGACCAATACAGTCTATGCCACCGGCTTCAACACGGCCGAAGGCTTTGCCGCACTTCAGTTCGACCTTGCACTGCCGATCGAAGTGTACGGCGCGTGGGCGGTGAATACGGATGCGGACCAAGACGACACGGGATATATCGCCGGGGTCTCGGTGGGCCGACTTTCCAAGCCAGGCTCCGTCCAGGTCGGTTACAACTACCGTCGCCTGGAGAAGGACGTCTTCCCCGGTGCGTTCACGGATTCCGATTCCTTCGGTGGTGGCACGGATGCTCAAGGACATCGGTTCAGCATCGCCGTTCAACTGACCAAAGCCGCTCAAGCGTCGGTCACATACTTTCTGGACGAGAAACATCTCGACGATCCTCATGACTACCGCCGCCTGCAGGTTGACTTAATAGCCAAATTCTGAAAAAAGTCTTTACGAGGACCTCGATATGTCTGTCCACTTGCTCCGAGAACTCGAACGGCTGAAGCAGGGCTTGTTGGAACTGTGGGCCCACGCCCAGCAGGCCGTGCAAGAGGCTTTGTGGGCGTTGGAACAACGCGATGCAGAAACTGCTCAGCGCCGCGCCGCGGCCGACGATGAGCTGGATCGCCGTGAATTGGAGCTGAGGGAAGAATGTTTGAAGGTCCTCGCACTGTACCAACCCGTGGCCACCGACCTGCGGTTCGTTATCGCAGTAATGGATCTGGCGCGGGACCTCGAGCGGATCGGTGATTTGGCTGAACACATCTCGGAGCGCGTCTTGCGCCTCGTACAACGACCGCCTCGGTGTCCCGCGCCAGACTTTAACGCGATGGCGGCGGCCGCGCTGGCCATGCTCAACCAAAGCCTGGATGCCTTGCTGAAGGCGGATGCGTCGGCGGCGCGAGAGGTCATCGCGGCCGACGACCGAGTGGATGCAGATCGCAAGCGGGTCGAGCGTGAACTCGTGGAACGAATTCGCCAGGACCCGGACTGCGTCACCGAGGCGCTGGACTACCTCGCGATCACGCGGCACTTGGAACGGATCGCCGATCACGCCGTTCGAACCGCAGAGGATGTGATCTACCTGCTCGAAGGTCGTTGGGGCCGGCCAGCACAGCGCGAACGTCCTGCGCAGAGCGGCTAGGTCTGTAGGAATGCGGGCGCGCTAGAACCGGGGTATTCGAAGTCCCCCGCCGCGGGCTCAATATCTACTGAGCCACCACAGACAGCGCGAGGAACGCTGGGCTTGGTCGCCGAACCAAAAGCTTCCCCCGTCGCACCAGTGTCGGGCTCAAGGGTCCAACCGCTCGCGGAAGGGCAACGCACAATCCAAGTCTGGGCCACCTATGAGCAACATCACTAATCGGTCGAACCCCAAAGCCCCCCCCGCAGCCGGAGGCATCTGCAGCACATCCCGGAGAAAGTCTTCGTCGGGCGGATACACAGGGCGGCCGCGTCGCTTGCGATCACTCGCCCAACTTTGCCATCTGCGGCGGTATTCCTCCACGTCGGTCAGTTCGGCATAAAGATTGGCCAGTTCGATCCCGCCCACGTAGACCTCACAACGTTCGGCGACTTTGGGGTTGCTCGGTGAAATGCGCGCGAACGCCGCACACGCAGCCGGAAATTCGCTCAACACCACGACTCGATCCTTGGGCATGGCCGGCTCGACACGCTCCACGAGATCCCGGTCGAAGCGATCGGGGTCGAACTCCTGCACGGGATCCCAGCCAGCCAAAGCTTGAAACGCCTGTGAAACGGTCCACCGCAAAGGCTCCGCACATAAGTCGATTCGGCGCCCCTCCCAGTTGCACGCGGTTTGCCCCACCCCCGCTTGCGCCACGTACGGCAAGAGGTTGATCACGTCCTGCACCACGTCCTCCAAGCCCGCGTGCGCACGATACCATTCGAGCATAGTAAATTCCGGATTGTGCCAACGACCCCACTCGCCCCGCCGAAAGCAGGGGCCCAGCTGCATGATCCGCGGCCAACCCGCGGCCAGTAGCCGTTTCATGTGAAACTCAGGAGATGTGCGCAGCCATCCTGCTTCGGCCTGGATCGCGTCGATGTGAAGCTCCAGTGCAGGAGTTCGCACCAATATGGGCGTGTCCACTTCCAAAAAGTTCCGCTCGATGAAAAACTGGCGTACGGCGGCCTTGGTCCGAGCTCGAATGGTCAGCCGATGCTCCGGGGCAGGACACAATGGGAACGGTAAGCCCACGTTCACACTAGCGGCCGGAAGCGGCGCCCCATAGCTGCTCGATGCCGCGCCGGGCAATATTCACCGCAATCGCAGCCAGTACCAGCTCGGACACCTTCGCCACCGCACGGCTTCCCGCTCGGCCCAACCAACGTTCCAAACGGGTGGCGGTGCCCAGAATCCCGGCCACCAGCCATAGATTCACGAACAGCGCCGCCACCGTCGCCACTGGCCCATACTGGTCATGCAGGAGCAATAAGGTGGTCAACGTCGCCGGCCCGACTATCAACGGCACGCCCAACGGAACCGCGCCCAAGGACTCCGCGGCGGCACGCCTCGGAGGGTCGTCGGACTGCAAATTGCGAAGCGAGATCACGAACAAGACCACGCCTCCGGCGACCATGAAATCCGCCACGCGGATTCCCAGCGCAACGAACAGCGCCTTTCCGCCCATAAGAAACAAGAGCGCCACGACAGTCGCCGTGGCCAGCGACTGAGCCAAAATGCGACGCACCATGCTCGGTGGCATTCCGCGGGTAAGCGCTGCAAACAAGGGCAACAGCGACACCGGGTTGAGCGCCGCGAACAAAGGCACGAAGCACATCCAGAAGTCGTGGAACCATCGTGTGGGCAATCCGCGTCAGCCCCTCGAGACTCGCTCAACGTACTCTCCCGTCCGCGTGTCAATCTTGATCCAATCACCCTGATCAATGAACAGCGGCACTTTGAGCTCATAGCCGCCGTCGATCCGCGCGGGTTTCATCACGTTGGTCGCGGTGTCTCCACGGACTCCCGGCTCCGTCTCCACGACCTGTTTCTCGACGAAGGGCTTGACGAACTCCAAGGCGATCACCCGTCCGTTGTGAAGCAACAGACGGACTTCCACGTCTTCCGAGAGGAAGTAGCGTGCGGTGCCGAGAGTTTCCTCGTCGAGCGGCACCTCCTCGTAGGTGCGCGGGTCAGTAAAAACGTAGTGGTGACCGTCAAAATATGAATACTGGACCACCCGTTCCTCCAGGTTCGGCTTGTCAATCTTGTCCACCTCTCGGAACGTACGGTCGATCGTGGTTCGAGTGATCAAATTCTTCAGCCGGCACTTGTACATCGCTTGGCCTTTGCCGGGCTTGACGAAATTGAACTCCACCACTTCGTACGGCACGCCATCCACTTCGATTTTCAAGCCTTTGCGCAGATCGGATGCTGTGTACATACACCGGTTCCTTCGAGTCGCGCCCCGCTCATCGGGCTCTCGACGAATGGTAAATTCTACCGGTGGATGCGCCGTCGAACAACTCGCGGCCTCGCGCCCTTACTCACCGCGCAAGTTGTGGTCGGCCGGAACACGGGATGGCTACTTCCAGCGCAGAGCCAGGGGACGGAAGTTTCACCGGACTACCCGAGAACTTCCGACATGTTGGCTCGTTTCCATGTGCAAAAGATCCGACCGTGGTCCCGCATTCACATCCCCGTACGGAGGGCTCACCCGCGCGACGACAACGGGCTTTGCCCCTTCTTGGCCAGCTCAGCCGGGCTATACCCCATCCGCCATGGAACATGTGCGGACTTGCGGGGACGTTGCAGAACAGCGTGGCCCAGCCTACGTCCAGTTACGGCCCGGCGAACACGTGCAGCGCAGGCGCACCGGGTGCCTCCCCAGCGGACAATTGGGGCGAAGCTGGTTAAGCGTGGGCAGGTCTAGTTCCCAACATCGCCATCGCCTCACGACTCACCGGATCGGTGTCGACGCCGCGATCGCTCCCAGCATCAAGGATGCGATCCAAGCCGAAGTATCGAGTGATTTCAAGACTCAGGGTGGCGGGGCGCTGGTCGCAAGGTATACGCTAAGGGCTCGGGCGAGATCCGCACCTAACGCGCGGGCACCATCGATGGTAACTTCTACGCCATGTGCGTCCGCATACGCGATCTCGATGGTCGTGACCAACCGCGCGTGGGGGAATACTGCTCGCGCCCATTGCGAGCTGCTTCGGCCCTCGGCGTACTCTTGTCGCGTGTTCCAACCCACGCCGAAGGGCAAAATGTCTGTCTCCTCAAACGGGATCGGGCCTTGTCGGAGCCGCGCCAGCGTGCGGGTGAACGCCTGCTGCTGTGTCCAGCGGTGCGTCTCCGGCGCACCGACGAGGTAGACCCGATCGTTCCAAGATCCTCGGATGTAGGGACAGTGCAGGTCCAAGAACGCCACCACACGATCGGCCATTTGTGAAGCGCTGTTCATGATCGCTGCGACCTCTGGATAGATGGGCGCCGCGTTGTAGTCCCGGTTATGGTCATGTGGCGCACGATTTTTGCCCTGATCGCCGTCCTCAACCCCGTCCTTGTCCACAAATGGCACGGCGACGGTTTCCCAATGGGCCGTCCGGGCCACATCGAGGAAGCCCTCCAAGACATAGCTGGCCATGGCCTCACAGGCGTGGTGTCGAGCCAAGACCCACACCACCTCCCGCCCTTGGCCGACATGAAGGCGCTCCACGCGCCGTCCCTTCCGGCTCCGGCAAAGCTCTTCGACACGAACCCACGGCCGGGCCTCCAACCACCGTCGCAAATGCGATTCGAGGTAGAGTGGACAGAACGCGTAGCGAATTTCTGACCCACTCGTGTGCGCCGGAAGGACCGGAAACGCCCAAGCGTGGGCCCCACGGTAGTGAAACGAAGTGACCACCGAGCGGCCCATCCATGACCAAGTCCAGCCACCGTCGCGGCTGACTGCGGGGCCACGAACTCCAATCGCATCGTTACTTACAAACGTGATCCACACCGGTCGATCACTGGCGTTGCGCGCGCCAAAGTGCCAGAAAAACCACCAGGTTTTGGTGTCGCGCAAATCAGGCGCCACGACGACTCGGTCGTCCTCGACGGCCAACACCCGAAGGTTGGCCGCCGGCACGTTGGTGATTAACTCGAAGCCCCCGCTGGCATCACTGGGATAACTTCCCCCGGTCGCCATCCACACCGTCGCGACCGCCGTGCACGTCCGACGCCATCTCGGCACCCTGCCGCCTCCATTCGTGCCCACCCGCGACCTCCTCACGCCATGTTGAATCGCCGTCGCAAGGTCCACTCGAGACACAATAGTCCGATCATTGCCCCGATGGCCCACCACTGATTCCATAATGATTTCCATTGCACCCGCACCTCCTGCCGAGCTTCGCCGGCCCACCGTTCGACCACCCCACCGATCTCGTCCGGCGAGACCAACGCCCCACCCGAGCTCTCTGCCAACTTTTTGAGTAAATCCAAGTTGGCCGGTCGGCCCGTTCCCTCCGCGCTGACACTCCGGACCAAAAATTCGAAGGGGGTCGAACGCGCGGTCTTTCCGTTCAGGGCTGCCACGGCACGGGCTTGGTAGTTGCCGGACTGCTCTGGAGTGTAGAGGAGCTCGTAGCCCGGCAGGGTTTGGCCGCTGGCGGTCGTGATCGTTTTGGGCGTCATGCGGAACGGCAGCGTGCGCCCATCCGGTCCGCGGATTTCGCATGTGACCTCAGCCGCCGTAGCCTCCGCACCTCCGACCCGCGCGGCCAACCGAATGGGTTCGCCCAAGTACACCCGCGCCACCGGCGCGAACAAATCCACCTCGAACGGCTGGAGCTCCTCTTTCTCCGGCGCCAACCAATCGAGCACGCGATTCCAAAACCGCCGGTAGATATCCTCCTCGCGTGGTTCGAGCGACCACCGCCAGAGCGACTCGGTCAACAGCGCCACCACTTTGCCCTGACCGTACCGCTGGACGACTACGAGCGCATGTTCGCCGCTGGGCGTTTTGGCCTTGGCCAACACTTGCGCAGCCGGCTTGGGCATGGCGCCTGGAAACACGCTCAGGATCGGCGGCAAGGATTGCTCGAACCGTTCCCCACTGAAGATCGGATGGGCGCGACCTTCGTCCGTCAGTTCGACCTCGAACCGTCCCTCCACGACCGGCGGGGTCCCCCGACGGACGAACGGAACGACCGGCG
>CAACVY010000085.1 GCA_900661335.1 uncultured bacterium | reverse complement strand
AAAACACCCGGAAGTCCAGTTAGCGGCGATACCCACCAGCCTCTGGTTCTGCGATGTTCTGCTCTCTTATCGCTATTGGCAAGTAAATGGCGACCACGCTGCCCACGGTTAAAAATAACATTCCAATTGCAGGGAGAAGCCATATCTTGCCTTTTGCGACAGGCTGAAGCACGGACGTTCCGGGATTGGTTGCCACGTAGCGCGCCTGAACGGCCGTCCCTAGGGGGTACCGATTGACGACGCTTCGCGCATATGTCGAGTCGCTGGGCGAGCATTCGCCAAACGCAACCGTTGTGCCGCTGTATATCTTGCGCTCAACAACGTATTCATACCGAAGCAGGTCTGTAGTGCGTTGTGCTTTTTTTCGTTCGCCAAGTCACCTCCGATGCTACAACCGTGCCCGTTACGCTTGGCCAGTTCTCGCTTGCTTTGGCCCTCAGGGGTGCACCCCAAAATTTGACCCACCTTAATGACTAGCTGAAGAGACATTGTCGGGATAACGTAGACGAGAAGGGAAGGCTGCCCCTGGGGGGAGAGGGGCAGCCCCGCCCGGAGGACCGACAATGGCAAAGCGACGGTATTCGGCACGTTTCAAATTCCAGGTGGTGATGGAAGTTCTGCGAGGGCAAAGGCAGATGGGACAGATCGCCAGGGCGTACGGTGTGCATCCGATCACGCTGGGGCTCTGGAAGAAAGAGTTCATCGAACATGGTGCGGAGGTGTTCGGCCGTGGCGAATCGGTCCGGGGATATGAGCAGCGGATTCGAGATCTGGAACGGTTGCTCGAGCAGAAGGAGGTGGAGATCGCGCTGTTAAAAAATTTTTGGGGCAGAACTGAGTCTGGAGCAAAAGATGGTGTTGGCGATTCGACACGCAGGGGACTTCGGGGTGAACCAGACGTTGGCCGCACTGGGGCTGAGCAAGGGCACGTGGCACTACCGCCAGCAGCGGAAATGTCCGTATGCCCAGAAGTACGAGCCGTTGCGCGACACGCTGTTGCAGATCGCCCGCCAGCATCCGCACTATGGGTATCGGAAGGTGGTCGATGAGCTGCGTCACCGGGGCTAGCCGGTGAACCACAAGGTGGTGCAGCGGCTGCAAGAAGCTTGGGAATTGCCGCTGATTCGAGCGGTGCGCCGCCCGCGCCGAGCGGCAGCCGCCGCGCGCTCAGACAGCTCGGGGACCGCATCCACCTGCTCGCTGCGTTGGAGGCCATCGCCCCGCGATGGTGGTGCCAGGCACCTTGGGAGAGTGCGCGTAACTCTTTCGGCGTGAATAGGATACGGGGCTTTTCGAATGGCGAATTTCCGGGGATTGTGGCTGTCCGCTGTGTGACCCGATCAATCAAAACGATTCGCAATTGCCTTGGAGGTTCTTTTGGGGCTTTTGGCGCTCATGGGCCAAGGGAGACTGAGGGCGGCAGGTCCATGTCTCCTGCCCGCGGCTCGCTACCACAAAGCGGCACGCCTATGCTCCCCCACGGACGAACGAGGCTCGGATTAATCCCAACGGCGTGGTCATCACAGTTCAATGCATCCCCATCGCGCCCTAGATCCCGAAGCACGAGGCCCCTCTCCAACCACGCCTTAGCATCGAGCAAATTGTGTTCCATGGATCGCTCGTAGCACCTTAATGCATTCTGATTACGTTGTAACTCCGTAAACGCGATGCCTCAATAGTGCCACGCCTTTGCATCGTAACAGGTGGCGATCGCCTTCCTACTACAGCATATCTCGCGCGTGCACCTGCTCACGTTACGGCCTTGTGGGGGACTCGCCGCGCGTGGGCCTCCCCGATAACTCGCTGGACCCTCGCTGTGCACGCCGACGTTGCCGCAAGGTGATCGCCCCTCAAGAGAGCGCAATCTCACCACAGGGTTCTTCTGCCCCGTCTACTGAATCGCATTGCGTGGCATCCGAAACGCCTTCGCTCTTCTTCCCTGTCTCATCCGCGGAATACTTCGGCTCCCGTATGGCGTGCTTCGTGCACCCGCGCAGGTTACTCCCAAGTGTGCCCATGCGGGTTCGTCATGGTTTCCCTTGAGACCGTACGGGTACACCATGACCCTGGCCCGTGCCTCGACCACGCGCTGATTCTATCCGGAGCTCGGCTTTTGGTGTCAAGTATGCGGCCAAGGCCAGGGGCACACCGTGGTCATCCCTCGCTGCCCTTAGTCCACCTCATGCCTGCGTCAAGGCAGGATTGTAACCCTCTCCGTTCCCGAATCCTGGGACAAAGTGTGGCAGACACTCCTCGAGGTGCCGTGTTCGGCCTGCTGCGGTAACGTTCGGTTTCGGCCGCCCTGCGCGGATGTATTTCTCCCCACCCATGTTCCAGTCATGCCCCAAGTTGCATATCTGTGGCGCGCACTTCCGACCCGAAAGCTTCGCCGTGCCGGACGTTCCGGCCGCTCTAAGACCGGCCAGGCCCTGGTCCAAGCGGGTATATAACCGTCGATGGACAAGCGAAACTGGCCTTGATACCTGACGGTAATTCCTGGTGCGGAAAATGCCGCGCCTTTCAATCCTTTGGCGGGCCCACCGCGACTATCGGCGCGATTCGCCGGTCGCGTGCTGAGTTCCAGCCATCCTGCGCGTGCCTGAGAACGCGTTGAATTCCGGAACGCACGGACTAACGTCCAACAATGGGGTTCCGTCCAGCATATCCGCGCCCGTGACGCTCAGCTGCGCCCCACAAATGGAGATCAGTCGCACGCATGACAAGCCGCTCGGATTGGGACGACAGGGCCAACGCGTGGCCCACAGCCCAACCTCCGCAGAGTCCAGAAACGGAACCATTCGCATGCGAAGCGGGCCTGCTCGACGAACCCAGTAGATCAGCCAGATCCGTTCGAACCTGTCCAGGCCCACCAAACTTTCGGAATATTCCGAGCGCAGTTCAACCGTGCCCATCGCACCGGCCGCATACACCGGTTGAATCGGACTTTCGGAAGCCTCCCACAAAGGGCGTATAGATCACACCAATCGGACGGAGCACGAGTTCCACCGAGTTCGTCGGCCACTCCCTTCTACCGAACCTCGGTGCACATTCTCCCCTGATTTTTCAAGCATTTCCCTCCGACTCTCTGTGGGGGGTGAGTTAGATCCCCCATACTCCATCGTCAATGCACGACGCAATCCTACTGCCGAGGGCGAACCACAACCACCTGCGCCTTTCGTCCCAACGTACAGTCTCCGGAACAGCGGGCTGACGTCGGAAACGTCCAAGCTTGGACCTGCCCGGAGAGAGAGGCGAGGCTACCGCAAAACGTGCCGCCGATGCGTTCGGGTGTTCGCGATCTTGCTCCTGTGCTCGTGGGTAGCGTCTCGCGGTAGGGTCGGCATCCACGTTCCGAGCCACGCGCAATCTCCTCGTGACCGAACGGACTCCCATCCTTTCCACACAGCGGCCCCGGCGGGCTGCCCGTCCCAGTCGGCCGTGAGCAACACCATGGGTTCACGCCCCCGCGCGAGGCCCACCTTGGCGCCGGATCTGTTACGGGCCAGGTGGCACGCTTGCAGGTGTTCGCGGCCACGGGTAGATTCGCCCACGTGTGCACGAACGGACAGGAGAGGTTGGACATGCTTTCACTCGCTGTATTGGGTTCGGGCCAAGGGACGAACTTCCAAGCCATTCTGGATGCCATCCGCACCGGGAAGCTCTCCGCGCGCGTTGTATGCGTTATTTCGGATGTTCCGGACGCGCGGATTCTGGAACGCGGCCGCGCGGCGGGTATCCCATCGTACTACGTGGACTGCGCCCCATACCGCACGCGGTTGGACGGCCCCGCGGAGGAACGCGTGCTCGAGCTCCTGCAACAGCACGGCGCGGACACCATCGCGCTAGCCGGCTTCATGCGCATCGTAAAGCACAAGCTTCTGGCCGCGTTCCGCCACCGGATTGTCAATATTCATCCCGCGCTGTTGCCCGCGTTCCCAGGCCTGCGGGCATGGGAGCAGGCGCTAGAATACGGCGTGAAAATCACCGGCTGCACCGTCCATTTCGTGGACGAAGGAGTGGACACTGGGCCGATCATTTTGCAGCGCGCGGTGCCTGTGTACGACGACGACACGCCCGAGCGGCTGCACGCGCGCATTCAGGAGCAAGAGCACATCGCCTACCCCGAAGCCCTGCAACTGCTAGCGGAAGATCGCCTGCGCGTTCTCGGGCGGCGCGTCATCCGAATTTGACAAGTCGCGCCGTTCGAGCCATTCTGCGCGATGCGCCCTGCGGTTCTCGCCGCCGGGCGCAAACATTCCGAATGCACATGAATACGAACTCGTGGACATCGAGCGTGCTACGGTTGGGGCTTCCCAAAGGGAGCCTGCAGGAAAGCACCTTTGCGTTATTCGAACGGGCCGGATTCACCATCCGCACCGGCGACCGGTCCTACGCGCCGCAGGTGGATGACCCGGAAATTTCCGCGCGGTTGATCCGCGCTCAAGAAATCAGCCGCTACGTCGAGAACGGCCACCTCGATGCTGGGCTTACCGGCTACGATTGGATCTGCGAAAATGGGTCCAACGTGGTGGAGGTCTGCGAGCTCTGCTATGCGAAGCAAGGGTTCCGTCCGGTGCGCTGGGTCCTGGCGGTCCCAGAAGATTCTCCCATCCGATCCGTCCACGACCTGCAGGGCAAGCGCATCGCGACCGAAGCGGTCCAGCTCACGCGCCGATATTTGGAGCGCCATGGAGTGCAGGCGGAGGTCGAGTTCTCGTGGGGCGCCACGGAGGCCAAAGCGCCCGAGCTGGTGGATGCCATCGTGGAGTTGACCGAAACCGGCTCCTCTTTACGTGCCAACCGACTGCGCATCGTGGACACCGTGCTAGAATCCACTACGCGGTTGATCGCCAACCCGCGCGCATGGCAAGACCCATGGAAGCGGCGGAAGATCGAACAAATCGCGATGCTGCTCCAGGGGGTGTTGCGCGCCGAGGGACGCGTGCTGCTGAAGCTCAACGTGCCCGCAGCTCGTCTTCCGGATGTATTGAAGTTGCTCCCAGCTCTTCACGCCCCCACAGTCAACCGGCTGAGCGACGAAGGGTGGTTTTCGGTCGAAACCGTGGTCGAAGAGTCGCGGGTGCGCGAGCTCCTGCCGTCCTTGAAGGCGGCCGGAGCGGAAGGTATCATCGAGCTGAGTTTGAACAAGGTCGTGCCATAACCGGCCGTGTCACAACGAGGTGGCCATGGGCAGTATCAAGAAGAAGCGCCGAAAGAAGATGAACAAGCACAAGCAGCGGAAGCGCCGGCGAATGATGCGCCATAAGAAGAGCTGACCCGCCGCGGTTCCGCGTGTGTGGGCCGTCTATGACTTGCCGTGGGCTGACTGCCTTGTCGCGGTGGGGGGCGGTTGTTGCGTTTCTCTTTCTTGCCTCTTGCCGAAGCGTACCGCCACCGGCCCCTGGGGCTCCAACGGAGGCGCTCGCACATTATGCGACAGCCCAAGCGTATCTGGCGCAACGGAAACTGGCGGAAGCGCAGTCCGAGTTGGAGGCGGCGGTACGCCTCGATCCGAACGCCGTACAGATTTACGAAACCTTAGCCAAGGTGCGAACCGCGCGCGGCGACCTCGACGGGGCGCTCTCGCTACTGCATCAGGCGGAACAGCGGTTTCCCAACCATCCGGATCTGGTGCGGCTCATCGCGAGCATGTATGCATTGCAAGGGCGATTGGAGGAAGCGGCCCGCACGCTGCGCTTCGCGCTCCAGCGCCACCCAGCTCACCCCAAACTTAGCGCCCTGTTGGCCGAAGTGCACTTGGGCCGCGATCAAGTCGGGCCGGCGATCGAGGTGGTGCAAGCCAGCCTAGAACGGTCCTCCACCACCGACGTCGAGTTGGTACGCGTCGCAGGCCGCGCCATTCTCGAAAGCCAGCGCGCCGACCGCCCGGCCCAGGTACGTCAGCAGGGCCGAGCGCTACTGGAGCGTTGTCGACAGCGAGTCGGGACGGACGTGGAGGTGGCCCGAATCGTGGCGGACCTGTATGCGACCTTGAACGAGCGCGACGCCGCGCGCGCCATCTTGAGACCCCTGCTGGACGCCGATCCCTACGATCCCACACTTCGTTCGAGGTTGGTTCGCCTCTACCTGGCCGACCAGAAACTGTCGGAGGCGATTGAACTGCTCGACAGGGTGATCCGGCGCGGTGTTCTCAGCGGTGGCACACGCCGGCAGTTGGCCCGTTTGCTCATGACCCGTGCGTCCACCAACGAGGTGCGCGCCGCGCACTCCGATTGGGAACGCGCGGCGGAACTGCTCCGCATGGAACTCAAGGCCGCCCCGCGCCTGATTTCGGTGCGCGCAGAACTGGCGCGCGCGTTGTTGGCGTTGGGAAAACTGTCGGAGGCGGTCGAGGTGTTGGCCGGCATTCCGGAGTCCATGGACAGCGCGGGGGCGCGCATGGTCGTGGCCCGCTGGATGTTGCGCGGGGCCAACACCAACGACGTAGTGCAACAACTTCGGTCGCTGGCGCAGAGCGCCTCTCCCGCCACGGCGAAAGTTGCGCGGGGCTACCTCGCAGAGCTGTTGTGGGCCATCGGCCGCACCGATGAGGCGGCCGCGGAATGGGAGGCGCTGGTGCGGACAGAGCCGCCCGACGCGGCCGCGGTCATCCGGCTTGCGGCATTCCGGTGGGACCGTGGCGACGCCGAAGGGGCACACCGCTGCCTGCAGGACGGCCTGCGTGGGTTGAGTAACCACGTGGGTCTCCTTCGGGCGCGCGCGATGCTCCACATGCTCCAGCGCCAGTTCGATGCGGCGCTGCGCATCTACGAAGAGATCGAAACGCTCACTCCCGAGGACGCCATGGGCGAGTTGCTCCAAGTGAAGGTCGAGCAGGCCATCGCGCTGCAGTTTCTCGGCCGGCCTTCAGTGGCCGCCCGGCGGCTATTCGATGTTTGGGAGCCGGTGCCCCATGCCATCGAGCTATTCATCCGGCTCGCGTTCGATTACGGACGGCGCCTTGGTCTTCACGACCGCACCGTCGCCACATT
>CAACVY010000086.1 GCA_900661335.1 uncultured bacterium | reverse complement strand
CGTTCGCTCGGGCTCGATGCGCTGGTGGAGGTTCATGACGAAGAGGAGCTCGACCGAGCATTGGACGCGGGGGCCGATGTGATTGGCATCAACAACCGGGACCTGCGGACGTTCCGAGTCTCGCTGGAGACCACCGCCCGCCTCGCCCCACGCATCCCACCGAGTCGAACCATCGTGAGCGAGAGCGGGATCCGTAGCTCGGCCGATGTACGGCGATTGTGCGAAACGGGTGTGCACGCGATCTTGGTCGGAGAAAGTTTCGTCCGTTCGCCGGATCCCGGGGCGGTACTGCGGCAATGGCGGGAGGAGTTGAAAGGAGCGAAGCAAGCATGAAGGCCCATCGAGTCGAAGAACTGCTGCGCCGGGGCGTGGTGTTGCCAGTGCCGGAGAGTGTAGAGATCGGAGAGGAAGTCAATTTGGAACGTATTGCACCCGGCGTTGTGATTCACCCGGGGTGCCGCGTGCGAGGCGCCCGCACATCGATTGGCCCGGGAAGCGTCCTGGGTCGCGAAGCGCCGCTGACGCTGGAGGATTGCCAATTGGGGCATGGCGTGGAACTTCGCGGAGGATACTGCGCGGGCTCGACATTCTTGGACGGCGTCCAGGTGGGAAGTGCCGCCCACATTCGGCCTGGGACCTTGCTGGAGGAGCAAGCTTCGTGCGCGCATGCCGTCGGACTGAAGCAGACGGTGTTTCTAGCGTTTGTCGTGACCGGCAGTTTGGCCAACCTGTGCGACCTGCTGGTCGCCGGCGGGCGGTCGCGGCGGGAGCATACAGAGATTGGATCATCGTACGTGCACTTCAACTTCACTCCGCACAGCGACAAGGCGACCGCTTCTTTGGTGGGCGACGTTCCGCAGGGCGTGTTTTACGATCAGCCTCCGATTTTTCTGGGAGGGCAAGGTGGTCTGGTCGGCCCCGCTCGGATCGCCTATGGGGTCGTGATCCCCGCGGGGCTGGTGTGGCGCGGGGACGCGCTGGAACCGGACACCATGGTGGCACCGCCTCCATCGGCCGTTTGGCAAACCCGGCCGTTCGTTCGCGGCGCATACCGTTCGATTCGGCGTGTGGTGCACGCGAGCCTCACGTACATCGGGAACATTCTGGCCTTGCGCGCATGGTACCGGCAGGTCCGGGCCACGTTCATGTCGGCCGACCCATATCGGCACGCCTGCTGGGAAGGTGCGTTGGAACGTTTGGACGAAATTTTGCAGGAGCGAATCAAGCGTTTGGAGGAGCTTGCGGGCAAAATGGAAATGTCCGTTCACTTGGCCCGGACGGATCCGCGCTGCGCCCTACCGGAAGGGTTACTGGACGAGCAACAGCGGTTGGCAGCGTTATGGCCCAGTATGCGCGAGAAATTGGAAACGATGGATGTAGATCCGGCCCCGCCCGCGTTGTTGGATGCGGTGACCGCGGCTGAGGCCCAAAGCTGGCCGGCGGTGGTCGCGACAATTCCCGAATCTGTTCGCGCCCAAGGCCGCGCTTGGTTGCAACGCGTGGTGGACCGCTGTGCAGCGTTGTGGACGACCGCGCGGTAATGTGCATGGATGGGATGCTTGCCAAGCGATTGGTGGCATGGCTTCTTGTAAGCCTGTGCTCGGTCACGGCTGTGGGGAATGCTCCGTCCTGCGCCGAGTGCGACTGGGGCCCCCTATACAGCCGACTTCGCGAACCGGACGGGGCCACGTGGCGCGAGCGAGCCTTCGGCCCGGTGTGGGAGCGGCGTAGTACCACCAACTCCCAAACCGCCGTGGTGTTGCGTCCGCTGTGGAGCCGTGAGACGCTCCCTGACGCCGACCGAGCCGAAGGTGAATGGGCATGGCCCCTCGGTGAGTATTCGCGGTTCGGTCGAGAGTATAGCTGGCGATTTGGGGTAGCCTGGTACCGCTGCTTTGACACTTCCTCGGCCTCAGCTCGCTGGCGATTTTGGCTGTTGCCCATCTATCTGCAGGGCCGCAGTGCCCGTGGCCATACCTACGTAGCCGTGTTCCCACTGGGTGGGCACATCGAGGAGTTTTTCGGGCTCGACACTTGCGATTTTGTTCTCTGGCCGTTGTGGTCCCACTATCGCGTGAGTGGGCAAACCACAACGGACATTCTGTTCCCCATTTGGAGCGAGAGCCATGGGCCCCGAGGGGAGCGTTGGCGGATATTCCCGTTCTACGGGCGCGCCGTTCGATACGGTCAATACGACAAGCGGTTCGTTCTCTGGCCGATCTGGACCTGGGCGCGCTACGAATACCCTGGCTCGGAGGGCACGGGATGGATCCTTTTCCCTCTGTACGGGCGCATGGATCTGAACGATCAGAGGTCACAGCTCTACCTCCCGCCGTTCTTCCGTGTGACCCGTGGCCAACGGATGGACCGAATCGATGCGCCTTGGCCCTTCTTGCAGTACCAGGTGGGGCAGCGGTCACGCTGGCACGTCTGGCCCTTGTTCGGGCGGAGCACCGATCCGCGTGTGGATCGCGCATATGCGCTCTGGCCGATCCTGTGGCGCTCGCGCGTGAGTCGGGAACACGCGGTCGAACGCTCGTACTGGCTGGTGCCCTTCGTGTACTGGCACACGTCCACTCCGCGAGACGAAGAGTCCGCCTCGCAGGCCACGCAGGCGTGGAAGTTGTGGCCGCTGGCTCAAGGTCGTGTGTCCGCCCAGGTTACGGCGTGGAGAATACTCGCATTGTGGCCGACACGTGACTTTGCCCCGGTCGAGCGGAGTTGGAGCGCGTGGTGGACATTGGCGGAATATAAACGGATCCAGTCTGCCTCGCAGTTCGAGGCTTTGTGGGGCATGGTACGCTGGGCCCGGGACGCGGAGCGGACGCGCGCCTCCTTATTCCCGCTGGGTTCGGTCGAAGTCCGCCAGGACGGGTCCGAATGGTCGGTGTTGAAAGGGCTGCTCGGGTTCGAGACCACAAAGGAGCGGGCCAACCTTCGTTTGGCCTGGTGGGTCAACATCCCGTGGAGCAAGTAGGCGCCTATGGTGCTTCATGAGCCAGACCACTTCGAGCCACCGCTGAACTTTTTTGCAGCGCTCGGCCGAAGAATTCTGCTGGCCTGTCGAAATACCGGACGGGGCACCGTCATATTGCTCCAGGCCATCTGGGCCCTACGGTTCATGCTGTCGCGGCGCAACCGACGGGAAGTGTTGATGCAGTTGTTCGTCACGGGCATCAAGAGCCTCGGCGTGCTGACGGTGGTGGCGATGTTTACGGGGATGATCCTCGCACTGCAGACCGGGCTGGAACTGCGCCGATATGGTCAAGAAGTCAACATCGGTACGTTGGTGTGCACCTCGATGGTACGGGAGATGGGGCCCTTCATGACGGCCTTGGTCATCGCGGCCAGCGTGGGTTCTGCCATTGCGGCGCAGTTGGCCACGATGACCGTCTCTGAAGAGATCGCGGCTCTAGAAGTCATGTCCATCGACCCGGTTCGGTTCTTGGTCATGCCCCGGTTGGCCGCCTTGTTGATCATGATGCCCATGCTGACGGTTTACACGAACATCCTCGGAGTTGTGGGCGGGGCGATCGTGGGATGGACCCAGCTCGACGTACCAATGTCCGCCTACTTCGACAACGCGATCCAGTACGTCCGCAACAAGGATTTGTATGTCGGACTATTCAAGGCAGCCGTGTTCGGTGCGATCATCGCGGGCGTGGCCTGCCAGCAAGGTTTCCAGGCGACGGAAGGGGCCGTGGGGGTGGGCATTGCGACGCGGCGCAGCGTGGTGATTTCGTTCCTCACCATTTTGGCGGTCGGATATATGATCACTCGGTTGTTTTACGCATGAACGATCTGCCCGCTATTCGTTTCGAACGTGTGGTCAAATATCTGGGTGGGCGGCGGGTTCTGGACCGCGTGGACTTTGAGGTCCACCGCGGGGAGATCTTCGTCATTGTCGGATCCTCGGGTTCCGGGAAAAGCGTTACGCTGCGGCACATGGTGCGATTGCTCACCCCGGACGAGGGCGAGGTGTGGGTGGGCGACGAGTGCGTCAGCCGCGCGCGTGGCGCTCAATTGGCGAGGATCCGCGATCGGTTTGGCGTCCTGTTTCAGGGCGCGGCGTTATTACAGTGGATGACCGTGTACGACAATGTCGCGCTGCCCCTGCGCGAGAAAACCAGCCTGACCGAAGAAGACATCGAACAGCGAGTGATGGGACAGTTGCGGCTTCTGGGCCTCGAAGACGCGGTGGATAAGTACCCCGCGGATCTGTCCGGCGGAATGCAAAAGCGCGTCGCCTTGGCGCGCGCGGTGATTCTGAACCCAGCAATCATCCTCTACGACGAGCCGACATCAGGACTGGACCCGGTGACGTCGCGCCGGATCGACGATCTGATTTTGAGCATGAGCCGCCGCTATGGCCTGACGAGCGTCGTGGTCACGCACGACCTCCATAGCGCGTTGGCCATTGGCGATCGGATCGCGCTAATCCATCAAGGTCGGATCTTAGAGATCAATACCCCCGCACAGTTCCTGCGGTCGGAGAACGAGGTCGTCCGAGCGTTCTTGGACGCTCAGTACATCACACGGCGCGGGGCGTGGGAAACGGAGGTGGACAGTGAAACGCGACCAAATTCGTGAGACATCTATCGAGGTCACCGTGGGCGCTTTCATGTTTATGATCCTGCTGGCGCTGGGGACCTTTACGATCATTCTCAGCCGCCAGAAGTTGTTCCAACCGACGCTCTACTACACCGTGCGGTTCGACAATGTCATGGGTCTTCGCGAGGGTGATAATGTGTACGTGCGCGGCGTAGCCGTGGGCCGAGTACGCGACATTCGCGTGGAGCGAACGGGCGTCCTCGTCCGCTTGACGTTGCAGCAACCGCTGGGGTTGCACGAGAACTACAAAATCGAAGTCGTGCCCTCTTCGTTGCTCGGCGGTCGGGAACTCCACATCGAAGAGGGCGATCCGGCACGGCCTCGCGTGCCGGAGGGAACTGTGCTCGTTGGGCGTTCGCCCGTGAGCCTTCTCGACGAGGCCACGCGCATGATCGCCTCCATTCGCTCCACCCTCGAAGAAGGTGGCGTGCTCGAGAATGTCCGCCAGGCGGTATCGAATCTAAACGTCATCATTGCCCGCATCGAACGCGGGGAGGGGACCCTCGGAAGGCTGGTCAAAGACGAGGCCGTCTACGAGGATATTCGTTCGATCACGGCGGATCTCCGATCCGTGGCCGACCGGATCGAGCGAGGAGAGGGCTCGCTCGGCCGACTGTTGGCGGACGATGGCAAGGTGTACGAAGACCTCCGGCAAATTGCCGCGAACTTGCGAAAGACCTCCGACGACCTGGCCAATGGTAAGGGGATCCTCGGCAAGTTGATTTCGGAGGAAGACGCCACATACGAGGACCTCAAACAAAGCGTGGCGGCGATTCGAGACGTGGTGGAGGGGTTGAAACGCGGGGAGGGCACGCTCGGGAAATTGCTGAAGGAAACCGAGGTGTACGAGGAGTTGAAGCAAGGACTACGTGAACTGCGCGCCACCATCGACGATTACCGGGAAACTGCGCCGATCACGACGTTCAGCAGCATCTTTTTGGGCGCGTTTTGAAGGCGTAGGCATACCGCGCCGCATCGTCCCGGCGGTGCAGTCGGTTTAGCGGGACCGCACATCTTGCACTCGTCAGTCTGTGGCGATACCCCGTCCGCTAGACTGGTCCAAGGTTCCCGGACAAGAGCGAAGCCACTCGCTCAGTGCGGTCGAATGCGAAGCAAGTACATTTCACGGGCCAGCAGCCGCGCGGCTTCGCGCATCTCCGGATACGGGGTGTCCGCGATGTCGACCAGGCCGATCTGGTAGTTCTCCCCGTCGGCGCGTCCGGTGGTGGGTTGGTCCCAGTACTGGAACCAGTGTACTCCGACGACGTTCGGGTGCCGCAAACCGCTTCGAACATATTGGGCGAACTTCTGTGCCCGTTCAGCCTGGTCGCGCGCCGAGCGCAATCCCGTGTGGAACATCCCACGGTCCAACGCACCGAAGTGGAACTCCCCGATGATGACCGGTTTGTCCACACCCTCGGGCAAACGCAAACCATCCAGCGTTTCGGTATAGCTGTTGAAGCTGATCACGTCGCAAAACTTGGCCGCGGCGCGCACAGCCGCGTCATTCCGCCATGCGAATCGGCACCCGAGGTACAGTTGCCCGGGAGCGCGAGCATGCAGGACCTCAGAGATCACGCGAAAGTACTCCTCCGCAATCCGACTCGTGAGTTGCTCAAGGTCTGCTCGAACGCGCGAGTTGGTTGGAAGGTTACCCAGGCCCACCTCCTCCCAACGGGACCACGACGTGCCCCAAGACGAGTTCAGCGTGGCGAGGTCCGTGTACTTTTCTTTTAGCGCCGCGACCGCTACGGTGCGTGCAGGCTGATCGATTGGGGACGCTAATGCAGCTTGACCAAGCTCGTGGGCGTGGTTGCCCCACGACAGCTCGTTGTGAACGAAAAACCCCAAGCACCAAGGGTCACCGATCGCCGTGCGCACCGACGGCTGTTGCAGAGCTCGTTCCAGGCCTGTTCTGAAGCTTTCATCGAACGGGTCAGGAAATTTTCCCCAGCGTCGCGCTGAAGAGGACAGCGACCTTGCTGCTCACCCCGGGCCCCCGGACTGGGATGAATGGGGTGGTTGGAAGTCGGGGCCGCTGTGGAGCACATCGCGGTGCTTTCGCATCACGAAATACCAAGATCGCTGGTGGTTGGTCACCCCGTCGGGGCGGTTATTCTGGTCGCTGGGGGTCACTTGCGTTCGGCCCAGCTCCTCCACGCCTATCACCGACCGAGAACAGTACTTCGAGTGGCTACCAGAGCCCACGTCACCGTTCTCAAAGTACTATGGGCGGGGGACCTGGGCTCCCCATGGGTACTACACCAATCGCGCCCAACGGGGCTATCGCACCTTTGACTTTGCGG
>CAACVY010000111.1 GCA_900661335.1 uncultured bacterium | reverse complement strand
AGGCGGCGCCGGCGGATCGCCTGCCCGTTTCGGGCCGCGCGGCTGTCCACCACTTTGTCATCCATCCCGCCACAACGAGGGCATCGCATGAACGACCTCCGGTGCGTGTGTGAGCACTTCAAAAGGCTGTTGCTACTCGTTCGCCAGGGCGCTGTCAAGCGTGCTCCGAGTTCCCGACACTGTAGATCCATGGCGCAGACGGCTCGAGGCGGTGCGAGGATCGTGAACGGGAATGCGGGACGATGGAACAGCGACACGAGAGTATCGGGCGCGACGGACTCCTCTCTTCCTGGCCCTGATTTTTTCCTTTGTACGCATGGATCCGGTGTGCTCTCGTCCCGTGGGTCGTTCCTGGAATGGCTGGGCACGGACCCGATCCAGAGCGGCGAACTCTACGAGCGCGGCGTGGTGTCGAACTCGGGCTTGGACTGCTCGCGAGGATCTCGGGCAGATCGCGGCTGGATCGTCAGCGAGAACCCACGGATCTCGATGGCAGCGTCAAAGGGGCCGGTCACCTCCCAACCGAGGTTCATTTTGCCCAACCGATGTTCTTCGGGCGGGAGGTCACCGGGCAGATATCCGCGCGAGCGGGCCGTGCGGATCGCGTCGTAGATGAACGGCAACAGATCGCCGGAGATTTTGCACCAATGACCATTGTGCAAAGACTCGCTCGTGAAGTTGGTCGTAGGCGGATGCACGATGAATTTGCCGGTGCCGGTGTCTTTCGCAGCGTGTCCCGGAAAGATTTGGTGGCGCGAGTCGAAGATGCACACGCCGACCCAGAGATAGTCGCCGTACGCTGGGTGATTCTTCGTTCGATTCTGGACGGTGAGGTAGAACAAGAACTGCGCCGCGTTCACCCGAGGGTTCAGGGTCACGGCTGTGGGGCGCTCGGGGCGATCCAAGCGGGCTTCGAGGTTGATGTGAAGGGCCGCCAGATCGGCCAACCGAGGTGAAGATTGGACATGGGTTTCGAGCAGTAGGTGGGGCCATGGCGACCCGGCTTCGCGCGGACGGTCGTCGAATTCCAACCGCCCGTTCAAGCGCATGTAGATCGTCCGACGAGCCGGGGAGATCACCAGTTCGCGTGCGCAGTTGGAGAGGACGATGGCATCGGTGCTGCGGACCACGTGCGAGAGATCCAGCGGATACCGGCTCGACCATTGAGCGACAGTCCACGCCGGTGGAGCCGTGGCGGAAGGGGGCACGACGCCGATCGGGACTTTCGCACCAGGTTCCGGCCGGAGGAGAACCACGCCTCGTTGGAAGTCGGGATCGGGCAGCAGCGTGGTGCCGACGCAGTTTGAGTTCACAGCCGGCGTAGGCTGGGCCGAGAGTGAAAGGGCCCAAGTGGCCGCCAGCAGAAGCACGCCCGTGCAGGATCGAAGGGTGAGCCTCCACGGGCCATGACACGGGGGCAGGCAGAACCGAACGCCCCAGCGTCCAATGAAACTACGCACGCGCATGGGGTTGGACAAAATGTGCGGCGCTCCTACAAGTCGCCCCGGGAAGGGGACACGTCGTGCGATGGCAACGTACGACGCCAAAGAGCCACACCAGAGAAAAGTATACCGCATTCGATCCCCATACGCACTGCACGTTGGCCGAACGAGAGGCCCTGAACACCCGACGGCTCCAGTAGGGTCGTAACCCACACCCGCAAGTTGTGCGCGCGAAGACGATGACGCAACTGCTGCTGAGGCATTACGACCTCGCGGATCGCCGGGTGGCGTGGACCGAGAAGGAGATGGAAACTGGCATTCATGGATGCGGCTAGGTGCGTATGTTGGAGCCGGCGGCATGCACCGAAGCGGCTGGTGTGCGTGCTGTAGGGGAGAGGTTTGCGCAAGGGAAGGGCATCCGAAAGCGACCGGGACGGTGGCGCGGCAGGGGGCCGAAGCGGCACACAAATGTCCATAAAGAGGAAGAGGAGTATCGGGAGGCGGCAACGGTTCGATCCACGGGGCGGGAGCGCGAGTCCAATTTGGGCCCAACAAGCGGTTCGTTCCAACGAGTGCGACAGGCTCCTGGGATAGTTTCACATGGCAGGGCGGCGGCGAAGAGATGATTGGGAGGGACCCGGAGGGAAACCAGGGCGAACCGAGTCGCGTAGCGCATGGCTCGGCGTGCGGCAGTCCCACTGTGGGAGCTGAAGGCTCCCAGTGTCGGCCCGCCGGTCTTCTCCCGTGCGCAAGAAGAAATGGAGAGCGCCAAGAAGAAGAGGTTGGCCGACGCGCTTCAGAGAGGATTGGGCGAAGTTGGGCCTGCACCGTCCAAGGCTTGGACGAAGAACGCGTCGGGAGTTCCAAGATTGGAAGCCGTTCAGGGAGGTCTGCCCGAGGAATGCACCCTCCTTGGCCGAAGGACCTCAGTCCTGCGAATTGTGTTCCACGAAGTATGGCCGCGGGCGCTAGGGGATCGGGTGGGGGTGCGGTCGAGCGCTCGCGAGGGCGCTCGGACTGACGTGCTAGGTTTCAACCTGGCGTACGGGCTGGCTGGACGCGGCCAGAGAATCGTGTCGGGGCGGCGTAAAAACGTTGCGGCGGAGTCCTGCGGCCTCGGCGACTGCGCGGGACTTCACTTGCCGAGCTGGTGCATGATGAGTATTCTGCTCGGTCGTTCGGCGTTGGAACGGCGGAAAGGCCGGGAGTTCGAACATGAAAAAAACCAAACGGCTCAGTCGAGGACGCGACTACGTGGTGGCCAACATTTCGCTGGCGGACTTCGGGCGCCGCGAGATGGAGTTGGCCGCGCACGAGATGCCAGGTCTGATGCAATTGCGCGAGAAATACGGCAAGACCCAACCGTTGCGCGGGGCGCGGATTTCTGGTTCGTTGCACATGACCATCCAGACCGCAATGTTGGTCGAGACGCTTCAGTGCCTAGGCGCCCAAGTGCGTTGGGCCAGTTGTAACATTTTTTCCACCCAAGACCACGCGGCGGCGGCGTTGGCCCGAGCGGGTACGCCGGTCTTCGCCTACAAAGGCGAGAGTTTGGAGGAGTACTGGGAGTTCACGGACCGCGTCCTCGATTGGGGCCATGGGCGCGGGCCGAACATGATTTTGGATGACGGCGGGGACGCCACGTTGTTCGTGCACCTGGGTTACCAGGCCGAGGAAAACCCCAAGATTCTCGACGGACCCTACGAAAACGAGGAGGAGCGAATCCTCAAGGCCCAGTTGCGCAAGTCGTTGCGGCGCGATCCCAGCCGCTTCCATCGAATCGTGAAGGAGATCCGCGGCGTGACGGAGGAGACCACCACGGGCGTGCGCCGGCTTTATCGGATGTTCGAAGAAGGCAAGCTTCTCTTCCCGGCGATCAACGTAAACGACTCGGTGACGAAGTCGAAGTTCGACAACATCTACGGCTGCCGACACTCCCTGGTGGACGGCATCATGCGTGCGACCGACGTGATGATCGCCGGCAAAGTGGCGGTCGTGGCTGGCTACGGCGACGTGGGCAAGGGGTCCTGCCAAAGTCTACGCGGCCAATGCGCGCGCGTCATCGTCACCGAAATCGATCCCATCTGCGCGTTGCAGGCCGCCATGGAAGGCTATGAGGTGATGCCCATGGACCGCGCCTGCAAGATCGGGGACATCTTCGTGACCGCCACGGGGTGCTGCGACGTGATCACTGAGCGACACATGCGCCAAATGAAGCATCTAGCGATCGTGTGCAACATCGGGCACTTCGACAGCGAAATTCAGGTGGACGCGTTGCGCAAGTACAAGTGGGAAGAAATCAAGCCGCAGGTCCACAAGATCACGTTCCCGGACGGCAAAAGCATCATCTTGCTGGCCGAAGGCCGGTTAGTGAACTTAGGTTGCGCGACGGGACATCCGAGCTTTGTGATGTCCAACAGCTTCACCAACCAGGTGTTGGCCCAGATCGAGTTGTTCAACCACCGCGACAAGTATCCGATCGGCGTTTACCGCCTGCCGAAGAAACTGGATGAAGAAGTTGCGCGAATGCATTTGGCGCGGTTG
>CAACVY010000112.1 GCA_900661335.1 uncultured bacterium | reverse complement strand
ACTTGACAGACGCGCTTTCAGAGAGGCTTGGAACACTCGACCCCTGAACCGTCCAAGGCTTGGAACTCTTGGACACATGTCTCCGAAACTACCCGCCTGGGATCGTACGACGCCGCCTTGCACGTGCGAATCTTCGGCCAGGAGAAACGCGTCAACTTCGGACCGTACTGAGGCCGGCTGCGCGCCACCGACGGCGGACTGCGTTCGGTCTTTGGCTCGACTACCGGGGCACGCAAAGTTATGGAAAACGAGCGGGTCGCCGGGTGTTTCGTAGGCCACGAGGAATCGCGGGCCACGCGCGGCCCCCGCACGGGGTGGTGAGGGAGCCTTACAATAAACGCTGAACAACTTCGTTTGGGTGAATGTGCGCTTTGGGTGGGGAACCCATTGAAAGCGCCGGGGGAGGCTCGGGATTGTCGAGCGAGGTGATGAAATGACCACATATGGAGGATCGACGCTCCAAGGCACGCTTAGCCGGTGCACGTGGCTGAAGCTTGCAGTACTCCTAGTCGGATTTGGTGAGGTCGGGGCGCGCAATGCGCCGGCGGCCAATCTTCCACTCCGTGGCAGCCGCCCGAACATCCTGTTGATCATCACCGATGACCAAGGGTACGGTGATTTGTCTCTCCACGGCAATCCGGTGATCCGCACGCCTAACATGGACCGACTTGGCTTAGAGGGAATGCGGTTCGATGACTTTCAGGTCAGTCCAACCTGCTCACCCACGCGCTCGGCGCTGATGACCGGCGCGCATGAGTTCCGCAACGGCGTGACTCACACGATCTTGGAGCGGGAACGGCTTTCGCTTCGCGCGGCCACCCTTGCGCAGGTCCTCAAGGCCGCGGGATATGCCACTGGTATTTTCGGAAAGTGGCACCTCGGCGACGAGGCTCCGTACCAACCGGAGCGACGCGGGTTCGACGAGGTCTTCATCCACGGTGGGGGCGGCATCGGCCAAACCTTTCCCGGCAGTTGTGGCGATGTGCCGGGCAACACGTACTTCGATCCCGTCATCCGTCACAACGGCCGATTCGTCCGCACGCGGGGGTTTTGCACCGATGTGTTCTTCGCGGAAGCGGCGCGGTGGATTGCCTCGCGTGTGGGTAAGGGGCCATGGTTCGCCTACTTGGCACCGAATGCGCCGCACGCGCCCTACGTTGCGCCGGAGGAATACCGGCGACGCTTCGTCGGCCGCGTACCCGCCGGCACCGAGGGCTTTTTCGGAATGATCGAAAACCTCGACGATAACCTGGGCCGCTTGCGCAAGTACCTGCAGCGCCTCGCCGTGGATCGGGACACGCTGATAATCTTTATGACCGACAACGGTTCGGCCGCGGGTACCAAGGTGTTCGACGCGGGCATGCGCGGTGCGAAAGGGACACCATGGAATGGCGGTACCCGCGTGCCGTTGTTCATTGTCTGGCCAGGCCGAATTTCGACCGGTGTGTGTCGGCGGTTGGTGGCGCACCTGGATCTGTTGCCGACGTTGGCGGAACTTGCGGGAGCCGACGTTCCCGCTGAGGTTCGGTCTCGATGGGAAGGCCGAAGTCTGGTTCCGCTGTTGGAAAATCCAGAGGCGGACTGGCCAGAACGCTTCCTATTTACGCATGTGGGGCGCTGGCCCCGCGGGGCGGACCCTGACCAGTACAAGTACGCCAACTGCGCGGTTCGGTGGAAGCGCTACCATATGGTCTCGGTACCGGGACAGTCCAAGCCGGGGGCGACGCCGAATTGGGAATTGTTCGATCTGGAGAAGGATCCGGGAGAACAAACCAACCTTGCGGCCCAGCATCCGGACGTCGTGCAAAAGTTGGCTCAGGCGTACGACGCCTGGTGGGATTCCATTCGTGGGTGCCTCGAAAACGAGCAAGCCCAGCTGCCACAGCAAAATCCATTCAAAGTTTGGTTCTGGGAACAGTTCGGACCCTCTGCGACGGCTGCGCCCGACTATCCGTTGCCAGAGACGGTTCGTTGGGCACCTCCCGAGGGCTGGTAAACACGAAAGGTCATCTGTATGTCATCCATTCGAACGTTGCTGGCTCTGGAGTGGACGCTGTGGATCTTGACCGGCTCGGTGTGGGCCGCGCAGCCGCCGAACTTCGTTGTAATTCTCGCCGACGACCTTGGCTATGCCGATGTGGGGTTCCACGGATGTAAGGACATCCCGACGCCCCATCTGGACCGTTTGGCCGCCGGCGGCGTACGGTGCGCGGCCGGCTATGTTTCGCACTCGTTTTGTTCCCCGACGCGCGCAGGGCTTATGACCGGCCGTTACCAACATCGCTATGGTCATGAACACAACCCGCCCTACGCCCCTGACGACGCCACCATCGGTTTGCCGCCCAGCGAAATGACCATCGCAGACATGCTTTCGCGGCGTGGCTATGTAACCGGCTTGATCGGCAAATGGCATTTGGGCGCGGCGCCGCCGTTCCACCCAATGCGCCGCGGGTTCCATGAATTTTTTGGATTCCTCGGCGGCGGCCACCGCTATTTTCCAGAGGCGTGGACCGGTACTACCGAGTACACCACACCGCTGGAGCGCAATGGGCAGCCAGTCCGCGAAACTGAGTACCTTACGACTGCGCTAGGACGTGAAGCCAGCCAGTTCGTTGAACGGCACGCCGCACGCCCGTTTTTCCTGTACCTCGCCTTCAATGCCCCGCACACGCCAATGGAAGCGCCTGCGGATGTGATCGCAAGATTTTCCCACATCGCGGACGAGAAACGGCGTATCTATGCGGCCATGGTCTCGGTGATGGATCAAGAAATCGGCCGAGTCCTCGACACACTGCGCAGGTGTGGCGTCGAGTCGAACACGTTGGTGTGGTTCATGTCTGACAACGGCGGTCCCACGCCTGCCAACACGGCGTCGAACCAACCGCTTCGGGGGACAAAGGGAACGGTGTACGAGGGTGGCATCCGCGTGCCATTTGTTGTCTCATGGCCGGGCCGTCTACCTGCCGGCAAAGTGTATCCACATCCCGTCAGCTCGCTCGATGTGGCACCCACCCTGGCCGCGCTCGCTGGGGCCGAGTGGCCAGCCGATCGGCCGGCCGACGGGGTCAATCTGATCCCGTACTTGACTGGTGAACAGTCCGATCCGCCCCATGCTACGCTCATCTGGCGTCAGAATGGCTCGCTTCCTTGGGCTGTTCGCCTAGGCCGGTACAAGCTGGTGCAAGCCGACGCCCAGACGGCGCCAGAGCTGTACGACCTGGAAGCGGACGTCTCCGAACAAAACGGTCTCAGTGCGCAGCGGGCCGACGAGGTACGGCGCGCGCGTGAAATCTTTGAGAACTGGCAGAAAGCCATGTCCGAACCACGCTGGCAAGGCCCGAAATCGAGGCGTACCGATGCCCGCAGTCCTGCGCGACAGACTCGTCCAATGTCACGCAGCGCCGAGCCGCGCGCGAATTTCCCACAGTGAGGGAAGGACTTCGATGTAGACCTCGAGCTTGCAAGGGCCAGGGGCGGTTCTAGGGTTCGTTAGCGCCCAACCTAAGCCAACGCCGGCAAATGCGAAGCGGTCAACCACGAGTGCGCGGCTTTACCATCTCATCTGATGCCTCGTGGGCCATGTTGAGCCGTCCGCGTACTGGCCGGCGGTTTCGAGCGACGAGCCCGTCGTTCCGCACAGCGGTCATGACAGCCACCCGCAAAACGGCTCAGCCCAGATGTTCCAGTTCGGCAGACCGATTGAGTCTTCGGCTGGTCATGATAGGGTGAATCGCATCGAGGTTCTCCCTAATCCATCGTGGGGCGGTTAGTTCACGTACAACCCGTAAGGAAACCTTCAGTGTCAGGGGGCGGAACTACAGCCGCGCATCACGCGGGCTTCCGCCGGTAGATCGCCGGAACTAGAGGGAGACCTTGGGGAGAGCCTGGAGATCTTGGGGAGATCTTGGTGCCAGACACTTCCGCATTTAGGCTATTGGAGGGACGGCTTCCACGCCGTCCCCTCGCC
>CAACVY010000113.1 GCA_900661335.1 uncultured bacterium | reverse complement strand
GTACCCGGCCAATCCCAACGGTTCCTTACGCGCCATCGCGGGCGTGTGTGACCCTACCGGGCGCTTGTTCGGGCTGATGCCGCACCCCGAAGCATATTTGCACGCCGATCAACATCCGCTCGCGGTACGCCAGCGGCTGGAGGGCACCTTGCCCTCGCGGGGGGCCGGTCTGGCGATCTTCGAAAACGCGGTTCGCTTTTGCCGCGCCTCAGCCCTCGCGGTTCGCGGCCAACCTGCCTAAGGACGGCTCCCAGCCGAACCACCACCGCAGGGCCCTGGCGATATCCTCCACCACGAGCGTCAAGGCCGGCACCACCACGAGGGATACGCCCGTCGAGAACAAAATCCCGAACCCCAAGGAGATCGCCATCGGAATCATGAAGCGCGCTTGCACCGACCGTTCAAAGATCATCGGCATCAAGCCAAAGAACGTGGTCAACGAGGTCAGCAAAACCGGCCGCAACCGTCGAACGGAAGCGTCTCGGAGAGCTGTGAACAATGGCGCACCGGCCGCTCGATACTGGTTGGCCGTGTCGGTCAGCAGAATGCTATCGTTGATCACGACGCCCGCCAGCGCCATCATTCCCATCAGGCTGACGAAGCTAAGCTGGTAGCCCATCAGCCAATGGCCCACCAATGCACCAAGCAACCCGAACGGGATCGTCAGCATGATCAAGATCGCTTGCCGGTAGCTTCGGAAGGGCACAGCGAGCGTGGCAAACAACCCCAACAACACCAGCGCGAAGCCGGGTCCCACGTTGGCCAACGCCTCGCGTTGATCACGCTGTTCCCCCTCGAAGGACCACATCAACGTCGGAATTTCATGGGTCAATTCGGCTAGAATTCCTTGCTTCAGCGCTGCTAGCACCTTGGGGGCATCGGTCACATCCGTCAACACATCCGCCGTGACGTCCATGACCCGACGGCCATCTAGCCGGCGGATGACCTGATAGGATCGCGAACGTGTGACCGTGGCAGCTTCGTGCAGCGGAATTTCTCCTCCGCGTGGAGTCTTTAAGACAAACTGTTCAAGGCTGGCTTCCAGCTGTCGTTCCTCCAAGGGCCGGCGTACGTAGATGCGCACTTCGTCACGCCCTCGTTGCTGCCGCAAGGCCTCGGCCCCGAAAAACGCGTGGCGGATCTGCCGTGCGACATCCCCTGCCGTTAACCCGGCTGAACGACCAGCCTCGGTGAGGCGAATCGTCAACTCCGGCTTGCCTAACTCGACCCCGTCGTCCACCTCCACCACGCCGGCCATCCCTCGAAGGACTTCCGCCACGCGCTGGCAGGCTTCCTCGATGACTCTGGGATCGCGATGGCTGATGGCCACGTCAATTGCACGACGGATCGGGCCAATCGTGAATTGAAATCTCAGCGATTCCACTCCGGGGATTTCGCCCACCCGTCGGCGCCAGGCTTCCGTAAATTGCTGCGCACTAAACGTCCGTTCGTCCGCTGGAACGAGATTCACCACCACCGAGCCCTGGTGCCCCTGAGATCCACGCGCCGAAGGCGCGGAATAGCCGCGCATTTCGCCGCCGCTACTCCCGATCGCCGTCAGAACGCCGCGCAACACCCTCGGCCCGCCCCTCACGGCAATCTCGTCCATGGCCGCCGCTTGGATCCGTTGGACCACCTCTCGGGTCTCCTCCACCGGCACCCCGTAGGGCAACACGACCGACGCCGTGACGATGTCCCCTTCCACTTTGGGCAAAAACGAGAAGCCGAGTCGGCCACTAAAGACCCACGCGCCCCCAACGATCAAGGCTCCGATGCCAAGGGCGGTGACGATCCAGTGGTGCACCAAACACCCATGCACGAATCGCTGGAACCTGGCCTCCGCCCACCGCTCGAATGCGCGTCCAAACCACTCCTGCGGTCGTTCCAGCCACTGGAGCAATCGACCGCCCTTCGGTCGCGAGTGGGCAAGATGCGAGGGAAGAATGCAGAGGCATTCGATGAGCGAGACTGTGAACACGATAGTGACGATCAGCGGGATGTTGCGCCAGAGCTGGCCCATGGTCCCCGGTACGAAGAATAGCGGCACGAATGCCAGAATGTTGGTCAGCACCGAAAAAATCACGGGGACTGCCACCACTTGAGTACCGACGATGGCCGCCTCTAACAACGAACGACCGCGCGACCGTTCATAATAGACCGACTCGCCCACAACAATGGCGTCGTCCACGACGATCCCCAACGTGACGATAAACGCGAACAGACTGATCATGTTGATGGACACGTCGGCCCATGGCAGCAGCAGGAGGCACCCCAAGAACGACGTGGGAATCCCCCACATCACCCAAAAGGCCAAGCGAACTTCCAAAAACAGCCCCAGCGTTAGCAGCACGAGCACCAGCCCCTGCAAGCCGTTTTGCAAGAGCAGGCGTGTGCGATCGCGATAGAGCTCCGACCGGTCCCCCCAAATCGTAGCGTGCACGGTGGGCGGCAAAATACGTTGGAGGCGCTCCGCATGTCGCCGTACGGCCGCCGCCACGTCGTTCGGGCTCTCGGTCCCCACACTGTAGACGACCAACCGCACCGCGCGCTGGCCATTGAACAGAAGTTCGTCGTCCGTCTCCGCTACCGTGTCGCGGATCGTGGCGACGTCGCCCAAGCGCACCACAGTTCCGTCGGGCTGCCGCACGATCGGAATGTCGTAGAGTTCGTGTCCAAAGTAACGGCGTTCATAGGTGCGCAACAGGATCTCCCCCGAGCCCGTCCGCAGCGCACCACCGCCGGCCTCCAATGCCTCCCGACCAATGATCGCGGCGATCTGCTCCAACGTCAGGCCCAAGGCCCGGCGCCGCTCCTCCGGAACCTCCACGCTGATCTCGACCGCGCGCAAACCCACCAAGCTCACCAACGTGATCTGCTTGTCCGCCTCGAGTTCGTCCTGGACTCGGTAGGCCAGCGCGCGAAGCGTCGGTTCGTCCACGTCCCCATGCAGAATGAGCGAAATGACCTCTCGACGGGGCACGACCAGGCTCACCACGGGCCGCTCGGCCGACTCCGGGAATGTCACGATGCGGTCGACGGCGCTTTTAATGTCTTGGAGAACCCGGTCCGGATTCGCACCGAGCAACAGCTCCACGTTCACCACTCCGACGCCCTCGCTCGCCGTGGAAGTGATCCGATTGATCCCGTCCAGACCGCGAATGGCCTGTTCGATCGCGAGAACGATGCCTTGCTCTACCTCTTCCGGCGTCGCGCCCGGGTACACGACCTGGATGTTCACCATGTTGAGGTCCACCACTGGAAAGACCTCTTTGCGAATGCGGGGCCACATGAGGAGACCGCCGAGCAAAAAGGCCCACATCAAGAGGTTCGCGGCGACAGGGTTTCGCGCCATCCACGCGATGGGCCCGCGAAAAGTTGCGGCGGATTCCATACTGGACCCAGCTGAGCGTTCCTGTGGGTTGCGTTCGGAACTCACGAAGTCTGACATCATATCAAAAAAACCATCCTCACCAACCGTCACCGACCTCCCCGCAGGAGATGCTGCGCACGAGGCGCCCGATCAAGCTCGCCCCCATTCGGCCGCTTCGTCAGTCCCGCAGTCAGTTCGTCGCAACGCGGGAGTCAACGTCGGAAACCCACAGGACGGGAAGGAGACGTAAAAGGGGTGGACTCGAGCCATAAGGGCGGTCCACCCATGCCTGCGAAACCTCGGGGCGACGGATCGTCACGAGTGTAGAGCCGGATGCCTTCCCCCGTTCGCCGGAGCCGGCACGCAGGCCATTGCCGTCGTTCATCGCACCGACCGTCGCCGATGAAAAAGCCAGCAGCCTGCGAAAGGCGGCCCTGCCGGGACGATCATGCGGCCGCACTCGCAAAAGTCGGGCACACGGTGCAGGCCTGAATCGCGCGCTACCCTCGCGCGTGTCCAAAGAAGCTTCGACGCAGGCACGCCGGCCCTGTTCAAGCATCTCTGAAAGCGCGTCTGTCA
>CAACVY010000114.1 GCA_900661335.1 uncultured bacterium | reverse complement strand
GAAGAAGGGCACCGCGTACACTCGGCATGATATTCGGCGGCTGTGCTTGTGGGGCACGTGGATGGCCGGCGGCGAAGGGGTGGAATATTACTTCGGTTACCAGTTGCCGCACAACGACCTCAACGCCGAAGACTTCCGGAGTCGGGCGGCCTCCTGGGCGGACGCTCGCCGCGGCCGGCGCTTCTTTGAGGAGAACTCGATTCCGTTTTGGGCCATGGACAACGCCGACGAATTGGTCGGGAACCCACAGCGCAAGAACACAGTCTATTGTTTCGCACAGCCCGGGCAAGTGTACGTGGTGTATTTGCCCAATGGTGGTACCGTGGAGTTGGACCTTCGCGCGGCTCAGGGGCAGTTCGAGGTGCGCTGGTTTGACCCACGCACCGAAGGCCCAGCCGCGGGCATTCCCGCTGGGTCGGTCCGCGGCGGGGACAAAGTAAAGCTCGGGCCGCCGCCGGCCATGCCCAACGAAGATTGGGTGGTATGGCTGCGGCGAGCCCAGTGAGCGACACGGCCCCATTCAGTTCCCGGGATCCCGCCCCTCCGGGGTGGGAGCTCTTGCGTCGAGAGTTCGCGGGCGACCTGGACTGCTCGAAGCTCGCGCGCCGGCTCTACAGCTACGATGCATCCATCTACGAAGAACTTGCCTTGGGCGTCGCGCGCCCTCGCAGCCGCGAGGATTGTGTGGCGCTGGTGCGCACCGCAGCCCGCGAAGGTGTGCCCCTGATCGCGCGTGGAGGCGGCACGAGCCTCGCGGGGCAGTGTGTAGGCCCCGGCCTGGTGGTTGAATTCACGCGCTACATGAACCGGATCCTGGAGCTCGACGCCGATCGGCGCGAGGCCATCGTGGAGCCGGGCCTCGTTCAGGATGACCTCAACGATGCGGCCGCGGTCCACGGACTCATGTTTGCGCCCGACACTTCCACGTCTCGTCAGGCCACGATCGGGGGCATGATCGGGAACAATTCCGCCGGTGCGTTCTCGATCTTGTTCGGAACCACCCGCGAACACGTCCGCTCGCTCGAGGTGCTCTTGGCCGACGGAACTTGTGCGGTGCTCGGACCGCTCACTCCGGCCGAACTGGATGCGGTCGTCACCGAGGACACGACCCTGGGCCGGATTACACGGGGAGTGGTGGAGCTGATTCAACGTCATCGCGATGTCATTCTCCGCAACTCGCCCAAGCCGGAGGTGCGTCGGCGAAACACTGGGTATGCTTTGGATGCGTTGGCCATGGGCCAACCTTGGGTGCCGGACGGCCCGCCGTTCAACCTTGCCCGGCTCATTAGTGGCAGCGAAGGCACGTTGGGGATGATCACTTCCGCCACGCTTCAGCTGGTCCCCCGGCCTCGGCACCGCGCGCTCATGTGTGTTCATTGCCGCACGGTTCTCGAGGCGTGTGCCGCCACGCCACGGATTCTCCAACACGGGCCCGCGGCGGTCGAGCTCCTCGATGGTGCCTTGCTGGCGGCCACTCGCCACCACCCCGAGTACCGGAGCGACCGATTTTGGGTCGTCGGGGATCCCGGCGCCGTCTTGGCGGTGGAGTTGTGGGATGACGACCCGCCAACGCTTCAAAGGCGAATGGCCGAATTGGATCGCGACTTGGGTGAGCAAGGGATTGGCTACGCGCGCCCGGTCTTAGCCGCGTCGGACATGCCCCGCGTCTGGGCACTCCGCAAGGCGGGGCTGGGCCTGCTGACCGGAATCCCCGGCGATACGAAACCGGTGACCGCGATCGAAGACATCGCGGTGGCACCGGAAGATCTGGCGGCCTTCGTTCAGGAGATGGATGCGGTTCTGCGCGAACTCGGCTGTTCTTGCGTGTACTATGGCCATGCCTCTGTGGGTTTGCTTCACTACCGACCCATGTTGAACCTGAAAGATCCGCGCGACCTGGAGAGGTTCCGGCAATTGCTCGACCGCGTCGTTCCCATGGTGCGGCGCTACCGGGGCTCCATCTCCGGCGAGCACGGCGATGGACGCTTGCGAAGCCCATACCTGCGCGAGGCGATCGGGCCGGAGCTCTACGACCTCTGTGTGCAGATCAAGCGCCTCTTTGACCCGACCGGCATCTTCAATCCGGGGAAAATCGTGGAGGCCCCCTCGCCGTTGGAACACCTTCGCACGTCGCCTCGTACGCCCACGCCGGAGATCCCTACCGCGTACGACTGGAGCCGCACCCTCGGACTCGTTCGCGCGACCGAGGCCTGCAATGGAGTGGGGCAATGCCGGCAAAGTCCAGGCCGCGGAGGCATGTGCCCGACCTACATGGCGACGCGGGACGAAGCCCTGACCACCCGTGCTCGAGCCAACTTATTCCGACAAGCCCTGACCTCTGGAGATCCCGAACAGGCTTGGCGCGACCCCGAGCTCGCCGCGGTGATGGATTCTTGCGTGGCGTGCAAAGCTTGCCGTGCCGAATGCCCGTCCGGTGTGGACGTGGCCCGGCTCAAGTCCGAATGGCTGTACCAGCGGAAGTTCCGCGGGATCGACCGCAGCCTACGCACATGGTTATTCGCGCATTTTTCGGCGTGGGCGCCACTCGCGCACCGGGCCCCGGGCCTCTCGGCTCGGGTGGCGAATCTTCCCTTCGTGAAGCGGTGGCTGGGCATCGCACCAGCTCGTCAACTGCCCCGCATTGCGGCGCGCACGTTTTCTCAGTGGTTTCGATCCCATCCGCGGCGCCGTGATGGGCCGCTGGTCGTGCTGTTCGTGGATGAGTTCATCGAGTTTCTGGAGCCCCACATCGGCATCGCCGCGGTCTATGTGCTGGAAGCCCTCGGCCACACGGTGTGGGCGCCGCCGGGCCTCGATTCGGCCCGGGCATTGATTTCCAAGGGATACCTAGATGTGGCACGCCATCGAATGAGCCGGACGCTGGCCCGCCTCGAACCCTTTGTCGAGCGCCGCGTTCCGATTATCGGGTTGGAGCCTTCGGCGGCGCTGGGGTTTCGGGACGAAGCGCCCGACCTCGTTCCGGCTGCGCTGAAATCTTCGGCCAAGGCCTTGGCGGAACTTCTGCGCCTATTTCCCGAGTGGATCGCGGAACAGGTATCGAACGGGCGGCTGGCCGACCTGCAGTTCCGTTCCCTCTCGCATCGACGGATGTTGATCCACGGACACTGCCACCAAAAATCACTGGGAGGTGCACAGTCGGTCGTCCAGGCGCTGTCGCAAATCCCGGATCTCGAGGTCCGCTTGTTGCCCAGTGCTTGTTGTGGCATGGCTGGAGCGTTCGGATACGAGGCCGAACACTACGAGCTATCCATGGCGTTGGGGGAAGTGATTCTTTTCCCTGCGATTCGGGCCGATCCTGAGGCGGCGATCTGCGCCGATGGCACCAGTTGCCGGCAACAGATTCGAGATGGTACGAGCCGCATTGCTGAGCATAGTGCGGTGTGGCTTGCCCGCGCCCTCGGGCGGGAACCGACGCGGCCCTCGCCCGACCAGGGCCGCGGGAGTTAGAGGTTTCGTCATCGCCCGTGAAAAATGTGCTGGGATGCATCCCGCGCGCCGAGCCGTTTCGTGGATCGGGGCAGGGAAGTGACATCACGTCCAGAACGGTGGCGGCGGTGCGAGGTTCATTGGACACTGGACTGTGGCAGAGCGGCGTGAGGCTAGGCGACGGGCCGATCCGCGTGGTCTAGCCCGCACGCTGTGAGCGATCACGAAAGTTCGGGCTCATCGAGCCACTCGACTGGGCACTGTGCAAAGGGCTGCAAAAACCAACGTCCATACCAGCGGGTGACCAGCCGATGGTCCAAGACGACGACCACGCCCCGGTCCGTGGCGCGGCGGATCAGCCGACCGACGCCTTGGCGGAACTTGATCACAGCGGCGGGCAAGGTCAACTCCATGAACGGATCGCCGCCG
>CAACVY010000115.1 GCA_900661335.1 uncultured bacterium | reverse complement strand
TCGGTTCGCTCAGGAACTCGGCTTGAACAACGAGCAGACAAGGGGGCTCGTGGATCTGTCCGATCGGGTTCGTCAAAGGATTCGTGAACTCATGGGTGGCACGCAGGCGTCTGCGGGCGCGGTGGACGTGGCCCGACTCCGCGAACAGGCCCAAGCGCTTCGCGCCGAGGTCGAAGCGGAACTGAGCCAAATTATCAGTCCCGACCAGCTCGCTCAGCTGACCAACCGGCGGGAGTTCGGGGTGCTCCGGTTCTTGGAACAACTCGCTCAAGGACAGCGTGGCGAGGGTGGATCAAGAACCAATACGGAGACCTCCTGGGTTGGTTCGGCGGCCACTCGGCCGCCGTCGGCTCGATAATAGCGACGGACCCAACTGAGCCTAAGGGAGTGTGTCCCTAGCAGTCGCGGGATGTTCAGGTGCCCCAGCGATCCCACACGATCCAACCTGCGGCCGCAGCGGTGGAAAGTATCGCGAGCAGTACGGCTCCAGCCGCGAAGTCTTTGATCAAGCCAATCCGCGCATTGGGCTGAGGACAGATGAAATCCGCCAGGCGCTCGATGGCGGTGTTGAGCAATTCCGCGGAAGCGATGCTGGTCGCGCCCAAGATCAGCGTGGCCCATTGTGTGGGAGTGGCGCGGAGGTACGCGGCGAGCAGTAGGAGGGCGGCCAAGCCCGCGAGCCATATGCGCGCATGAGGTTCATGTTCAACCCAGCGTGCAACACCTCGTACTGCGCTGTGGGTAGACTCGATCAACGATCGGCCGTGATTCACAGTGGTGGCCTCCAAAGCAAAACCCCGGACCTGAGGCCCGGGGTTCTGCTACTCCACAAAGGTGGCTCAGAATCGGAAGAGAAGACCAGCATTGACGCTGAAGCCGTCCAGCTTGCCGTCTTCCACGTCGACTTCGACATCGTCAATGTCGGCTTTGTCGACCTCGGCCCAGAGGTACTTCACTTCCGCGAACACTCCGACGGACTTGTTCAGCATCAATTCCACGCCGGCGAGCACGAACCCACCCCAGACATCCTCGGGGTCAATATCCGGTTCAAGGCTCATGCCAATCGGTTCCTTAGCTTCGTACTCAGGGAAGATGTAATACCCTGCACCACCGCCGACATAAACTTTGGCATTCTCACCGATTGGAGCGCCGAGCGTGATGTTTGCTTCGATAGAAGCCATGTTCGAATCTTCCGCCATGGGGTCGTCACCACCGTATGCCGTCAGACCTTGGAAGCGGAGTTCGAACCCTAAGTTGCGTTCATAGATATCCGCTTGGAGTTTCAAACCGCCGCCCCAACCAGGGTCGTCGAACGCGTCCATGTTCGCATAGGTGCCATAGATTGCGAACCCGCCTCCGGCGGATGCCACCGCCGCAGTGGCCAGAACTACTGCGAGTGAACGAAGTAGGTTCTTCATCTGCTGCTCTCTCCTTTCCATGCAGGTCCATCCACCGTGGATGGACCTCACCTCAGACAATAAAGACTGGTAATTGGGTTGTCAACTCAGTGAGGCGCTTGCGACTTTCGGTGAGGTCGATGGCAGTGGCCCGAGTGGGCCGTCGCCATTGCACGCGTCTTCCCAGACTCCTCTATCGAGGACTCCGGCCCACTGGAAGCTGTTTCCGCCCTGAGTGCGGGCTCGTGACGCTACGGTAGTACTCTCGGTGCCGCAAGCCAATGGCAGCCGCTTCGTCCACTACGACGGTACAATCGGGATGAAACTGAATGGCACTCGCCGGAACCATCGCGGTGAGCGGCCCTTCGATGGTTCGCGCGAGTACCTCCGCTTTGGACTCGCCGGTTACGAGCATGAGCAGCCGGCGGCAGTCGAGGATCGTGCCGACCCCCATGGTGATGGCGTACTCGGGCATTTCGTCAGGATTCGGAAACAGACTACGATTTTCAGCGATGGTCGTGGCGGTCAAGCGCTGGATTCTTGTGCGAGAATGGAACGGCGAAAGGGGTTCATTGAAGCCGATGTGACCACTTTTGCCAAGCCCGAGCAGTTGGAGGTCGATGCCTCCGCACTTGGCGATCAAAGCTTCGTAGCGGCGGCATTCCTCGTCGAGGTCCGGGGCCATTCCATTGGGGAGGTGGGTGTTGTGCGGGTCAATGTTCACGTGTCGGAACAGGCGTTGGTTCATGTAGTAGTGGTACGAGCCAGGATGGTCGGCCGGAATTCCTACATATTCATCGAGGTTGAAGGTTTGACACCCTGAGAAGTTGAGGCCTTCGGTTCGGTGCCACTCTACCAGAGTTTCATAAACGCGCTCCATGGTCCGCCCGGTAGCGAGCCCCAAGACGATAGTCGGACGGGCCCGAATCGCGCGTGCGATGCAGTCGGCCACCCATCGCGCAGCCGATTCAGCAGTGGGGCAGATGATGACGTCCATGGCGGGATTCAACTAGATGAAATCCAGCGGTTGAGAGGCTGGAACGATCCGCGGCCGATCCAGGGCCGGCTGAAGCTGAGTGCCGTCCCATCGCCGCAACCGATACAGCGTCGCGAAGATAAAGTCCGGGGCCACAATTGCGCGAGCCAAGCGGTGACCGCCGGCACAGCTTTGTCGGGAGATCGTGACGAACGGATGACCGACTTGCGAAGGATCCACGCCAGCAGGATCACGCAGATAGTTACGAACTAGCTCCAACGGTCGCATATGACATTCTTCCCGTACTACCCAACCGATACTGGTTTCGGGCACTGAACGCAAGCCACGAAATGCAGCTCGGACTGCAGGGGCAAAACCCTACGGTAGACATGAGGCCTGCCATGCCATCGCACCACGATCCGCAAAGTGTTGCGCCGTGGGAATTGGCCCACTGCACCACGAGTCTTCACCAGCACGAGGTCCCGATCGGAACGATCCCTCGGCGCGCGGGTTGGACCCAAGCTGAAGCCTCCCTCCGATACCGGGAAGAGCGTCTCGGAAAGTAGCGACGAGACCTCGCGGGTGTAAACGCGGTGCCCTCGGTCCACCATCGTAGGGGAGTTGCGCTCCGGTCGGCGGGCAGTTGGAAACTGATTCGGCTTTATGAAGAGCGAACACGCGGTTTTAGACCTGGGCTGAATTCGACCTATCTTTCGGCGTCGAACACCGACCTAGATATGCGCGTTCTTTCCGACGCTAGCGACGTCCGAGCAAGAACGCGCCCTGGTGCAAGAGGCATACGTCTCGTCGTTTCGGGGCGTAGAAAAAACGCCTCCACATGATGGCGGCGCTAGGTTTCACAACTGCGTCGGCTTCCAGGACCTTACGGAACTAATCGACCCGCTCCAGCTCCGAAAGCTTGGCCGGGGGCCTAGGAACGAACGGAGGCCAAATCTTTGCGTGCCATCCAGCCGCACAGGACCGCCGCGGCTAGGTCGGCCAACGCATGGATCCAAGTCACGGTACGCAGAGCGTGGACCCCGAAACATCCACAAGGAATGGACCGATGATGCACCAACGCCAACACAATGGCCGCCGCGAACAAGGCGAACAGTGCACTGGACAAGACCCAAGCCCCATGACGAAATTTGGGCCATGCGAGCAGTGCCGCGCCCACCCAGAGCTCGATCCAGATCATCCAGCCGCCCACCACGAGGCCCAACGACTCTGGGACCCACGGGTAACGAGCGACGGCCCAACCAAACTGCCACGGATCCATCCACTTCATCAGACCCGCCGCCAGAAGTGTTCCGCCGACCGCCCACCGAACCAGCCTAATGGCCATCCGCCTTGCCATGGTCATCGTCCCTCGCGATGTCCGTGATTACGAAGTTGCGCCTGAACGTCGGCGTTCGTCCACGCCTCCCATCCGCCGACAAACC
>CAACVY010000116.1 GCA_900661335.1 uncultured bacterium | reverse complement strand
TCGAGGTCGAAACCGGCAAGGCCACGGCTGAAGTGCCTTCTCCGGGCGAAGGAATCGTCACGGCGGTGCTCGTCCAAGTTGGCCAGAAAATCCGTACCGGCGATGCCGTTCTCCGTTGGCGGCCCGGCCGCGCAGCGGCGGCGGGTGGCGCGGCACGACCGGAAGCTCCGCCGACTGCGCCCGCCGTAGAGTCCGCACCCACCGAACCCCCTAAGGCGGAGCCCGTGGCCGCGCCTCCGGCGCCTGCCCCAGAACCCGGACCGCAGGCGGCCGTCGCTGCGCCAGGCGCTGAGTCCCGCACGCCGGTACCCGCCGCGCCCTCCGTGCGCCGGTTCGCGCGCGAAATCGGCGTCGACATCACTCAGGTCAAAGGGTCCGGACCCAGAGGGCGGATCACCATCGAGGACGTCAAACGTCACGCACGGCAAATGAACACCGGCCGAGTGGTCCGTGCCCACTGCGCGCTCGAGGCCGAACCCTTGCCGGACTTTAGTCGTTGGGGCCCCGTGCAACGGGAAACCATGACGACCATCCGCGTCATCACCGCCGAACACCTCAGCCGCGCTTGGGCAACCATCCCCCACGTCACCCAACACGACCGAGCGGATATCACGCAGCTCGAAGAACTGCGTAAGCGGTTCGCCCCGCGCGCCGAAGCCGCCGGCGGCCGTCTCACCCTCACGGCCATTCTGCTGAAGATTGCAGCCGCCGCGCTGAAGGTTCACCCCAAATTCAACGCCAGCGTGGATCTCCCCGGCCGCGCCATCATCTACAAGAAGTACTACCACATCGGCGTAGCCGTGGACACCCCCCGCGGCTTGATCGTCCCAGTGATCCGCAACGTGGACCAGAAAAACCTGATTCAACTGTCCATCGAGCTCACGCAGATCGCCCAACGAGCTCGCGAAGGCAAGATCACCCCCGACGAACTGGCCGGCGGCACGTTCACTATCACCAACCTCGGCGGAATTGGCGGATCGTTCTTCACGCCAATCATCAACGCACCCGAGGTGGCCATCCTCGGCGTCGGACGAGCCACCTACGAAATGGTCTTTGGTCCCGACCGCGCAGCCCAGCCTCGCCTGATGCTACCGTTGTCGCTCTCCTACGACCACCGGCTCATCGACGGCGCCGACGGTGCACGGTTCCTCCGTTGGATCGTCGAGGCGCTTCAAGAGCCCCTGCTCGTTACGCTCGAAGGATAGTACTCGGCCTTTCGCGCGCACGGCCAGCGAGCTGGCGGACTCATCCGCCGTGCATCGCCATGCCCCGCGACCGTCCAAAGTTTGGACCGTCGAAGCCCCCAACGGCCCAACGAAGGGACGCTCAGGGCTTGCGTTTCCAAGCATTCGACGGCAGAAGGCCCATGGCCTCCAAGGCTTGGGCGATCGGGCCTTCATCGTTTGCAATGCTTGGACGACTTGGCCCTGGGGGCTTCCAGGGTTTGGACGAAATTGGGCCCTTCCGCTCCAAAAAATCCCATAGAGCTGGACAACATCCTCGCGGCTCGTCGGGTCGCTACGGGTAGGAGACACGGCCTCACAGTGTATTTAGCATTCGGCGCATACGCGCACGACACGTTAGTCGAAGGAGAGGTGGTGAACCGACGGCGGGCCTGCCAACCTCGCACCCGCCAGGGGGATTCACACGGCGCTGCGCCGTGGACATCCGGCCCGGGCATGCAAGAGTCGCAACGTAGCGAAATTCACCGCGTCATGGGCAAAGAGCTATCCCCATAGGGGTCGAACTCAATCCGGCGCACGAGGTGCAGTGGCCAGGTCGCCGTTCCAAAGTTCTCGCTCGTGCCAACGATGGCCGTGGCGTCGGCGCGCTCAAGTTGAACCGTGACGGTTCCCCCATCCCAGAAATGGACTCGGACGTCCCCTTTTCGTCGCCGTGCTCGAGTAGCGGACTCCTCTGCCAACGCGACCTGGGCCACCCGCTCGGCGGGCAATTCCAAATGCCCCGCCGGGCCGTAAGCAAACTGGACCACGAACACATCGTTGGTCAGCTTTTCCAACCGCCCAGAAAGCACGTCGCCGTTGGCCAATAAAATCGTGTCCGCATCTCGCTTGCGCATCTCCCGAGCGACCGGCAAGAGCCCATTCCACCGCGCAAGTCGGATGTTGGAGATCTTCACCATGCCTCCTCCTTGCGACATAAACGAGACCGCCGTTCCGCGTCCTTCGAATGGAGTGGTATCTTTCCATTCCTTCAGCAGCTGGCGGTTCTCGCACAATGCCACCACGCCGGACTTGCGATCGGCCAAGATGGTGAACGTCATCTGGCCCCGAGGTCGCGTGATGCCCGACAGCTCCACCGTGCCCAGGTTCCGTGCCCCACCGCGGGCGCTTATCCGCATGAGCTCCACGCGCTGCCCAGCCATGATGTTCATCATGTAGCCATCCCCCGACGGTCCCTCAGGCCGGTCGTGAAAGAACCAGAGGTTCAAGTAGCTCGGAAAGCCTTGCCACTCCATCGTGAACTGTATCTTCAGCCGGTCGCCCGCGTCGCGCACGACCAGACCGATGGGAGAGGGATTGAGGGGAATGAGTGCGCCGTCGTGCACCTCCCACTGGCGCTGGGCATCGCCGCGTACGCTCCACTCCGCAAGATCGTTGGGACCCTCGTACAACACCTCTTCGTTCGCCGATGCCGCCACGATCTCGGACACCATACCGCGAGGAATCCGCAAGCGCCCAACGCCGGTGCAGCGAATCACCAGCTGCGTGGAGTCAATGAATTCGAGCTCTCCGAGCAGTTGGTCACCATTGGTCAACCGCACGAATGCGTGCTCCTGCGGGCGCGTACGCAGCTCGTCCCTGCGCCCAAACTGAATTTCTCGGATGCCTGTGGACCGGAGCTCCCACGGAACCGCCGCGAGCGGATGGGCCCAGATCACGATTCCACGGTCGGGAGCGATGCCCAAGCATTGTCCGAGCACCCACTCGCCAGATGTCAAGGTCAACCGGTCCACGACGTTGGTCGCTATCTTCGAGCTCGGCGCCGGTTCCGCTCCGCCGCGCGCACTGCCATTGGCGGCCGCCGCCCCCGCCGTGGTTTCTGGCGTTGCGCCCGGCGCCGGCCTGAGGACGGGCAGCTGGTTCACCGGCAACGCCGCGGACGCCGCGACGACCGTCCCCAGACCACCAGCAAGCCAGCCATATGCGCCTGTCCAGTTCATGACATCACTCCTTTCATCGTTCGTAGATCGGCAGCAGGCGGTAATTGACCGCCAAGGTCAGTAGTGCCGCACTTGTACTGAACGCAGTCCCATGGGGACCGCTCCAACTGCCGTCGGGGCCCTGCAGCTCCAGGAGGGTTCGCACTGCGCGCGAGTTCCACCTTTCCCAGGCCGCAGGGTCGGCTTGGAAAAACGCCTGGGCCGCATAGTAGAGGTAGTAGAAAAAGTATCCGCCACCTTCGCGCGGATCCGTAGTTCTCAAGACCGCCCACGCGCGCCGAAAGAGGTCGCCGTCGGTCCTCCGCGACAATGCAGCCACGGCCACCGCGATGGCATTGCGGGCCGGGCTTCCACCCCCGTCGGGCCCGGTATACCCCATTTGTCCATCCCCCAGCTGGCAGGACTGATAGAAACGAATCGCGCGATCCAACGCTTCCTCAGGAACAAACCACCCCGCGTTCCGCGCCGCGAGCAACGCGACCACCTGGGCCCCGCTGACGGTCGTGTCCGCATCCTCCGCATCCGGGGAATACCGCCACCCCCCCATCGGGTTCCGAATCTGGGCCGCCAGGATCAATCGGACCGCCCGATCCAGCGCGGGGCCGAGTCGTGGATCGGGCACGG
>CAACVY010000117.1 GCA_900661335.1 uncultured bacterium | reverse complement strand
TTGCGACGGCTTATGACCCCAAACCATCACTGTCGTGCGACCTACCCCGTTCTGGACCTCAACCCGTTTCACGCAGCGATGCGGTCCGTCGTACGCGAACAGCACCAGATTGGACTCCGTCGCTGCACTGATCAAGCGATTCCACAAGTCGTATTGCAGGCTCAACCCCGGCAGGTGGTCAGCTTCCCGTTGGCGTCGTAGCTCAGTGGCTCGCCACCCACCGCCGTGTACTGGTTCATGCTGTTCACTGTGTGGCTTACCAACACCCCATTCCCAGCGTGCACCTTAAAATTAGACCTACCGAGACCGCCGTATGTCCCTAGCCTCATGGCTTTGTCACTTCTTGCCGACGAAGTTCAAATCCTAACGCCTCCCACAGCTCCAGTGACGAAGGAACACGGCTAGACTGTAAACTCCTCACAGGAAATCCATTCACTAGAATCGAATTCACTGCGATTCGATAACCTGCCGACGTCCGTACGATCGGAAACCACACCTGTCGAACCGTCTTTGGATCGCAATTCAACCACAACGGCTCATTAGGTGGTTGCGGAGGGTCCAACTCATAAATCACGAAGAATTCCTGCGAGGCAATTTTCGGGAGGCATAGCGGTATCTTGAAGGCGACCACCGACGGTGCTTCCACAAATTCGGACATCACCTCGCTCGCCGTGCGCCATCGGTTCGTAAGCAAGGTCGGATCCACAAACAACCACCGGTGCTCCCTGAGCCATGCCCATGTTTTCTCGACCTCGAACTCTTTCAACATTGTGCCGCCCGATCCAGAAACGAATATATTCTGACATTCCCCCGATGGTCGGTCGTTCAACAGCTCCTCATAGAAAATCGACAAGACACCCTTCGCGTGGCTGATCGCCCTCTCTAAGTCTTTACCAGGTCCCTCGTCCGCATAACACTCGCGCCTCCTCCAAGAAGGAATTAACGATCTCATCACTGATTTCAACCACTGCTTCACTCCCTCCTGTCCCTCTTCTTCCGGTGTTGATCCCTCATTGTCTGCGCCGCTCTTTGAGGACGGAGCTCGCGTTCCAGCTACGACTCGAAACCTTTCGGCTGGAAACGGCCGTACAGGAAATTCCCAAGGCACCGAAATACCAAAGCGTGTCCACAGGTCAATCCATAGATACGAACAATGGGGAAATTTCTCGATCCAATATTCGCTCCAGAGATCATCAAACAACATGATCCCATTCACGCTGATGCGACCGCGGGATATCAAGGGTCGACCTCGAGGATGATGAACAGTCTTCAGGAAGACCTGCTTGTACCCCAGTGTCGACTCGCTCCCCTGCCCTATTTCGAGCGGAGATTGCAAAATTACGTATACTTCCCGGATCCCTGCAGAATTCATCGGGTACTGATCGGGTGCAAAACCGACGAACACGTCCCACGACTTGAGCGGATGATCCGGCTTTTTTGACTTGGGCGAAGATGGCCCTTTTGAGACTAAAACCTTCTTGATTAAGCAGAGTTGGAACCAAGTTAAGTAAGTTTTTGGTTCCAATCGAGTATCGAAAATCCAAGGCATCATCTCCGCGAATTCTTCCTCGCCCTTGCCCCCCCAGTCTGTCACTACAAAATCATAAAATTCACGAACGGCTTTCAAGCTTTCATTGATTAAAGAATTTAGATCCCAAAAACCCGATTCGCTCCACCCAGCCGTGATACTAGACAACACAATCACACAAATCACACTCGAAACCATCCCGGACCACGGTCGAAAGGACTTTCTCATGGATACACTCCCGATCGCTGTCTATGAGGCACAAAGACTGACCAAGGAAAACCGACGAACATCATGGGCAGTCGCCATCGAAACGGTCCTCGTCCTCAACCCGAAATCTCGTCAGCTTCACTCGCGCCCGACGCATTTCCTCCGGATCTGTCGGAAACCCTAATGCCCTCCACAGCTCGACCGAAGGTGGCAACTCGGTGAAGCCCATCTGATATATAGGGATCCCATTGACCATCAGCTCGTTGTAAATAATCCGAAACCCGTCATCGAACCGAGCCACTGGAATCCACACCTGTCCTATTATGAGCCCCAGGCACGGGTCTTTCACTTGGCCGGCCCCCCTCGTTGTAAATACAATGTAGAAGCGCCGTGAGGGGCTTGACTGGTGGGGTTGGTAAGGGAGAACGACCCACCAGAATAATCTGATATACTCCTCGAGCCGTTCAGTTTCAGTTGTATCCCTCTTCGTCAAATACTCCGTTACACCTATATCTATGGACTCGCGCATCTCTTGAAATAGCTTCCAAACACGTACGCTATCGTCTCCGCACAATTTCTCGATCGTAGCAGACCTCACAGCAAAAACGTTCGGGCAATGCTCGGGCGGTGTACCCATAACTAAGTGCCGGTAAAACTCGTCAACCGCGCCTAACGCTGCCTTCAAATCCTCGTCGGACACTACGATGTTTCTGGCCTCTGACCCTTTGTTGTGCTCACCCATTGAACCTTTGCATAACTCCAGAGGCTCATTTGACTCCCTACCAATGAGATTCGTAGCCAAATCCAAAGATACATACTCCACAGAAGGCTTTGGCGGCCTTAAGCCAAGACGCCACCACAGATCCGTCTTTAGGTGATGCGGCTTGAGCGCCCAGTATGGGTCCGATACGCCCCCAACAACCAAGATTCCATTCACGAAAATGACGTCTTTAATCACACACGCCGAAGCCTTGACATCAGTATAGGTGGGACGGAATGACACCTGCTTGAACACCGTCAGGGACCGACCTGATTCCGACCTGATTTGAATTGGAAAACACAAAAAAATCACGCGCGGTTCGTTTGACAGCAACTTCGAATTTTTCCCCGATAACGCATTGTCAGCGCTTACCAGGCCATACAGGATCTCCGCGTCTTGCAAGGGCGACCCCGTGCATACGCCATCTCTGCGAGCCGGCAAAAGCACTTCTCGGATAAGCTGTGCGTAGAACGCTGACCCCAAGCGGGCAGGGAACGGTAGTTTGTCATCCTCACGTATAGGAGCTCGTCGCTCAAAATCCTTGACTGACCAGCCCTCCGTAGGCGTCACTAAAAAGTCGTAAAAGTGACGAATCGGCACCAGCGCAAGTTCCACCAAGTTTGTTGTCTGTTCACCCAAATCTAGGGTTGCGTATCCAGACGAATACATCGCCATCAATACAAGACCACACAATCGCCGGCTCAATTTAGTCATGGCTCACAACTTCAGCAGCTCTCCACGGCCTCCCTGCACAAGTTCATTAAATGAAACATTTGGATGAGCTCTACCAGTCAATGAATCCGTATAGTCTCTGACATCCGCAGCTCTCGCGGCTGCGTTTACCAAATGCTGGCAATTACACGAAAGCGGGTCGTAGTGCTTGATCATTTCATATTTTTCTCCACCACCACGATGCCATTGATCCAGCTCCTCCCAGGCGCGTCTGTCTTGGTCGGGACTCGTCTTGAACTGGACCCCTTCTTGATATCCCATTTTCTTTGCGAAATCCAACGCATCCTTTAATGTTCGAAAGCGGTAAATTCCCTGACGTCCTTTGCCTTTCCTGGTTTTTCGATTGCACGGGCCGTACGAATCATAGCGATACCCAACAGCATCGTTCCCTGTGATCACCGCAGCATGTCCCTGGTGGCCAGCCGCGTCGTGATCGATCAAATAGATAAATACTAGTCCAAGCGGATCTACTGCCACTTTAACCGAATTTCTC
>CAACVY010000118.1 GCA_900661335.1 uncultured bacterium | reverse complement strand
GCGTGCACAGCCTTGTGGGAAAGGAAGAGAAACCACGGCCGATCCCGAGACGTGCGATTCAACCACTCGATCGCGTAGTCCGTCAGTTCATCGGTGATGTAGCCCTTCTGCGGCACGCGCGTGCCGTTGACGTTCAAACCGGCTCGCGTGGGAAGGTAGGAGCCCTGACCGCGGAAGCTCACCCAGTAGTCGAACCCTGGGCGTGGATCATCACGATCGCCGCCCATGTGCCACTTTCCGATGAACGCCGTTTGATAGCCCGCGGCTTGGAGGTACTCCGGAAACGTGCGCACGCCCTCCGGAAGCGGTCGGTTGTTGTCGATCACCCGGTGGCGGTGCGTGTACCATCCCGTGAGGATCGAGGCGCGGCTGGGAGAGCACAATGAAGTGGTCACCAACGCGTTCCGAAAATATGCGCCGCGCCGTGCTAACGAGTCCATATGAGGCGTCTGCAGGAACGGGTGGCCGAGAAATCCCATCGCGTCGTAGCGGTGGTCGTCGGAAAGAATGAACACAATGTTTCGCGGGCGAGTTCCAGGTTGACGCTCCAACCTCGGAACTTCGGCCGCCCGTGAACCGTCCTCCCACAGCATGGCCGCAAGACTGGATAGAACTATGGTGGACCGAACGACGCCGGAATGAGCCAACATGGACACACCCCTTTCTTGTGGCTACGTGCTGAACTGAGCGGTAGAGTATAGACGCAGTGGCACTGCGGGCAAGCGCCCGCGGCGACGCGTATGAACCGTCTAACCTTGTTGGGCGTGGACTATGTTCACCTTCGCCTGCCGGACGGCGGCGACCTGTATTTGACGCCGTATGGCCAGGCATTCATGGACCACGTCCATCCTCAATCTTGGTTTACCCCGGAGTGGTTTACTCGGTACCGGGAACGCTTGGTGGGCACCAGCACCGCCTATCGCATTCGAACCCGAACGGTGCACGGGATGGCCCGCGACTTGGTCGTGAAGTGGTGCCGCGTCGGAGAGCAAATTCCCACCGACACGTTCACGTTCACACGGTTTGTAGAGGCTGAATTCAACAGCCCGTACGAGGAATTCGCGCTGGTCATGGAACTTCGGAACAGCCCCGGAGCTCCGCGGATCCGTACGCACAAGCCACTGGCGATCTTCGTACCGCCCGAACGTCTCGAACCTTGGCAATTGGGACGCTTGGCGTCTCGCATCGAACGCAAGCAGGCCAGGTACCGCGATGTGGAGTTGGATATTTGCCGCCAGTACATCCTCGTCTACGAGTGGATCCGCGGGGTTTCGATCGTGGAGGCCGTCTCCCAATGGCCCGGCGGGCTGGAACGACACTGGGACACTGTCCAGGAACTGGCCGAACGTGGGCAACGCGAGTTGGCCGCCAAAGGGTTTCAAGTGTTGGACTTCAAGCCGGAGCACATGATCGTCCGCGTTCGCCCCGACGGTTCGTTGCTGCGGGACCGCACCGGCGCCGTCGCGTACGCCCTGGTGGATTTCGAGCTGCTGGCCCGAACGCCGCAGCACGAGGCAGAAGTCGGTCGCGCGCGGCGTCAGTGGTACCTGCAACACCAGTCCGCGCGCTTTGCGCCAGACCGAAGCCACGGATGGCCGCCCCACCTTCAATGGATGAACATCCTCGGCGTGGACTACGTATACGGCCACTCGGAGAGCACCGGCGGCGAACTGTGGGTGGTCGGCCGCGATCCCTCGCTGTTCGACTACTTCCTGCCCGAGCGTTGGCGGCGCACACGGCGGTGCCGCCTCTCGGAATCCAACGAAGTTTGGTACACGCAGAGCAAGGACCAAATTCGCTTGGTGTGGAAAGTCTCGCGCGTGGGCGAGCATCCAGAAGTTCCCGAAGATCATCCGCGTGCTGCGGAGATCCTCTCGCACGGCTACAACAGCCCCTTCGAAGAGGTGGCCGTCGCCCTGGAGCTGATGGCCGCCGGCATCCCCACCACGTATCCGCGTGCCATCTACATGGCGGGCCAAACTCACCTCGAAGGCGAGCCCAAAGGAGCTTCCCACCTCGACCGGCGATTCACCACTCACAGCGTTTGGCGCACGCCGACCGGCGAGCCTGTCCTGCGGCCCGGGCATCCGTACATCGTCGTGTGGGGATACTGGAACGGTAGCGATGAAACCCTGGCCCAACGGGACGAAGAGCGGTGCACCCCAGTCAGCCTGCTCGCGGCCCATCGCCAAGGTTGGATCGACGACCAGGTTTATCAAGAAACCCTCGAGCGCGCAGCGGCGCGCCTGGCCGAAGCAGGATGGGAAGACCTAGGGCTCGAAGGCGGGCACTTGCTACTCTCGCGCTCCCCTTCAGGCGAATTTTGGCGCGAGGAGGATGGGCATCTTGAGGTCCGGTGGTGCAACTTCAGCCTCATGCGGAGACGCCCCGACACCGAATGCAATCCTGGCCGCACGCCCACGGATTCAACTCGGCTGCCATAGGTCGGACGGCTTTGAGGTCCCGCGCCCAATGAACTGTAGAGCTGCCGACGCGCTCCGGTCCCACAATGGATCGCATCAGTGCGGGGACGATAAAGCTTCGAGCACCGCGGACCGCGCCTGGACCACTCGGTCCGGTTCGGGCAAGATGCTCAACGATCGTAACCCTCCGGCATTTGGAATCGTCACCAACCCGCTCGCCTGGTTCAGGGCAGGATGCCCGTTCGCCCCGACTCGCTGCCGCAGCAACCTCAGCAACTCGTAATCTTCCAGACCTTCACGCACTTGCTCGAGTCGAATCGAGCTTACGGGTCCCTGCAACCCCACGGCTTCACCTGGGTAGGCCAAATATCCATCGCCGTTGGGATACCGTACGTAGTACCAACGTTGGCCGTCCGCACTCTGCCGAATGAACGGATGCCAGCCAAACTGCCACGGGTTCCAGGTCCACCACGAGACACCCCAAAACTCGAACCCGATCGCGCCATATCGGAAACAGTAGTAGGGCCAGAGCCGCTCGATCGCCAGGTACGGAGTGTCCAGGGCCAGCTGCCCATCGCCAGTGAACAATACCTGCCGGCCCTTCTGCTGGACTTCTCGAATCGCCTCGACTGGAAAACAGCCGTACTGTCCAATGCCCCAAATGTCGAGCGAGTCGCTCCACGATGGGCAATACCTCCACGTGCTGGAATAAATTGGGAAGCCGGCGCCGGAGTCGTGGTAGAGTTGGCACAACCGCCGCATTTGCTCGAGCACATGGTCATGCCAAAAATGCGGTTCGTCGGAAATGTAGTGGACGAAACGGTCGTGCCAGCCATGCGCACGCGCCCATTGGGCAAACTGCCGTGCGCATTCTTGCACGGCGGCGGCGTGCGTCGGGTCGAATGGCTCCAGGCCCCAGCGCGACTTGGGCCGATACGCCCAGCCGAACTCGTAAAAAAACTGCGGTAAGTAGGCCGCACGCATATTGAGCTCGGCAAAGCAGTACCGCGCTTCCGCCTCATAGCGTGTCAAGTCCACGTACACTCGATCGCCACGCAACTCGAACTTCGGCTCGGGTCGGATCGAGTCCACACCGAGGCGATGTTCCGCCAAAAAGCGCAGCCACCGCCGCCGTTGTTCCGTGCCGGGCTCCATCATGCCCGCTCCGAAGTCCCGATGGCCGCGCCGCAAGTCGAAT
>CAACVY010000110.1 GCA_900661335.1 uncultured bacterium | reverse complement strand
GAGGGGGGCCTCAGGGGTTCGCCAGACACGGGGCCGACCTCGAACGGACCCACAGCCGTGCCGACCCTTCCCACAGTACCCGGGGTGGGGAATCCGAGCTCGCCACCAAGCCCAAAAGTAGCCGAGGCACATCCGGCAGAGGGTTCTCCTGGCCCCACTTGTGCGACGGAATTTGAACAAGACGCATCCCGCGCAAGTGGTTTGAACGAGATGTGGGGAAAGGTGTGCAATTTGCTTGAGGCGGCGCATCCCATTCTAGCGCGAGCTTTGCGGGCGATCATCCCAGAATGGAGTGAGGAGCAACGCCAGTTGATCATTCGGGTCCCAGGAAGTGTCATCCGACGTGTGGGCTCGGGCAGTACGTCAAGGGAGCAGATCCTTGCTAGGGCCGTGGCCCAGGTGTTCGGAAAAGACGTTCAGCTCAACTTCATAGTAAGCGCTACCGCAGAGTCTCCGTCACCGGCCACACCCGCGGAAGCGCCGCGGGCCGCCCCGGCCGTGTCGTCGCGCAGCTCGCCGCCCGAGGAAGCCGGGCAGATTGAAAGGTCGGAGAGGCCCATGGGAACGGCGGATGAGGCCGCGGAGGCGCGACGAAAGCTATTGGAGGACCCCCGGATTGTGAATTTTTTGGACATGTTCGACGGTAAAATTGTTCACTTGGAGTGATCGCTTGCGGAGGTGTGGTGCGGCAGGAGGTCAAACCCAGTGTAGGATTGGGCCGAGTATAGGTTGAGACGAGGAGAGAAATGATCGAACCACTAGAGCGCTTGGTTCGAGTATTGGCAGGTTTGCCAGGGCTTGGGCGACGGTCGGCCGAGCGGATCGCGCTGCGATTGGCGTGGGATCGGAACCGAGGGCTACTCAAAGATTTGGTGCAAGCGCTGCAGGAGTTGGACGCGTCCGTGCGTCTGTGCAGCGAGTGCGGGGGGATTACGCTGGTGACACGCGATCCTTGCGAGCTTTGCACCGATCCCCGGCGAGATTCCCACGTGCTGTGCGTGGTCGAGGATCCTGCCGATATCGCGATCATCGAGGCCAGCGGCGCGTTTCGCGGGCGCTATCATGCGTTGCTCGGGCATATTTCGCCCATGCGGGGTCAAGGCCCGCAGGAGCTTCGGTTCGAACGCCTGTTGCATCGGATTCGCACCGGGGGCGTTACCGAAGTCATCATCGCCCTGGACACGGACGCGGAAAATGAGGCCACGGCGCGTTGGCTCGGGGAGGAGATCCTCCCATTGGGGGTCCGTGTAACGCGAATCGCGTACGGCTTGCCGGTGGGGAGCGGGATCGCGTACGCAGACCCCCAAACGTTGCAGCATGCTCTGGCGGGGCGAGTTCCCCTTGGAAGATGAGGAACATGCATCGGTTGAGTCTTCATATGGATAGCCCCGCGCTGGGACACCCAGTTCGAGTCCAGATCTTGTGTCCGGTGGGCCGAGGTCCATTTTGTGTGGTGTACCTTTTGCACGGATTAGGGGCGGATTGTGAAGTGTGGCGTTCTTATGACGTGGAGACGGTCGCGGCCCGGTACCGACTTATGGTGGTCATGCCCGATGGAGGTCAGTCCTATTACGTCAATGACCCCCGCCCGGCTGGACTGGGAGCGTGGGAGGATGCGATTGTGCGAGATGTTCGTGGCGCCGTGGATCGGATGTTCCGGACTGTCGCAGCGCGAACAGCCCGCGGCATCGCAGGCGTGAGCATGGGTGGGTATGGGGCACTGATGCTGGGACTGCGGCACCCGGATGTGTTTGGGGCTGTGGGAGTTTTATCCGGTTCGTTGTATTTTGGGCATAAACCTCATCCACGGGGGCAAGCGTACCAAACTGCCCTTGCGAGCAGTCTGCCCCGCGGGGCGTACGACGTGTTCAGTCTTGCAGAAAATGTTTCGCAGCGGCCCGAGCGCCGTCCGGCGGTATGGTTGGCCTGCGGCTTGGATGATGGACACCTTCGGGACCATCGGGAATTTCGCAACCTCCTTGCCCGGCTCGATTGGCCGTGCGCATATCAGGAAGGCCCCGGAGGACACGACCGCGACTTCTGGCAGCCGCGTTTGTCGGAACTATTCAGCTTCATGAACGATCACCTGGTTGGCGAAGAGAACCCGTTAGAGTCGTGAGTCAATCCGGACTCCGGGGCGCTGGGCGGTCGTAGTTTGGAGCCGATCCATCGGGACTAGCTTGAATGTTGAGTTTCCGTCGTTCGTTCAGGACAACATTACAGAAATGCGGGGATTGGAAGGACCGCATGGTACGAGCCGTCGCATGAGGATCTTATTCTTAGCGCCGCAACCGTTTCTCGAGGACCGTGGTACCCCACTGCGAGCACGGAATGTGCTCCGTGTGTTGACGGAGGCCGGCCACCATGTGGACCTGCTGTGTTATCCTTTCGGCCGGGATCTCACGCTGCCGGGTCTACGGATTTTTCGCTGCTGGAAAGTGCCTGGCATTCGCAGGGTTGGAATCGGTCCGACGCGCGCAAAGCTTTGTCAAGACATCCCCTTTGCGTGGTCCATGGCGCTTCGCCTCTGGCGTCGCCGGTATGATGTGGTGCACGCAGTCGAGGAGGCAGGGTTGTTCGCGGCACTGTGGCCTCGACGGGGAGCTCGGTTAGTGTATCAGATGGACTCGTACATTTCCGAACAACTTGTTTACAGTGGGTTTGCCACGAGAGGTATACCCTTGGCGCTTGCGCGCTGGATGGAGGCCAAGGCAATGGCCGTGGCCGCCCTAGTGATTGCCGTGGGGCCCGACCACGCCGACGAGGTCCGGCGCCGTGTGGGCCACGAGCGGGTGCTGGTGCTCCCCGACACGGCTCCCGAGGACGTGTTCCAACCCGACGAGGCCGGTGCGCGCGATTGGCGAGAGCGTCTGGGTTTAGCTCGGACGCCCTGCGTTCTTTACACAGGAAACTTCGAGCCCTACCAGGGGGTAGAGATTTTGGTTCAGGCGGCCGGCATTTTGGCCAGCGCAGGACTGGAATTTCGGGCCGTTTTGGTGGGGGGCCGCCCGGAACAAGTCGAGGCGCTTCGTCAGTTGGCCGGCGCGGTTGGGGCAGGCAAAACGTGCGTGTTCGTCGGTGCGCGACCCGCGCACGAAATGCGCACCTGGTTGACGCTGGCCGACGTACTGGCGAGTCCGCGTTGTCGCGGCCGGAACCCGCCCATGAAAATTTACACCTACATGCAGACGGGCCGACCGATTGTCGCGACCCGGGTTCCAACCCATACCCAAGTCTTGCACGATGGCATCGCGTTCCTGGCCCAGCCGGAACCGAGGGATCTGGCGCGGGCCATCCGCGAAGCCCTTACCGATTGGAATCGAGCGGCCCAAGTCGGCCAAAACGCGAAATTGGAATTCGAACGTTGCTACAGCTTCGCGCGTTTTCGTGACCGCATTCTATCGGCGTATTCGGCGCTCGCTTAGACGTAGCAGCATACCAGCCTTGGAAGTGGATCGTGATCAAAGTATTTTCAAGGTGAATGCGAACTAAAGTTTCATCGGCGCTGAGACCGGCTCTTTTAGGCCTATTCGTGTGGGTTGGGTGCGAGGAGAAAGATTACGACCATACTCCACCGCCAGATCAAGGTGCGATTATTCTCGAAAATCTCACTGGCGACTCCTTGGACGTGTTCGTGGATGGCCAATCCTCGGGGCGGCTTGGTGAGTATGATGAGCTCGCAATAGACCTGGACCCCGGAGTCCATCGTGTGGTGTTGGACCAACGCCACGGAGTACGGTATGGGACCTGGGATGTAGACGTCGTTAAGGGGCGCCTAACGGTGGTACGCATTCGAATTTCCACCTGGGATTGGCGAGAGTACGACGCCGAATTCTCCATTCAGATGCCGTAAAGCTTGACAGAACGGAACCACCTTCGTATGGTGTATGCGCATAAGTTGACATCGGAGACGGATAATGACGAGCAAGAAGATCTTATGGTGGATTGGACTGGCGGGGCTCGCCTGGGCCTCGGAGGAATTTCGCCCTTTGTT
>CAACVY010000076.1 GCA_900661335.1 uncultured bacterium | reverse complement strand
CGGACGTACCCCGTTCCGCGCGCCGTCGGTCCTTGGCCGGATCCCATGTGCCCAGAGAGCTCGAAATGCCCTGACAATCGGCCGCCTTGGGGAGGATCGGAACGGTCGAGCAACGCAGCAAGTAACCGAGTGAAATCTGCGTTCGTGACGGCCGCCCGCACTTGGTACAACGGGGGCCGGTTGCTGACGGAAAGTTCGACTTCTGCTGTGCCGCCGAACGTGCCATCGAACGCGGAGCCCGAAGCGCTCGTCACCCGAACCGTGCGGGAGGACACCGTGATATCCGCCCGCAACCGATCGAACACCAACCAACTATACCCTACACGCTCGGCTTCGAGCTCTGCGGTGCCGTTGTGCTGTTCGTTCCGGCCGTAATCCACTTGGGCGGACACTCGAAGGTGCGTCGGACCATCCCACCGAATCCGCGATAGCCACGCGTGGGCCCCCGGGCCCGCCCATCGGGCCAACGCCGGCAAGGGAATGCTCGATTCGCCTTCCACCCTCACCAGCCGCTGTGCTTCGTCATGCTCCACGCGGCCCCGAAAGGCTCCGTCCGGCCGCTCGATTTGCACGTGCTCGAATTTCCACTGTCGCGCCTGAAGCGACACGTCCGCAGATGCCCGGGACATCCAGGCGCCGTTCCAGACTACGTCGGCCATATCGAAGTGGCCGTCTAGTTCGACGGAATTGGCGTCGCCGGGGATGGCTCGGACCTTCGCGCGCACTCGGGGCGGGGGGCCCACAAAACGGAACTGCGTGACCTGCACCGCGGCCAAATCGCCCAACCATGGAGCCAGGCAGGACGGATCGAAGGCGGTTTCTCCGCTCAACGTGATCTCGTTCGTCGTTCGGTTCCACTCGCCCGAGAGGCGACATGGCCCCGCGCCCGGCCCACGGCCCAACTCCGCCGTCAGCTCGTGTAGCTGGAGCCGTTGCGCGTCGAGCGTGAACCGCGCGTGAAGGGATTCGATCCACACACCGGCGATCTCGCACTGCGTCAGGCCTAGTCGCGCCTGAACGGGCGTCGGTTCCAAATTCGGCGGCATCGGGCCCACCCGAACGTCCCCCTCAAGATCCCCGTCCAAACGCCAAGCCGCCGAAGCTCGCCACCGATGCCAGGGAGGCGGAAGCGGCAACACTGCGATCAGGTCCGAGCGCAAACGCATGGAAATCGAAAGCTCGGCCTGTCGCAAGTCAGGAGGAACGGTTCCGCTCACGCGCAGATATTGACCGTCGAGCTCCAACCGAACTTGTTCGAGATCCCACATCCCACGCTCCGCCGTCGCGGCCACCTCCCATCGGTCCCACTGGAGCTGGCCGAGCTGGAGACGAGAACCCTGACCGGTGATCTCCCATCGGGGTGCTTCTTCTGCAGTCCAGTCGGCCTGAACTCGCAAGGTACCCGGGCCGAGGAATCCTGGGCGCAACCACCGCACCCAGTCCGGCAGCATGGGCCGCAGTTGTGGAACATTGATTCTCGCCGGTGGGGGATGGAGCGCGGTGGGTCGGGTGACCGGTTCCGGGATTCTTAGGTCCAGGCGAAATTCGAGTTGGTCGAACTTTCCTCGGGCCGCCACGTGCCAGACGCCGGTCGTAACCGGGGCGGCCTCGATCGTCACATTGCTCCACACCACCGGGGCCAGGTTCCATTCCTCTGGCGGTTGCCAGACCGCGGTGCCGTGTTCGATCCGTACACCACGCACCGGAAACTCACCCCGCCACAACGAAGGCCAGTGAAGCGCGACGTAGACTCTCTTGGCGGTCACCGTCGGCCCGAGTGCATCGGCAGCGCGCGGCGCCCAGGTCACCTGTTCGGCTTCCACCCGGCTCCAACCACGAAGACGAAGCGAGCCTAGGCTAATCGCCGCGCGTCGGTCCAAACGCCGCGCCACCCATTGGCGCGCCTTGGCCGGCAATCCCGCCCAGTGGAGCCACAGCCCCACCATCGACACCAGCAGCGCCAGCCACAGCGTGCCGCGCCCGAACACGACCAACCAACGCCGAACTTTCGCCGACTTCATTGCGGGCGCGAAGGACCCGATTCAGTAGAACCCGGGCCAGCAGCCGGTGCGAGATCCCGAGTCAAGAGCTCGGCGGTTTCGAGGTCCAACAACGCCACCAGGTTCTGGCTGCGGTTCCACACGTAGACCCCTTGGGGCGTGACCTGTCCGAAACAGAGGGTGACCGCTGCGGTCGGGTCTTGTCCCGTGACGATCGTGAGCGTGGCTCGCGGGGGGTCGAGCCCATAGGACACCAGTTCGGGCGGGTTGTCTGCCACCCAATGGAGCGCACGCAACGCCGACAACGCCCGCAGCCGCGGCATCCATACAGACGGCGGCACGGGCTTCCCGTCCGCCGTGGTGAACGTGTTGGTGCCGGTACGAGTGAGTTTTTGGTCCACCCCGTCACGAGAAAGCAAAAGGGTTTGGATCGAGTCCGCGGCCAAGCTCAACAACCGCCGCGATCGGAACCGGAGCGGCTCTGGAGATACCAGGCCGGGATCCTTTGCGCGGATGGTCACGAAGTTTGTCTGATCGCCCTCGATAATTCGCACTGGTATGGGATCCAGCGGCAGCGCGGGCAGGGTCAACTCGACCTCGCGCAACGGCGGTTCTACCCGCGCCACCTCCGCGGTGGAGGGCTGGGACCACAAGCGGAGTCGAACCAGGGTGCCAGTCGACACCGCCCGCCAGCGCTCGTCCGAGGGCAAATAGGACTCGATGCGCGTGGTCAGCCAAGTGTGAAGAAACCCTTCCACGCGGGCCGCATCCGCCTCAACCGCAATCGGCTCGGTCAACCTCCACTCCTCGTTCGTCCGAGCCACACACAATCGCTTTTCTCCGCGTTCGAGGCACCATACAGCGACGCGGTCCACCGGCCATGCCACCAACCGCCGCTCGCGGTAGTCGTCCACCGGCAACGATACGGTCAAAGGGATCACCAAGGGAACGGTGAACAAGCTCGGACGCCCGAGCCACGCGGCGTAAACGTGGTCCGCGGTGTGGTCGCACCGGCGTCCGAACCGCACCGTCACCGGACGGGTGCCTTGCGGGTTGGAATCCACCGCGACTTCCACGGCGGTTTCGTCCAGTCCATACGGCGCACCCTCAGCCAGGTCGTCGCGAAGAAATTCCGAGATGCGAGCGGTCCCCAGCATCCCCGCCAAGCGGTCCAAAACGACCCCATCGGCCTGCGCCACGATCGGCTGAGTAATTTTCCAGGCGCCGGAGGGAGTCCGGACCATCTGAATCAAACCATCCGCGCGCCGCACGCGGATGAACGCGACCGTGCCGCAACCCGGAAACAGCGTGCGGTCGCGCCAATGGCTTAGGTCCGTCGGCAACGAGGCCAGCAGATTCGTGCGGGTGACCACCCTCCAATCCCCGGGGAGAATCTGCAAGTACAACCGACCTCCCGGGAGGGGTTCGCCGATCGCAATGTGCAGCTCCCCACCGGAACGTTCGATTCGAACGCGCGCACGCCCGGGATCCAGACCACACTCCGCCGCGGGAACACTGCGCGCCACTTCGGGTGGCACCAGGCGATCCGATGCCGCGGTCGCGAGAAGATGGAGAAACCTCGAGACTTCGACCGTATCCGCCAACGCGTCGGGCAATGCGGGCTCGACGATCTTCCACGCATGATCCTGCCGTTGGAGTCGTACGCGCAACGGACCCGACTCGATGTGAAGCGCGACGACTTCTTCCGGGTCGAATCGGCGTTGCTCCAGCGCAAGATCCGCCTGGCCCACTCGCGCCGGCCCGGTTCGGCGCACGGACCAGAACCACAGGCCACCGAGGACCACGGTGATCGCCAACAGCACCCGATTCGTTCGAGTCCAAACGTGGTTCATGCTCGTCGCCGCCACCAAACGAACCCCGCCAAGACGGCCACCAGCCCCGGCACTCCGCCGACGGAGGTGATGGCCAACCACCGCAAGCCGTTTCGGGAGATCTCGATTTGCCGCACTTCGATCGGACGCTCTGGAATGTCGAGCTGGATGCGCCGATTCACGAGCCAATTCACCGCGCCGACCAGAAAGTCCTCGTTGCCGCCCACCATCGCGCCATTGGCGACGAACGCGGAATCACCCACCACGACCAAGCGGGTCAGCGGCAATCCCAAGGCCAAGTCCTCCATACTGCCACGCTCCACGGCCACCGCCATGCACACCGGCCCACGGCGATCGCGCCCCTCGTCGAAGGTCCAAGGCGGCGACAAGTAATCCGTTTCAGCCCAGCCGCGATCGCTGGTCAATGCCAGCCGCGTCACCCGAGGTCGATCCGCACCCAGGACTGGGCCGGACACCTCCGGCGCCGGTTCCACTGAGCGCGGTTCGTAGAAGACGCAAGCCAAATCGCGGATGCGTTCCGTTACACCATGCCGTACAAACCGCGTAACCAGCAACCCGCCACCGAGATTGCGCCCCCCGTCCACGACGCGATCATCTCCGACCACCACGCCCCAACGCCGCAGCCACGATTCCAAACCGGTGGTCCGGCCTCCGCCCAGCAGGATCAGCGCGCGTCCATTCCGCTCCAAATAAGCCTGCAACTGGTCCAGTTCGGGCTGGGCGAATCGAGTCCGGGGGCCGGGGATGAGAATCGCGGCGGCATCCGCCGGTACCCCGCCGTCGGCGGTGAGGACCAACGTGCGGAGTTCAAATCCCTCGCGTTGCAACCGCCGCGCGGCGGCCGCCAACCCACGGAGCCGCTCGGGATCTTCTATCGAATACTCCCCGTGTCCGGCCAACACATAGATCACAGGCCGCTGCGCATGCGTGACGTCGTAGATCGCAGTGGTGAGCACTCGCTCACCCCGGAACGCGCGACGGATGCGCTGCACGCCGGTCGGGCCCGCCAGACGTTCCAGCGCGTACAACTCGCCCGGATCCAACACCCGCACGCGGTCCTCGGCCGCGACCACGATGCAATCGGTCTGCGAAATCGGCCACCGCCGAGCCAGCTCCGTCACGTGCGCCACGTCCCGATCGGGATCGTACCGCCGCACGCGGATTCGCGGCGACGAGGCCTGGTACTCCGCGAGCAAACGTGTTACGTCATCTAACTCTACGCCGGGACGGAGAATGAGCGTGATCTCCACATTGTTGGTCAATGTCGCCAGCAACTCCCGCGTGACCTGCGAAAGCTCGTAGCGCTGGTCGCGGCTGAAATTGCGCCGAAGAAAATGCCGTTGCGCCAGCACTTGGCTCAAGGCCCACGCGGCCGTGGCCAGCAGGAGTGACACGGCGAGGCCTACGCCAGCGCCCGCCTTGGTCCACCAGACCGTCCGGCGGGCTGCCCGCGCTTCGGGCGTCGAAAGATGGATGGAGCGCCGCGTCATACCCACCGCCGAAACTCCAATAGCCGTTCGGTGACGAACAGCACCCACAGCGTGTTAATGAGGTAGAACACCACAAAGCGCGAGTCCACGATCCCGCGGGCGAAGTCGGCCATGTGCACGATGGGCGATAGCCACGTCGCCCAGCGGTCACCGCCGGGCACGGGCCACACGTAGGGGATCAACCCCGCCAGCAGAAACAGGGCGATCCACGCGAACGCAGTCAACCCAGCCGCGAGGTGGGAACGGGTCAGCGCCGACGCGGCCAACCCCAAGGACAGGAAAAACCCGCCGATGAGCACTGCGCCGAAGTACATGCCCATCACCGTCGCGGGATCCACGTCCGGCGGCGTCAGGGCGCATTGGCGCAGCAAGGGTCCATAGGCCAGCGTGGGGAGCAGCAAGGCGAGATAAAACGTCAGGATCCCGAAAAACTTCGCCGCCACGACCGCGGCGGTCGTGACCGGCGCCGTCATAAGCGTCTCATAGGTCCCACTTCGGTATTCCTCTGCGAACAGCCGCATCGTCAGGAGCGGCGCCACCACCGACATGGTCAGCACGAACAGCCATCCGCCCACTTCCACCAAGCCGGCGCTCGCTTCTGGCCCGCTCGCCAGCGAAGCAATCAACGCCCAAAATGTCGCGCCGCACACGACCAAAAACACGACCGCGACGATCCCCGCCGTCGGCGACAGGAACGTCGCGGCCAGTTCGCGTTTCCACAATGTAAGAAAGACACGCATCACGCAAGCTCCGGTGCACGACTTGTAAGCGCCACGAAAATCTGTTCCAGCGACAGTTCTTCCGTACGCAACTCACGCAAATCCCATCTCCGTTCCAAGCACTGCCGAGCGATCGTGGGCCGCGGGTCGTCCTCTCCTTCTACTTGGAAGCGCGCCTCGCACCAGCCGCCGGAAAGCTCGTCCACGTGCAGGGGCCCCAACGCAGGGCCCAACCACGACGACAACGCTTCGCGCACTTCGGCGGCCGGTGCGCGCACCTGAACGACGAGCCGCCGTGGCCGCCGCAGGCGTTGCGCCAACTCGGGCACCGGCCCATCCGCGAGAAGCCGTCCGCGGTGAAGAATCACTACGCGATGGCAGATCTGCTCCACCTCGGGCAAGATGTGGCTGGACAACACGATCGTATGCCGGTCCGCCAAGGCGCGGATGAGGTCCCGCACTTGTCGGTTCTGGTTGGGATCCAACCCCAGCGTCGGCTCGTCCAGAATCAATAGGGGCGGCTCGTGCACCAAAGCGTCGGCCAGAGCCACGCGCTGCCGGAACCCCTTGGACAACTGCCCGATGATGCGCCGCCGGACCGAGGTCACGCCGCACAACTCCATGACCTCATCCACTCGCGCGCGCACCCGCCGCGGCCACACGCCCTTGAGCCGGGCGCGGTAGGCCAAGTACTCCTCGACGCGCATGTCCGTGTACAGCGCCGCATGCTCCGGCAGGTAGCCGATTTGACGACGCGCCTCGATGGGCTCGTCCACGACGGACTTGTCTGCGATCGTGATCCGACCCGCGGTGGGACACAAAAACCCAGATAACAACCGGAGGGTGGTCGTCTTGCCGGCGCCATTCGGCCCGAGTAGTCCGACAATTTCGCCCCGGTTCACATGGAACGAAACATCGTCCACGGCGACCACGCGTCCGAACCGTTTCGAAATGTGCTCAACTTTGACCACTCGATCTCCGTCCACCTCACGGGGCACTCATTCTGTGGTGAGCCCGATCGTCTGTGTTCGCGCGATGAGGATGCCCTCGCCGGTTTCGATGGCAGCTACCGACACCGGCACCACCTCACCCGGTCGCACGGGTTCGAGCACGGCACCTACCTCGTCCAACGAGGTCACCGCTCGACCAGCGAGGCGCGCGATGCGGTGACCCGGCCGCACTCCAGCCCGGTCGGCGGGTCCGCCCGGCCGCACGCGCACGACGCGCAGTCCACCACGGATGGGATCGTCTGGCTCGGGTGGAGCCAGTTCCAACCCAAGCCGCTGCCAGGCGAGCGCAGCCCCGTCAGGTCGCGGATATGGCGCCACGACCAGGCGGGCCACCTTGGGCCGATCATCGGACGACACCAATGTCAACGTCAGCGTATCGCCCGGCTGTACTCGGAGCAACGCACGATAGTACTCCAACAGGGATGAAAGGGACATTCCATTCAAGGCCATCACCCGATCGCCCACGCGCACGCCAGCCCGCTCGGCCACGCCACCGGGATCGACCGACGTGACCCGCAACTTCCCATCCTGCTCGGCGACGTCCATGGCGAGGCTGATGGTTTTCATCGTACGGGGAGAAAGCCAATGCGTCAGCAGTGCACGTACGCGTTGGACCGGCACTGCGAACCCGATGTTCTGTGCCTCTTGGTGGATGGCCACGTTGATCCCAATCAACTCGCCGTCCGCGTTGATCAGCGGTCCACCGGAGCTGCCGGGGTTCACCGCGGCATCCGTCTGCAAAATGTCGCGGAACAGCACTTGGTCCCCATAGCGCGCCTCGCGATTGCAAGCCGACAGAACCCCGACGGTAACGGTGTGCGCCAGACCAAACGGGTTCCCCAACGCGATGACCGGCTCGCCGAGCATCAGGTCGTTGTCCTTTGCAAACCGCACTTCGGCCAGGGGCTCGGGCGGGTCAATTTTGAGGAGCGCCAGGTCGTTGAGCTCGTCCGCCGCAACCAACCGTGCGGTGAACAAGCGCCCGTCCACGAGGGTCACTCGGATCACCGTTGCACGCTCGACCACATGGAAATTGGTCAAAATGTAGCCGAGCGAATCCACGATGACCCCCGAGCCCAGCGAATGGCGGACTTGGTAGCCCGTCATGGGAGGTTGCCGCCACATGTCGCCGAACAACCGGTCGAACACTTCCGCGCGAAACCGCTGCACCGGATCTGTCGGAACGACGCGGACGATCTGCTCCGTTCCGATGTTCACCACCGCCGGCAAGACTCGTTCGACCGCCTCCACGATCGGCGTTCGGCGTCTGGAGCTCACGCCATCTCCGCGAAACGGAAGCCCGAGGGCCAGAAAAACTGCCAAGCATCCTCGGGGCCAGAATGGACGTGTCAACCGGATCACAGCGGACGTGATTATGACCGTCCCACCCACGCCCGACAATCCGGTCGTCGCAGCCGATGAAGGCCGCTCGAAGGCCTCAAGTGCCCTTCTTTTTTCGGCGGTTCTCGAACAAGGAGACTAGAGTCCGGCTCGTCCTCCGCAACCGGTGCCCTGAAACTTGGGGTCCGGGCGTTCCATTGAATGCAAACGCGAGGACCGGACGAAATCCACCGACCGTTCGTGGGGCGTGGCATCCTGGAAACCCAAAACTGTGTCGTTTCAGCCCCACTTCGCCAGCGCTGGAACGCCAGGCCAATGCCGGGAAACGCGCGCCCCCTCGGGGTGTGCCGACACCATGTCTGGGCTCTCATCGACCCAACCGTCAATCAAACCAGTGGCCGCACAAGCGTCCCCGCGGGGGATTGGCGAGCCTCTTGCGGGCCGCGCGGACCTTGGTCCGAGTTTTTTCGGCGCCTACGCTCCGGTCATACTCCAAAGGCCTTATCGCAGGAATGGCTGGAGCGTGCCGGGCAACACGATGGGAGGCCCCATGGGGCTGTTCATCAGCTGCTGGAAGTCTGCGCGGTTGTGAAGCGGTTGGAACCTGGGGTCCTGGCGGACAATGTTACGCGCTTCCTCGCCGCGCAACTGAACCGCATTGCGCAAACACGCCATGGCGTCGTCCGGCCGATTGAGACCTAACCGAACCGCGGCCAACTCGATCCAGCCGTTCATGTCCGACGGCCGCAATGCTAAGTACCGCTGCAAGGCCAGATCGAGCGCTGGCCATCGCTGGGACTCGTAGGCCAAGCGCGCAATTTGAAGGTATGCTTCGGCCGGTAGGTTGGTCTGCGACACGAGTTGCTGAAGCATCCCGTCGAATTGTGTCCAACGGTTATGTTGACGATACAAGGCCAGAAGCTCCAATGCCCCTTGAAGTTCCATCGTCCCGCTCTTCGCCAGCTGCTCGAGCTGTTCCAGCCGCTTTGCTCCGGCTTCCATCCGTTCGATGTAGTTCAGAAACTCCCGAATCTTTTCGTTGCCCGGGTCACCTTCGAGAAACTTCTCGATGACGGCATGAGCGTCGGCGTATTGCCCTTGGGAGAGCAATAAGTCCGCCATGCGGAAGTTCGCTTCCGGACTGAGCGGGTAGAGGTCGATCGCCTGCTGGAAGGCATACTTGGCTTCCTCCACCAGCCCTTTGGCAAAGTACAGGCCTGCGATCGCGCCGCGAAGCTTAGAAAATGTCTTGCGCGCCACTGCATCGCGCAAAAACTTTCGGTCGTTCAACAGGCGACGGCAGTACCAATCCCAAAACGTACGGTCTTTTCGAACGATCTCCGGCGTGATCTCGGAGGGCTGGCGGCAGATCTTCATGATCAAGCCGTGGGGGATCATGAACTCGTACATCCACGGGATCACATAGCTTTCTTCGACGTAGAACTCGTGATCGGGGTTGTTGTCGAAGATCTGGCGCGCGAGGATGCCGTTGATTTGCATCACGCCTTGCACGCCCTGTACACTGATGCGGCCATCCTTGAGGGCGATGTCCGCGCCCGCGGGCAACTGACCGGTGCGGACCATGTCGAAGTACTGCTGGAAGGCCAAGTTGCTGTCTTGGATCGAAGGGATCCAAATGGTGTCGCCGTACAGGTCGCGCATCGTGTTCAAATAGGTGTTGTCCGCCAAGGCGTTTTGGGTGATGAGGTACACG
>CAACVY010000077.1 GCA_900661335.1 uncultured bacterium | reverse complement strand
TTGTGACGGATGGTCGGTATGCGGCTCGCGTATCCAATGGCGATCCTTGGTTGGCGCGCATTACCGGCTCCGGCTGTGCCGCCACCGCAGTCACGGGGGCGTTTGCCGCGGTTACGGACCCGTTCTCCGCCGCGGTGTCGGCCTTGGTCGTGTTCGGCCTGGCGGGCGAGCTGGCCGCCAAGGACTGTCCCGGTCCAGGCACGTTTCAGGTCCGGTTGTTGGACGCTCTAGCGTCGCTGTCGGCGGACCATGTTCGGCAATTTGCGCGCGTGGCCGTGGAGGTGTTGCTGTGAGACGGACGCCGGACTATTCCGTGTATTTGGTCACCGACCGCGCACTGGCGGGACCTCGAAGCGTGGGGGAGGTCGTCGCCCTGGCGGTGGAAGGCGGCGTGACAATCGTCCAGTTGCGCGAGAAATCCGGTAGCTCGCGCCAGCTGCTGTCGGAGGCGCGTCGCTTGAAGGAACTATTGGACCGAGTGGGGCGCCCGTTGGTGATCAATGACCGTCTGGACATCGCGCTGGCATCGGGCGCGGCGGGGGTTCATTTGGGGCAGGACGACCTTTCGTGCGCAGAGGCTCGGCGGATTGCGGGACCTGACCTATGGATCGGTGTATCCGTCGCGACTGTCGAGGAAGCCATGGCGGCGGAACGCGATGGCGCCGATTACTTAGGCGTAGGGCCGATTTATCCCACACCCACGAAAGCCGACGCGGGACCTGCCATTGGTTTGGAGGGACTACGGCAAATTCGGGCGGCCGTGCGCTTGCCGTTGGTCGCGATTGGTGGGATTCATGCCGGCAACGCGGCGGAGGTGATTCGAGCCGGGGCCGACGGCGTGGCGGTGGTATCGGCGATCATGGCGGCGGACGACCCGCGTGCGGCGGCCGCGGCGTTACTGAAAGCCGTGATGGCCGCGCGTCCACTTCCGCATCGTTGGGCTTGACGTTGCGGCGCGTACAGCACGGATTCGGCACGGGCGCGGATGGCCCGTGGCGCCTGGGAGCTGTCGGTCCGCTGCCACCCGATCCCTTCGTTACCTGGACACGGCGCCGTACAGGGCCCGTGGACACGACGGCCGGGATGGGTAGCGGAACGATCCATGGCCTCGTGCATGACCCCAGACTCTGACCGCGTGGGGTGAACAAGGGAACCCAAGCATGCAAACTTGTGAGTGAGGAGTTCGCTCTCTATAGTTAAAGATCGTGGAACAGTCTCCCCATCTCGGGCTACAGCAATCGACCGAGCTACGGCAGCAGCTGGTGTTGGCTCCTCAACTGCGGCAGTCGTTGGAGCTGCTGCAAGCGCCCCTATTGGAGCTGAGCCAACTGGTTCGAAAAGAGCTTGAGCAGAACCCCACGCTCGAGGAGAAGGTGGGCGAACACGAACCGATTGGGCCGGAAGAAGAGATGGCCAGCCGGGAGGAGCCCACGCAGGCCGATGCGGACCTTGCGCCATTGCTTGAGCTCGATGAGTCGTGGCGCGAGTACTTTCGGCAAGCCGAAGCCGCGGCGGGCCGGCCTTCGCAAGCAGAGGAGGAGCGTCGCCAGAGGTGGATGGAAACGCTGGTGCGTCCGCCGTCGTTGGCGGACCATCTGCTCGGCCAGCTGGGACTGCTGGAACTGGACGACGAGGAGCGTCGCATTGCGGAACTTCTCATCGGCAACCTTGATGACGATGGCTTCCTCAACATCACGTTGGGAGAGCTTTCGGAGACGACCGGCATTCCCGTGGAGCGGCTGGAAGCAGTCTTGCGCAAAGTTCAAGAGTTGGACCCTCCAGGCATCGGCGCACGAGATTTGGTGGAATGCCTGCACTTACAGCTGGTCCGTCGCGGGTTGGAAGGTTCGGTGGCGGACCGCATCGTCCAAGGCCATTTAGAGGAATTGGCTCGCGGACGCCATTTGGAGATCGCGGCAGCGCTGAAGATTCCAGTCGCGGAGGTCCACCAAGCGGCGCGGTTGATCGAAACGCTGGACCCCAAACCGGGCCGTGGCTTCGATCCCTCGCCGCCTCCCGAGGTGGTGCCCGACGTCATCGTGTCGCGGGACGGCGATCGTTGGGTTGTGACTGTGAACAACGAGCATCTGCCCCGGGTGCGGATCAGTCGGCTGTACCGGAAGCTGTTGGAGGATCCTTCGACGCCGCCAGAGACCCGCCAGTACATTCGCGACAAGATTCGGAACGGGTGGTTTTTGGTCCGCGGGATTCATCATCGCCAGCAGACGCTCAAGGCGATCGCCGAAGCGATCGTGGAGCACCAGCGAGAGTTTTTCGAGCGCGGGCCCTCTGCATTGAAACCGTTGACGATGGGGGAGATTGCCCAACAGCTTCATGTGCATGAAACCACGGTCAGCCGAGCGGTGGCCGGCAAATACATGGACACACCCATGGGGCTGATCCCGATGCGGGACTTTTTCACCACTGGATATACGTTGGACGACGGCGCCGCAGTGTCGAACCGCGCAGTTCAGCAAGCGATCGTTGAGATGATCGAACACGAAGATCCTTTGCACCCGTTGTCGGACCAAGCGATTGCGGAGGCGCTGGCGGCGAAGGGTTGGAGAGTGGCTCGACGCACTGTGGCGAAATATCGCGAGGAACTGGGCATTCCTCCCTCGCATGAGCGTCGCCGCGGATGAACGACTCGTTGTCCATCTCGTCGGAGGTTCCGATCCCTCTGACGTGTCCTCCTGCAGGTGGAGTGTCGGACGTGACGATTCTCGTACATATTGCTCTACTGATTGGGCTGGCGTGGATCCTTCGGGCTGCATGGCGGCGATGGCGGTGGAAGAATGTCGGGCCCTTATTGGTGTGGCTCGGGGTGTGCTGCGCGGGCTGTGCCCACCGCGCGACGCCGTTGCGAACGATTGGGATCGAGATGCCGGATCAATGGGCGAGGGCCTCGAAGAAAATGCCGGGGACCTCGCCATCGAACTCGGATTGGTGGGTCGAGTTGGGTGACGCCGCGCTCGATGCTTGGCTGCGGGCGGCGGTGACGCAGAACTTCACCATCGCCAAAGCGTTGGCACGGCTGGAAGAGTCGCGCCGCGCCGCCGAAGTGGCGGGAGCGGATCGTTGGCCGGCGGTCAATTTGGAAGGCTCGGCTCGACGAGCGCGTGCGATGATGGGGGCCAGCCCATTGGGAGCTCGTGCGATCTCGACGGCCAACCAGTTCGCTTTGGGCCTGGCGGCGTCGTACGAGCTCGACCTTTGGGGACGGGTGGCTGCCCAAGCCCGCGCTGCGCTTGCGGAGGTGGAAGCGAGCCGCTTCGATCTCGATACGGCGGTGATGACCATCGCGGCGGAGACCGCCACGGCGTGGTTCGCACTGAAAGAACAGCGTGCTTTGCGCAACTTGCTGGAACGCCAAGAGCAAATCAGCAAGGACTACCTCCGCTTGGTGGAGCTTCGGTTTTCGCAAGGGTTGGCCAGCGCTTTGGACGTCTACCAGCAGCGACAGCAACTGGCGTCGGTGCGCGCGTTGCGCCCGCCCGTCGAAGCCCAGATTGCGGTCCGCGAACACCAGTTGGCCGTTCTGGCCGGGTGCGCGCCCGGCCAGAGCGTGCCGATGGACGAGCGGACGTGGGCCAATCCTCCTCCGCTACCCGATCTCGGTTTGCCGTGCAGCCTGCTTCGACAGCGGCCGGACGTCGCAGCGGCCGAGTACCGATTGCGTGCGGCCGACGAGCGGTGGGCGGCCGCCGTCGCCAACCGGCTTCCGACCTTGCGGCTTTCCGGGGCAGTGCAGGGGCAATCGCAGGAGCTGGCTGACGTTCTGGACGAGTGGTTTTGGAATTTGACGGGGAACCTAGTGGCGCCCGTGTTCGACGCGGGCCGACGACGTGCGCAGGCCCAGCAGGCCGATGCCGTGCGGGCTCAGGCGTGGTGGACCTGGAAGCAAACCTTTTTGGACGCGGTTCGGGAAGTGGAGGACGCATTGGCGCGTGAGCGCGCACAGCGCGGGCTCGTGGAGCGTATGGAGGAACAGCGTATCGCCGCGCAGCGGACGTTGGAGCAGGCCCGACGCAACTGGGTCAACGGGCTGAGCGATTACTTGGCGGTGTTGACTGCGCTGAATCAATTGCAGCAGACCGAACGGTCGCTCGTGTCCGCCCGCGCCCAGTGGATCACAGAGCGCATTCGGCTTCACCGCGCGTTGGGCGGTTCGTGGGTTCGTCAATTGAGCGACCCGGTCATGGCGGGGACCCGAGGCGGGACATGAAGGCAGCCGCACGAGTTGGAATTACGATTGGGGTGCTTGGCCTTTCGGTCGCGTGGGCGGTGTACCTTTGGTGGACCCGTCCCCGCGTTCGCGAACGCCCAGCGCCGCCGCTCTCCGAGCGTGTGATGGTCCTGTCGGTGTATCCAACGAGTGTGCCGGTGCGAGTGCGCGGAAGTGGAGTGGTGATCTCTAGCCGTGAGATCTGGGTGTACCCGGAGGTGACCGGCCGGATCGTCCAGCGGCATCGAAACCTGGAGCCCGGCGGCTGGGTCTCGAAAGGCGAGGTGTTGATTACGGTGGATCCGCGCAACTACCAAGCGGCGTTGCAGCAGGCCCTGGCCGCTTTGGAAAAGGCACGGTTCGAGTTGGCCGTCGAGGCGGGCCGCAAAACTGTGGCGCAAGAGGAATGGAGTCAGTTGGGCGATCAAGTGCCCGCGTCGGAGGCAGGGCGCCGTCTCGCGTTGCGGGAACCTCATTGGCAAGCCGCCTTGGCGGCATTCACCGGGGCGGTGGCGGCGGTGGAGAAAGCTCAGTGGGATCTCGAGCGCACGCAAATTACCGCGCCGTTCGACGCCGTGGTCGCGGAAAAGGTGGCCGACGAAGGACAAGTGGTCACGCCGCAAACCCGCATTGCGCGGTTGGTCGCGCGCGACCGTTTTTGGGTTCAAGTGTCCATTCCGCTGTCCGATCTGGCTTGGATACGGTGGCCAGATGCCGCCGGTGAAGGGGGATCCCCTGCGTGCGTCTGGGTGGATCTCGGCCAAGGCCGCCAGTCTTCGCGCGAGGGCCGGGTCGTCCGGATTCTTCCCGACTTGGAACCCGCCGGGCGTATGGCGCGAGTCTTGGTCGAGGTGTCCGATCCGTTGCAGCCGGCGGAGGGCGTTCCCCTGGTCCTCGGCGCGTACGCGGTGACGGAGATCTTGGGCCCGGTGGTCACCAACGTGTTTGTGGTCCCGCGAGAGGCGATTCGAGAAGGCGACCAGGTGTGGTTGATGGACGCCCACGACTCGCTCCAGATCCAAACGGTGCAAATTTCGCGGCGTTATCCTGACACCGTGCTCGTGGATCGCGGCCTATCGGTTGGCGACCGAGTGGTCACAAGCCGGATTGCGTTGCCCGTGCCTGGGATGAAGTTGCGCCTGTTGCAGCCGAATCCGCCGTCCCAAGGGCCAGGGGAACTGGAGGCTTCGAACGGCAACGTCGGCGCGTCGAGCCACGCCGCCGCTTCACGTCGAGTCGGGCCTTGATTCGATTGGCCGAACTGTGACTCGAATGCCGTCGACCGCCACCACACGGATGGGCGTGCCAGCTGGGATCCACGCTCCTTCCGCTACGACGTCCACGCGCCGGCCATCGATTCGCGCGATGCCCGACGGACGCAGGTCGGACTGTGCGATGCCCTCCCGTCCCAACCACTGTTTACGGTTTTCAGAAGGAGCTTTGAAATCTTTTCCATCCGCCGATAGCGTCAGTTGCTGACCCAACCGAGTTTTCGGCACGATTCGGATCCACAACCAGAGGCCAACCGCCGTGCCGAGCACGGCGATGATCAAGCCCAGCCAGCCGGCGGTGGTTGACATTTGGAAGCCTACGACGATCGCGCCGACCAGACAAAGCCCCCCGAGCACGCCAAGGATTCCGCCCGGCACGAAGATTTCGAGGCCCAACAACAAGGTTCCCGCCACCAGCAGTGCAAGGTACAGCGTCCAGTTCACGACGGGGACCCTCCTTCTGTGTTCGGAAGAGGTTCGACTACCACTCGAAATCCGTCGACCTGAACCACGCGCACTCGAGTGCCCGCGGGGACGAACTCGCCGTCGGTGACCACGTCAAGCCGCGAGTCACCCAGCCGCACGACTCCTGCGGGACGGAGGTCGCTGAGCGCCACGCCGGTTTGTCCGAGTAGGTCCGTGGGAACGTGCGAACTGGTAAACCCTTGGGTTCGGGAGGTGGAAGCCGTGAGCACCAATGCGTGGTAGGCGCGGGTCTTGGGAAACCAGCGTTGGATGGCCCAAATGAGAACGGCTGTGCCGACTACGGCCGCGCCGAACTGTCCCAGGGCCCTACGCAAGCTGATGAGCTCGGGCCACCAACCACCGCTGAGCGGCCGCTCGGACATGGTGAGAATGACCCCCGCCACCAGCAAGAGGGTGCCGAGCATCCCGAAAATTCCAAACCCCGGCAGCCATAACTCCACGGCGAGGAGTGCCACCCCCAGAACGATCAACGCCAAGTCCTCGTAGCCCGCCAATCCCGCTACGTGGTGGCCCCAGAAAAAAATCGCCAGCGCGAGGATCCCGATCGTGCCCGGCAAGCCGAATCCGGGCGTTTTGACCTCGATGTAGATTCCGCCAATGCCGACAAGGAGAAACAACCAGCTCAGAGCTTGAATCCAACGTGCCAGCCGTTCCGCGCTGGTGACGCGCAGTTCCTGCACCTGCGCACCCGCCAGGCCCACGACGGCAAGGAGTTCCTCCAGCGAACGAACCGTCCCCGCCGATAGGAGCGGGCGGCGGTTCGGCCCCACGGGTCGGCGAGCTTCCTCCGCGGTCAACGTAAGAAGCCGCCCGGCGGGTTTGATCACTTCGCCGTCGATTTTGAGCTCCATGTCCGCACGCACCATGGCTTCCGCGACGGCCGGGTCGTGCCCCGCTTGTTCCGCAGCGGACCGCGCAATGGCCGCGGTGGCCGCCACGACCTTTTCTTTGAGGTCGTCGGGCATGTCTTGGGGGCCGAGGAGAGGCATCACCATGATCGGAAGAGCATCGCCGATTAGGCTGCCAGGGGCCATGTAGATTTTCTTGGTCGCGAGCGCGATCAACGCACCAGCGGAAAATGCGTGGCGTTCTACCCATGTGTACGTCGGCACGCGGATCCCTTGGATTTGCCGGATGATGCCCTCTGCGGCATCGAGTTGTCCTCCTGGGGTATCCATGACAAACACGACGGCCGACACGTTTCCTTCGGCCGCTTCCCGAGCGCCACGCCGGACAATGTACAGCAGCGCCGGTTCGATGGGGCCACGGATGGGGATGACCCACACCGTGGAGGTGGCCGCAGAAGTTGCCGCGGCCGGAGGGGGTGCGACGCCCTGGACATCCGGCTCCGCCGCCAGGGCCAGGCTCGCGAGTATCCATGCAGTCCAGCAGATTCCACGCACACTGCGAGCATACCCCGACTCTTCGGTGGATTCAATGAACGTTGTACCGCGCCACACCGACGCTCGGACTCTGAATTATGGATAGATGCGCCCCATCAGACGGGGGAACGGGATGGCTTCGCGAATATGACGGAGCCCACACACCCACGCCAGAAAGCGCTCCAGGCCGAGCCCGAAACCTCCGTGGGGCACGGTTCCGTACCGCCGGAGGTCGATGTACCAGTCGTAGACCGCCGGATCCAACCCCTGTTCGCGCATCCGCTCAATCAAGCGATCGGCGTCGTCTTCCCGTTGGCTGCCGCCGATGATCTCGCCATATCCCTCCGGCGCCAGCACGTCCACGTTCAACACGACACGCGGGTCCGCCGGATCGGTTTTCATGTAAAAGGCCTTCACCGCACGAGGATACCGCGTGACCATGACCGGTCGGTCGAACAGGCGCGCCAGAATGGTCTCTTCATCCCCACCAAGGTCTTGTCCCCACTCGAAGCTCGAGGCCGCCTCGATGTGCAGCGCTCGCGTCTCCAGCTCTTGCCCCAAGTGCGCAATTTCCTCGCGAAGTTCTTGGATCTCTTGCGCCAACCGGTCCTGCACCCACCCCTTGGGAGTCGCCGACCATCTCGCTTCCAGCTCAGCCAACCGGCGCTGGTGTGCGGCCAGCTGGGCGCAGTGGCGCTCAAGCTCCTCGCGCAGCCGCGAGTGCGTGGCTGGACTGCGCAACAGCTCAACGGCATCCGAATACGTGATCCGCGGGAACGGGGGGCGAACTTGTTCGAGCGGGGCTACGTCGCGTCCGAGTAATTCCAAATCGCTTCGGTGTTGTTGCAACACTCGCGCGACGAGTTCCGACACGAGCGCCTCCGCCAAGTCCATTACGCCGTCGAGGTCCGTCCAGGCGATTTCGGGTTCGAGCATCCAGAACTCGGTCAGGTGGCGACGCGTTTTGGATTTTTCCGCGCGGAAGGTCGGGCCAAAACAGTAGACTCGCCCCAATGCCATCGCGGCCGCTTCGAGGTACAGTTGACCTGTTTGAGTTAGAAATGCCGGCTCGCCGAAATAGTCGAGCTGGAATAGGGTCGTCGTGCCCTCCGCCGCTCCGGGAACGATGATTGGTGTGTCCACGCGCACGAACCCGCGCGCGGCGAAGAACTCATGGATGGTCCGGATGACGGTGTCGCGGATTCGCAGGATCGCGCATTGCCGCGGCGACCGAATCCACAAATGTCGATGCCGCATGAGAAAATCCACGCCATGGGCTTTGCGCGCGATGGGGTAGTTGTCCACGGCTTGTACGACCCGGAGGGTACTCACCGCCAGCTCCACGCCACCCGGCGCTCGGGGATCCGCTCGCACGGATCCCTCGACAATGACGGAGGACTCGTGCCCGATCTGCGTCGCGGGCTCGAACGCGTCCGGATTGGATGCTTCAACGACGCATTGCACCACGCCCGACCCGTCCCGCACGAGGAGAAAGACGATTTTGCCGCCCGACCGACGACCATGGACCCATCCGCGGAGCTCCACGGCTTGTCCGATCCATTGGTTTAATTCGGCAATTCGAACGAGGGTCGCCATACATCACCTACTCGGCAACTGCAGTACAGTATATCACGCTACCGACTGTGGCTAACCGGCCGTTCTGGGGTCGGCCGGGCCGGCGCTTGATCTGGCCACGATTCGCGCCGATTCGAGCACGTCGGGCAAGACCACCCGCAGCACCTTCGTAGAGAATTCCGGCCACGAGGTCCGTACCAACACGCTGGGAGGGAGCGAGCATGGAGTTGCCTGCGCTCGGACCGCGTGTCAACGTTGGGGCGCTTATGATCGCTTGCTTTCCTTTTGTGGGTGCAATTGCCGGCCTTATTAGCGCGGGCCTCGGTGTCGGCGGCGGCTGGCTCGTGACGCCGTTCCTCTTGTGTCTGGGCCGCCCGCCCCAAGACGTGGTCGGGACCAGCCTCGCATTCATGGCCATCACTTCGTGGAGCGGAGTTCGCGAACACGTGCGGCAGGGAAATCTTCGTGCGGTGCCTCGCAGTTCAATTCTGCCGTTGGTTCTCGGAGCGCTGATCGGCACGGAATCCGGGCGTGCGACGCTTCGAGCATTGGAG
>CAACVY010000078.1 GCA_900661335.1 uncultured bacterium | reverse complement strand
GCCTCCAGACGCCTCGAGCCGAACGCGACCGCGTACTTCCCGCACGCACTTCCTCAACTCTGGCAGCGACATGTTGTCTAGCAAAATCCAGTCGGGCCGGCCGTTCAACGCATCCCGCAGTTCGTCGAGCGTATCGACTTCGATTTCAATCGTCCGCCCCGGATAAGCCCGACGCGCCACGTGCACCGCATCGGCCAACGTTCGGCTGGATCCGTCCTGGGACCAACATCGCCGGTGGTTGTCCTTGATCAAGACCGCATCCCACAGGCCTTGGCGATGGTTACGTCCTCCACCGCACCGCACGGCGTACTTTTCCAAATTTCGCCAGCCGGGCGTGGTTTTGCGCGTGTCGAGGATCACGGTTCGATACCGACGAACTCGGCGCACGAACTCCCAAGTGAAGGTGGCGATGCCGGACAGTCGTTGCAGAAAGTTCAGCGCGGTACGCTCTCCGGTCAGCAACGCACGTGCCGGGCCTTGGATTCGCACGCACGTGGCGCCGGCACGGACACGATCGCCATCGCGCACGACGGGACGCACTTCCACGCGCCGCTCCAACTGCCCGAAAACCGCTTCGACACAACGAACACCGCACACCACGCACGATTGGCGCGCAATGATTCGCGCACGACCGAGCGCAGCCGAAGGAACCAAAGCACGGGTCGTAATGTCTCCTCGTCCCACGTCCTCCGCCAATGCCCAGCGGACCAGCCGGTCCAGTTCGCGCTGCTCGGTGATCGACCATGATTCGGACACATGACGTGCGCGGTGGTTCATCGCGTTCATCGTACCTGCGCGATGGCAGCGTGGTCAACGAGCGGACGCTCTGCGACCACCGCGCGTGCGGCGGCTTGCCGAGGGCTCCCGGGGCGACCTCGGATACACCGGCGCTGCCGCTGTGGGCCGCGCCTCCGCGCTTCCCCGCCGCGCTTTGAGCTCCCGAATTTGGTCCCGAAGCATAGCGGCGCGCTCGTACTCGAGCGCCTCAGCCGCTTGGAACATTTCCTCTTCGAGCTCTTCGATGACCCGTTGTACGTCATAATCCTCGCCAGCCTCACGAACCACCGAGGAGACTACCCGCGTTGCTTCCTCGCGCACGATCAGACTTTCCTGAACGGCCTTCTGGATCGCGCGGGGCGTGATGCCGTGTCGTCGGTTGTACTCCAGTTGAATGGCTCGCCGCTCGTTCGTGCGCTCGATCATGCGACGCATGGAATCCGTGATTTGGTCGGCGTAGAGGATCACCCGGCCCCGCGTGTGCCGGGCGGCTCGACCGGCCGTCTGGATCAACGAGGTCTCCGATCGAAGGAATCCTTCCTTGTCCGCGTCCAGAATTGCCACCAACGACACCTCCGGCAGATCCAAGCCCTCCCGGAGAAGGTTGATGCCCACCAAGCAGTCGAAGTCTGCCTTGCGTAGGCCGCGGAGAATCTCGACACGTTCGATGGCATCAATTTCCGAGTGCAGGTATCGCACACGCAATCCTGCCGCCCGAAGATACTCTGCCAAATCTTCCGCGGTCCGCTTGGTCAGCGTCGTCACCAGTACGCGCTCGCCGCGCGCGGCCGCCGCGCGAATCTCCTCCATCACGTCGTCGACCTGCCGGGCGAGGGGGCGCACGAGGATTTCCGGATCCACGATGCCCGTGGGCCGGATCAGTTGTCGCACTGGGGCACCAGAGACCGAAAGCTCAAAGTCTCCTGGCGTAGCAGAAGTGAAGATGATCGGCCCGGTGACGCTGAGAAACTCCTCAAAATTCAGGGGCCGGTTGTCGAGGGCGGACGGGAGTCGAAACCCGTGCTCGACCAACGTCAACTTGCGGGCACGGTCGCCGTTGTACATCCCGCGGAGCTGAGGGATTGTGACGTGGCTCTCGTCAATGATGGTGAGGAATTCGCTGGGAAAGTAGTCCAGCAGGCATGCGGGACGAGACCCGGGCCCGCGGCCGGCGAGGTGGCGCGCGTAATTTTCGATGCCCGAGCAGTAGCCGACTTCCTGCAGCATTTCCAGGTCGTACTCCGTCCGCATTTTGAGTCGCTGGGCCTCGAGGAACTTTCCCTGCGCAATGAACCACTGCAACCGTTCCTCCAGTTCGGCGCGGATGGACTCGATGGCGTTGCGGACTTTTTCCATCGGCATCACGAAGTGCCGAGCCGGGGACAACACCACCGAGGGCGGGGATCGCAGGAGGTGGCCGGAGACAGGATCCAGCACGCGAACGTTCTCGATTCGGTCGCCCCAAAACTCGATACGCACTTGCTCGGCGCGGTAGGAGGGGAACACGTCTACGACGTCCCCGCGAACGCGGAAGGACCCTGGAGGCGGATCCGTGTCGTTACGGGTGTACTGCATGGCGACCAGGCGCTCCAGGAGCGTATCCCGCGAGATGGGGCTGCCGGGTTCCAGCCGCAGCGTCATGTCACGGTAGTCTTCGGGCGAGCCCAACCCATAGATGCAAGAAACCGAGGCGACGATGATCACGTCTGTCCGGTTCAACAGCGCGTCAGTGGCCGCCAATCGAAGACGTTCGATCGCCTCGTTGATGGAGGCATCCTTTTCGATGTAGGTGTCGGTGGTGGGGATGTACGCTTCCGGCTGGTAGTAGTCGTAATAGCTGACGAAGTACTCCACGGCATTGTGGGGAAAGAAGCCTTTCAGCTCGGCATAGAGTTGAGCGGCCAACGTCTTGTTGTGCGAGATGACGATCGTGGGGCGTCCCCAGCGAGCGATGACGTTCGCCATCGTGAACGTCTTGCCCGAGCCGGTCACGCCCTCGAGCGTTTGGAAACGCCGCCCCTCCATGAGCCCCCGTACCAGGGCCTCGATCGCTTCAGGTTGGTCGCCGGTGGGGGAGTAGGGGGACACTAACTCGAATTGAGCACTGTGTGACACGCTAAGCAATATACGAGCGTGCACCCCGGACCTCAATCCAGGGTTCCTCATCCGCGAGAGTGTCCCGCAGCGAGTCCCAAGCACGATGGATCCTCGAGCCTAGGGGCGGTTCGAGTATTGACGCATAACCATCCCGACACTCAACGGCACTCGCCGCCAAGCCCCGCGAGGCGCTCGCATATCATTGGTTTGGGAGTAGGTCGAACGGTGTGCCTCAATCGGTTCACGTTCGGCGACCGAACCCGTGCAACCGGTCCTCGCAGTCACACAAGTGTAGGACCCATGACTACCGCACCAGAATTTTTACTAGGTTTTTTGGGGGCAGTGTCGGGACACGAGCGGTGGTGGTGGCGTCGCCACGGACGTTGCCGCTCTGCCACGACGCATGACCCAAAGAAAGGGGAACACCACGATGATTCGGAACAATGCTGTGTCAGCGGCGGTGCGCTTCCGCCGTACTGGTGGCGCTGCACTGCTGTGTGCGTGCGTACTTGGTATCCAACCAGGCGCCGCGCAACTACAAGTCTTGCACAGTTTCAGCGGCACCGACGGCAAACATCCGTTCGCACCGCTGACCCTATGGAATTCTTCGCTGCTCGGTTCGACTGTCGAGGGCGGCGCCAACTCGGTTGGTACTCTTTTCAGTATCAACGTAGATGGCAGCGGTTCCAGACCTTGGTTCACCACGACAATTACAACGGCGCCCAACCGTACGGGCCGGTGATCGTCACGAAAGAGGTAACTGGGCGCACCGACGCGCTGGGAATGACGTTGCGTGGAGGCTACTACGACCGCGGCGTGATGTATAGGTACTGTCTTGAAGACGGGGAGTTTGAAACTCTCTACGCGTTCGGTGCGAACGCGTCCGAGCCCCGCTATCCCTGGGGTGGTCTGCTCCAGCACGATGGGGCCTTTTACGGCTTGACCGAAGCGGGAGGTGCGTATGGATCCGGGGCACTGTTCCGGTACGCTGGAGGAGACGTAGAAGTCGTCGCCTCCTTCGATGGATCCAATGGGGCAACTCCGCTGGGTTCTTTGATCCGTGTCGGGGGGTATGTGTACGGGACCACCGCGGAAGGGGGAGACAACGAGAACGGCGTCATATTCCGTACGGACCCCGAAGGCAACGGCGAGATAAAAGTTCTGCACTCGTTCAACTATGAGGATGGCTCTGCTCCTCAAAGTACTCTGCTACACTCGGGGTCGTGGCTGTTCGGGACCACTTACGGAGGCGGGCCAAATGGGTTCGGTACAATTTTTCGAATCCAAGAGGACGGCAGCAACTTTCAAGTGATTCATTCGTTCAACGAGACTGACGGCTCATTTCCACAAGGCCAACTCGCCCTGATCGGTTCCACGCTGTACGGGGTGGCCATCAATGGGGGAGCCTATGGCAAGGGCACTCTGTTTCAGATCCAAACGGATGGCACGGGGTTCCAGGTACTGCACTCGTTTTCTGGAACGGACGGGGCCTACCCCGCCGGTGGGCTGGTCGCTTCGGGCAACACGTTGTTCGGAGTCACCTATCGCGGAGGCGAGAACGACTTGGGAACCGTCTTCGCTTACGCCATTCCGGAGCCGTCGACGGCACTGTTGCTGTTGTTGGCCCCAATGGTGTGGCGTTTGCGCATCCACCGCCGCCGCAAGTTCGGCCGCTAGCCAGCTCGGGGGCCCTCCTGGTCGTGTGGCATGTCGTCGGCGAAGCCGCCGCGGAGGATGTGGATTCGTTCGTGGTTGTGTTGGGGCGCCCACGACCAAGCTGCTGAAAGAGGAGGATTGGCGCCCGGAGAAGCTACATCGTCGTCCGCCAACCTAGCCGCTGCGCGGCCGAGCATTCTGTTCCGCCCAGGGTCGGTCCTCTGAGCCAACATGCAGATGCGTGCAAGCCTCGTGCCTTGAGTCCGGCGCGTCGTGAAGGCGCACGGAGGGCGCAGTGGGAAGCGTTCACGCCGGCCGCCGCCGGCGTGGCAGACCTCGCCACGCGCTCCGAGACAGGTGCGATCGGACAAAGGACGTTGCGGAGGTTTGTGCCAGGAATTAGAGATCGAGACACACACGTGGCCGTGCCCTCGCCACATTGACGCTGGTGACGCTGGAGTGACGCTGGTGACGCTGGTGCCAGACACTTTGACGAAGTGCGCGAAACGCATTGCATCTCAATGGGTTTCGCGAGGTTACAAATGCGCAGTTTTTGGGTCTGCGCCGCGCGCGTCCTGCCGAGTGCCGGCCACCCATGGCCGCCGGGCAAAGCCCCTGCGGAAATTTTCTCCCGCGAGGTCTTTCATAGAGAGTAAGGAACGAAGTTATGAGACCGTGAACCCCATACCGTGCCGGCGGAACCAATGACGGTATCGCGAGCCTCGGATCTGAGCCTGCATGATTAGCCGGTGGCGTCGCTTCATTTGGGGGTGGGTGGGTTCCCGTGGCACGCCGGGGGTTTTGGCCGTAAGCGGCGCGGACCGGTCGGCGCCATCATCCGGGACGCTGGAGACCCGCCCGATGGTTTGGATGCGCGTGCGCTCAGCGCCGCAAGCGACGCCGTAGCACTGCACCCACGGCCAGCGCCAACGTCAGCGTCGCCAGCGTCCCCGGTTCGGGCACGACCATCAACGTCACGTCGTCGGAGTAGCCGGGCAATGTTCCATAGTTGATCTGGAACTCGTTGACTCCGCCCGTGAACGTGTCTCCGTCCGACAGACCCAGGAACGTCCCGCTCACTGAACCGAAGCCACTGATGATCGGAAACACCGTCCCGAACGGCAACGGATTCGGCGCAGTCACCGATAGCGAGGCCCCACCCAACGTCAAAGTTGAAGTCGATTGCATCAACAACTGGTCATACTGTCCAGCGAGCGAACCAAGCACTTCGACCTCCAACTCCGCTCCTGACGTAAAGGCCACGTCCCCTGCAGCGGTCAGAGTGCCCGGGCTGTGCCCTGGCGAGAGCACCCCGCCGGAGTACACCCAGATCTGATCCACCCGGCCGGTCCCCATCAACATGCCACCGCCCTGCACAGTGATCAGCCCTGGGCCATTGTGATATCCATCGTACCGCACCACACCATCTACAACGTTCAACGTACCCGAGAAGCTGTTCGTGCCACCGATGGTCAATATGCCCATCCCAGTCTTGTTCCAGCTTCCCCCGCCATTGATCTGGCCCACATTGCGAAGCACGCCGGAGGCGATGGTCAAGTTATCAATAGGATTCGCCGCCGATCCGATGTTGTTCCCATTCATGTCCAGCGTACCGCCGTCCAAGACCAGCGTGCTTATCCCCCCTCCATCGGTGATGTTGCCCTTCACGCTCACCACGCCCCCGCTGATTGCCAGCATCCCGGAGATCGATACGCTCGCACTGCCGAGGATTTGCGCAATATTGACGCCGCTATTGATGGTCATCTGACCACCGAGCAACGTGAACCACCCGGCCGCACTTCCGACCGACGTTGCCGGCAAGCTTCGGCCGATCACTAAAGTATTCACATCCAACTCGCCGTCCCGGATGATGGCCGTTCCGCGTCCCCCAGGGCCAGCGCCGTTTGCATTGGTACCCAGCGTTCCAAGCGCCCACAGGTCGATCAACGCCACTAAGCGAGCATTGTCGTTGGTCACCAATAACTGCCCGTTGGGCTCCGTCCCAGAGTTCAGCGAAAGGAACGTTCCTTGGAGAATATTAGCTCGTTCGCCAGGGTTTCGGCCTGCGATGTAGAGGCTAGCCGGAGTCTCCGTGGCGGGAAAGATCAACCAACCATCCGCCTTGTTGTGACCTATGTACAAATTTGATATCTCCAACCTGTTACTCGCGCCTAGCTCTAAACGGCCCAGTACCCATCCACTTCTGGTTGAATTTCCGACGAATACTGAATCGGCTCGAATAGTGTTCGTTCGGGCCAGCGATAAGAGCCCCTGATGATTAGATTCTGAAGGGGCGCCACCATCGAACGCGACGACGATGTTTCCTACGTCCGCGCGGAATTCCCCGAGCCCCGCTAGATCCAGTCCGCGGAACGTGGTTCCATCGCTTCCACGGAAGCCCCAGATGCGAATCGTACCCGCCGCATTGGTCACCGCCAGGCTCCCCCCGCCGCTCATGGCCAAGTGTGTGCCGCTTTGGATGTGGATGAAATCCACATTGTGGTTGGTGGCTACCACCAGCGTACTTCCCGACGGAATCACGATTCGATTGGTCGCCGTTGCGTTGGAGTTCGTCACTGTGGTCGTATATAGCTTGCCAACTCGCAAGTTGTACCCATTCATGTCCAGCACGCCGGCGTTGCTTGCCGTGTTTGTGTCGCCCAAAATCACGTGGCCGCTCGCCCACAGCGGGTTGTGTGCGCCCAATTGCAACGTGCCATTGCGAATGGTGGTCTCCCGCGTGTACGTCGAAGACCCACTCAACGTCAACACACCCGCTCCAAGTTTCAGGAGGCCGCGGTTGCCGGCAATGGCACCGGCGTAACTGAACGCGTTACTGGCGACATCAAACCCCAAGGTCGAGCCCCCTTCAAATGAAGCATTCGCCAAGAGCGTGTCCACGTCACTGGCGGTCCACTGCCCACTGCCGCCTGCGGCCAACACCGCCAGTGTCGCCCCCGGACGGACCACCACCTGGCCCGGCGTGTTGTACCCTGGCAACGCGGCCGGTCCAACCGCCTCCAGGATGCCCACCGAGGAAGTCGTACCTCCACTGTACGTGTTGACGCCATCCAGAACTAACCATCCACCGCCCGCTTTCAACACGCTGCCGGCGCCACTGATGCTGCCGACGACTCGGTTCAACCCGGCGTTCGTGACCTGTAACGCCGAGTTGGCACTCAATACCAAACCATCTTGAAACAGCGCATCTCCGCTCACGGCCAGCACCGCGGGCGACGTGCCATCCCCGACCGTGACCGCCGAGCCGTTCGACGCAACGAGCGAACCTGCCGCCAACAGACCCGAGGCGAATTCGACCTGGCCCAACGAGCTAGTGACCCAAAGGGCGCCACTAACCAAGACCTGCCCACCCTCGATACGCCAGCGGCCTTTGATCACGTCGGCCGACGACAGGCGCATCGTCCCGCCGCTATTGGTCACGTAACCCACACCCCGAGCCTGCCCGGCGTTTCCAATCCGAAAAGGAACACCGTTCGTGGCCACGAACAGCCCGCTTACTACATGGAGCGAGCCGGTCGAACGTGAGCCGATCAAAACTGTGCCTTGCGAGTTGGTAGTATTACGGTACTCTCCGCCCGTGATCGTAAACTGCGACCGGTTGGTGGAATCGTGGCTCACGTCCCCCACGTACAGGTTGCCCCAATGAATCAGAGTTCCACTAGCAAGGTTCAACACACCAGTCGTATATCCGTAGAAGCTTGGCGCGTTGGCACCTACGTACAGGTGCAGCTGATTCGTCACCGTAGCACCATTGATTGTCACGATGCCTGTTTCGCGAGCTCCAATGCTCATGTTGTTTCGGAAAATTGCTAGGCCGCCCAGCAACATCACGTTCGCCACGGCGCCCGGTGTTCCATCGTAGGCGATCTCCATCGTCGGCCCGTGGTCCCACAGCCCGCTGTACATTGTCAGCGATCCGTTGCGTTCGATGCGCGGCTGTCCCATATTGCGAGTAATTAATTGCCCATTGTTGGTGATGATGATTCGTGCCGCTCCCCCCAAGTGAAAACCGGAGTTGGTGACCACACCCCCCTCAATGAGCAACGTCATCGCCGACGGATGAGTCAAGCTCAACCCGTTATTGTTGTTTCCGCCGACTCCGCCTGCGTTCGTCACAAACAACCACACGCCGGAAGGAACGCGAAAGACCGGATCGCTCGCCCACAGTCGAAGCGTACCGAGCGTCACATTGGTATCGAGCACGACTGTATAGCTGCCGTTGCTGGTGAAAAACGCAGCTGCACTGGGCACCACGCCGTTGCTCCAACCGGCCGCGTCGCTGTAATTACCTCCCGCCGTATTCACCCACGTTCCAGTGGTCTGGCTCCACGCGCCCCGTGCGCACCCCCACAGCAACGTCACAGCCGCTAGGCGGGGAATCCGGCCTCCGAGCTCGCTCATGGCAACTCTCCTTATCTTGGATCTTAGCGCCTGGTGCGGGGTCTGTCAATAGCTCATCCCATCCGGATTGCACCATGGGGGCGACCCAACTTAACGCGATGCGCATTTGTCCAGCGGGGTAGTGCCCTCGCCCGTGGCAGACCAGCCTGGTCGTGCCGGAAATGGCGCCGTTCCTGCCCCCTACCGGTCCAGCGAAGTCAGATGCCTAGCCATGCTCTTAGCGGAAACGGCTTGAGCACATGCCACGCCCAGGCAGAACATTTCATCGCCGCGGTGCCCCTGCGCACGGGCATACGGCACGAATGAATCTCCGGCACCCGGGGGCAGGCGTCAAACGGAACTCAAAGGCGGGGCATCACGAGCCGGGCGAGGAAGTCGACACGGGCGCAACGTGCCCACGGGCTAAGCGCTGAGCCCACCATTGCAATTCCGCAATTCGTTCATCCACCGCCAGGCTCTTTAGACGTGGGTGG
>CAACVY010000079.1 GCA_900661335.1 uncultured bacterium | reverse complement strand
TTCGTGCGCTCGTCGCGCGCCGACAACGGGTGGGATGGTTTGAACCGTCATACTCCCTCTACCCGGTTCTGGCCGAAATGGAGGAAGTGCGCGGCGCCCCCACCGAACTCGGTCCCCACGGCGAATGGAAGGAACCCGACCTCGACGGCGTAGCCCTGTTTTTTTTGACCAATCCGAATGCTCCGACTGGCCTCCGGTTCGATGAACCACTCGTTCGTCAACTTTGCGAGCGATGCCAGGGGTTCGTGGCGATTGACGAGGCCTACGTGGATTTTGCCTCGAAGGATCTCATGCACCTGACGCGGGAGTACGAGCACGTGCTCGTGTTCCGCACGTTATCCAAGTCGTTCTCGTTGGCCGGGCTCCGCCTGGGCTACGTGGTGGCCTCGCCACCCGTGATCGAAGCTCTCGCGAAACTCAAAGACTCCTACAACGTGGACCGCATTGCACAGTGTCTGGCGTTGGCGGCGTTGTCCGACGTGGATTGGATGCGGCGCAACGTGGAGCGGATCCAAGCCACTCGCGAACGAGTACGCGCGGCGCTACTGGACCTGGGGTACGAGGTGTGGCCCTCGGAGACCAACTTTCTATGGATCCGGCCACCCTCCCGACCGGCGGTCGAGGTCTTGCGCGAATTGCGGCAACGGCGAATTCTGGTGAGGCACTTTCCAGGACCGCGCACCGGAGACTACTTACGCGTCACCATCGGCACGGACGAAGAGATGGATGCATTTTTGGCGGCGCTGCGCGACCTCGGAGGGTGAGTGCCGCCTTCGAGGTGCTTCTAGCCAGGATCCGATTATCGAAATCACGGATGACGACGCAGAGGCCATGCCAACGGGGCCACTACGGCCGGAGCTCGGCTTAGGAGGGCTGCGTTGGTTTGGTGGAACCTCGCCGAGCGCACGCATCGGACGGAAGCCTGCCCGAGCTACGGCGCGCAGACCCAGTGACCATACAAACCGCGCTCGTCCGCTAACTCCACCTGAACGACTGCCACCGTGCCCACCAGCGAACTCGGCGCCGCGAAACGCACGGGCATATAGCGCTCGGAATAGCCGCCGGCGGTCCCGTCTTTCCATTCCTCCACGAGCACGCACACTGACCGCCCACACCACTGCTGGTGAGCGCATCGTGCAAGGTCCGCCGCCAATTCCTTGAGCCTCCGCATCCGTTCCTTGACCACTGCCGGCGGCACTGGCTTGGGCGCCGTGGCGGCGGGCGTACCTGGGCGGGGCGCGAACGGAAACGTGTGGATTCGCGAGAACCCCACCTGCCGAGCGACGTTCAACGTCGCGTCGAAATCTTCCTCGGTCTCGCCGGGAAATCCCACAATGATGTCAGTGGTGAAGGCGGGTTCGTTGAGCCAGCGGCGTGCGCGTTCGACGGCCTCGAGATATTGCTGGACCGTGTATCCCCGACGCATAGCTCGAAGTACGGCATCCGACCCCGACTGAAGGGGCAAATGAATCTGCGGCATTGCGCGGGGAGAATTCGCCAGCACCTCCAAGAGCCGATCGGTCAAGTCCCTGGGATGAAGACTAGAGAGGCGGAGCCGTTCTAGTCCCGGAAGTTCCAACAGCGCCGCCACCAACTCGTCCAGCGAGTGGCCTCGACGTCGTCCCCAAAGTCCCACGTTGACACCGCTGACGACCAGTTCGCGATGGCCGGCTTGGATCCATCCACGAGCTTCCGCCAGCACCTCCTCCAAGGGCCGATCGTGCGAGCGTCCTCGCCGGAGAGGCACCACGCAGTAGGTACAGCGCAGATCACATCCGTCCTGCACCTTAAGGAACGCGCGGGTGTGGTTGGGGAAGCGGAAGAGATGGAGTTCACGGCGGGGCCGAAGTCCCAGCTTCTGCTCCAGGCACTCTTGAAACCGCGCAGCCCAGCCGGGACCGGATGGGACGGCGAGCACCTCCTTCGCCTGGCCCTGCAGGTCCTCCACCGCACAGCCGCTGACGATCACCCTTTGGGAGGCGGTCCGCTCTGCGGCGCGAAGGAGCTCGCGCGACTCGCGCACCGCCGCGGTGGTAACTCCGCAGGTATGCACCACCACGAGGTCGGCAGTTTCGCCCTCCCGAGCCGGACGGATCCCCCGACTCTCGAGCCAGCGTGCGATCTGAGCCGCCTCGTATTGATTCACCTTACACCCGAGCACGTGAATCGAGTAAGTACCCACCGTGGCTTCCCTTGGTTCAAGCTGCACGGGAGCGCTGAGCCGGTTGGGGATGGTCCGCTCACTCCTCATACACGTGCACGACCGGGTGGGTTGCGGTCAACGGCGCGAGAAACCGCATCATGTCACCGAACTTCATGGGGCCCGGTGCGAACACGACGATCACACGCAGACCGGGGCCATGGGCATCCAAATGCCGCCGAAGCTCCTCGGGCGTGTCCGCAGGATAGTCCGTGGTGTAGAACCGGGGCTGGTCGGTGAGAATATCCCGTCCGAGCTCCACCTGCGTGAGAATCGCGCGCCATTGACCTTCGGATGTACGTTGAAACCGCAGTTCCCATGGCTGGGACGGCCGCTGGGCTCGGTCACGAAAGTCCGGATCCGGCGTGAACGCGCGGTAGAACAGTTGTCCTGGCGGGGGCGGTTCGATGCGCACGTCCGGATGCTCGGCCAAGACACCCACCAAAGCCCCGATGGCCCGAAGCCGAGCCACCGGTGTGTCTGGCGCAACTCGCACGGTGAGATGAAGGTCGTGTCCCCGCTCGGCCAACGTTTGAATCGACGGCACGATGTCGGTCAACTTCCCCTTGGCCAACTCGCGTAAAGGGACCCCTTCGCACAACCGAAACTCCGGATGCGCGTCGGGTTGGGGACCCGCCGAGACGTGCAGATCGAGATCCCGCGCGCGAGGAGTTCCGTCCGGTCGAGGCTCGGGCCGCATGACGACGGTGACCGGCGTGCCTTCGGGCATGACCGTGGCCGGGTTGGCCACCTGGTAGTCGTACAGCGCACCTTGAGCGCCGCGACGCGGGATGTCCAACACCGTGGTGCTCAAGTTGAACGCGCTGGCAATCGAGTTGGGCTCTTCCACGTCGGCGGCGTAGACTTTGCCCGTGCCGTCCGGTGCCGGAATCCACTTTGAACCGACGAACACCAAGCCGGTCTTCGGCAACGGCTGGCCGGTGCGGGTATCGAGCACCGTTTCCTCAATTCGAACCCGCCGGACACCACCGGTGGGAAGTTTCCACTCGATCTCGCACCACACCCGCGGTCCGCGAGGCCACAACCGAATCGCCTCGGGATCCACCGGCCGACCGGGCTGCAGACCGATGAACTCCAGCGCCCTGTGGACGTCGCTCGGCCGAGCCATGCACACCGCGATGGCCTCGTAATCATGACCACTGTTGGTGGCGATCAAGAAAAACTCGGTTTGCGTGTGGCCTTGAACTCCGGTTGCCCGTGCCTCGATGCGGACCTCCTTCGCCGCCCGGTCCGCCACCAAGTGCGGCAACACCAGCTGGGTCGGCTCCGTTTCCGCCAGAACCCTCATAGAGGCCAGAGCGGCGATTGCCCGTACCAGACTTGAAGTTCGCTGGATCATTCGCAACATCCTCGGTTGCAATTTATCCTACGGCAAGGCGGCGCAACTACCAACCGCGCTGCGACCACGATGAGCCGCTGGCCGTCGAGCACGGATCTGTACGAGTGGGTCCTGGAACACGGACTCGATGCAGTCGGGATCGCGCCGATGGAACCCTCGCAGCGGGCCGATGCCCTCCGACAGTGGGTGGCCTGTGGATACCACGCCGACATGGCATGGTTTGCCACCCGCATCGAAGATCGTCTCAACCCAGCCCGCCGGTATCCGGACGTCCAGTCCTGGCTCGTGGCGGCGGCTTCCTACTACACCGAGGTGCCTCCGGCTGCAATCTGGCAAGATCCCCGGCGCGGTCGTCTGGCACGGTACACGTGGGGGCCAGACTACCACGCAATTCTTCGCGACCGCTTGGGCCGCGTGGCGGAGCGCATTCGGCAACTGGCAGGGCTGACCGAACGGCCTCGCGTCGCTGTGGACACGATGCCGATTCTCGAACGCGAGTTGGCTGAGCTCGCAGGTTTGGGGTTCATCGGCCGCAACGCCCTGCTCATTCATACGGCCATGGGCTCTTGGGTCCACCTCGGCGCGATTGGACTGCCCTGGCGAGCCGAGCCACTTGGGCCGGCGAGGATCGTCCCCGAAGGTTGCGGCTTGTGTCGTCGCTGCCGAGACGCATGTCCGACCGGCGCGATCGTGGCGGACCGCATCGTGGACGCGCGGCGATGCATCGCATGGATGACGGTCGAGTGTGCCGGCGCGATTCCATCCCCCTATCGCCGCTCGACCCAACGTTGGCTGGTGGGATGCGATTTGTGCCAGGAGTGCTGCCCGTGGAACCTACCGCCACGAGTCCGGGTGGGGCGCGCTCCTTGGCTCGCCTTCGATCCGGAACTCCACGCGCCGAAACTTACAGAGGCGCTTTCATGGTCCGAAACTGAATTCGCACAGCGCTACGCGGGAACAGTGGTCGCGCGTGTGGGTTGGCGTCGCTGGATTCGGAACACCATCGTCGCGGCATCCGCGCAGTTCAACGACCCTGAGATCCGGACGGCTGTCGTCCGCCATTCGGACTCGCCCGATCCGCTCATTCGCGAGCACGTACGCTGGTTCGAGTCCTTAGGCACGGCGGACGAGCCGGCTGGCTGAGCTCGATCCCGCCGCGGACCGAGCTGGGCACGTGCTGGACCGCACCTGGTCCGCAGGCACGCGAGCAGATTCTAGGCACATCCGGCATCTCCAACATTGGCGCTGTGCACCGCCTCACTCTGGATCCGCGCATCGCAGGAAATCTTTCCGCGCCATTCCGAGCTCGATCACTGCGCAATGGATCGCAAGGTGAGCGGCGCCGACCAGCGCAGGGATCCACAAGCCAAAACCCACCGCGAGTACGGTGAACATTCCCACCACGCTTTCATAAATCCGAGCGACGGCTCGGTTGGGTGTGGCCGGTACCGTGCGAACCCACCATGCCCAGCCGAGACCGGTCACGAACCACCCAAGGAAGTTCACCGCCGGTATGCCATAGTACGCGCCTCCTTCCGGCCATGTCCAAAACCCCAGCGGTCCCGCGGCGACAGGATCAATGATGAAATCCACTGCGGTGACGAACGCCGCGGCCCACCAGGGGCCGTAGCGCATCTGCCGTACAGGATCCGGCACGAGCGACGCCAGCCATTGTCGCGCGCCGCCCGCCACGATGCACCAAGCCGCCGCGATCGCGACAGGCACCCCGCCCACGGCGGGTCCCAAGACTTGGCTGTATCGGTAGTGGCCGAATGGGAATCCCCAACGCACGCCAATCAGCTCCATGCCCCAACCGAGGACGCCCGCCAGAACAAGAGGGACTCGCTCGCTCCGTGGAGCGCTTCCAAAGATCCACGCAGCGGCGACCACCAAAAACAGCGGCGAGGTCCATGACAGGCCATCCGGCGGCTGTCCTCGCGCGAGCAGCGTCGCCACACCGCCGAGCCACAACACCCCATAGCCCAGTACCAGCAGCCACTGAACCGGTGTCCTAGCTCGTGACATCGCGCAAAATCATCTCCGTGACTAGTCGGGCACTTCGCAGTACCATCGGGGTTCCGCCGCCGGGATGCACGCTGCCGCCGACGCGGTACAGGCCCGGGCAACGCCGCACCCGCAGTGAAGGGCGCAGAAAGGCCCCGCGCCACCCGTGCGAGTTGGTGCCGTAAATGGCGCCGCCCGGCATGTCCAATGCAGCAGCCAAGTCGCGCGGCGTCCACACATGCCGCACCGCAATCGCCTCGGACGGAATCGGGAATCCGCTTGCCTCGAGGCGCCGAAGTACCCGCTGCATTGCCAATTCCGTCCTAACGTCGTCCCACACGCCCTCATCCCCATTCGCAGGTGCGTTGGCCATGATGAACAAGGACTCGCCCTGCGGCGGCGACACGGAGTCATCCGAGCATGATGGTCGGCAAACGTAAACCGTTGGATCCTCCGGAAAGGTTCGCTGCCGAAACAGCTGATCGAACTCGCGCTCGTAGTCGTCCGAGAAAAACACAGTGTGATGAGCCCCACGAGGCAGGGCCCTCTTCAGCCCGAGGCACAACACGAATCCCGACAGCGACCGATGCGGGGGGGCAAGTGCAGGCCCCCTCCTTTCGCCCAAGAGCGCCGAGGTCCGCGAAGCGTCGCCGTTAAACACGACCACATCCGCCGGCCATCGGGTTCCATCGGCCAATCGAACCCCTTGAACTCTCCCCGACGCCGAGCGTTCGATGAGCGTGACCGGAGCGGACAGGGCCATCTCGATATCCATCGTCCGTCCCAACGCGACCAGGGCTTCGACCAATGAGTACAAGCCGCCCCGCGTATACCACGAGCCGTAGGCCTGTTCGATGTACGGAATCACGAGCAGCATGCCCGGGGTCGCGTAGGGGGACGATCCGACGTACGTCGGGAATCGGTCGAACATGCGGCGCAAATACGGCGAATCGAACAGCCGCTCCACAGCACGGTGGTACACACCCCAAGCCAAACGCATCGGGATTCGGCGCAAGAGCGACAAGGTGTCCCGATCGGGACGTTGGAAAATGGCGCCCGCCAAAAACGTTCGGCGCGCCAACTCATACAACACCGCACCGTGTCGAAAGAAGGTCCACCACTGTTGGGGTGCACTGGGGTCCAGACGGCGAAGGGTGGCCATCCAATTGGGAAGAAATCCTGAAATCTCGAATGCGGTGCCATCCGGAAACACACACGCACCTTGCGGCTCAACCGGCACCCACTGGACCCAGCGATCTGAACGCTGCCCGATGGCATTGAAAAGGTCCTCGAACTCGTCGCGAAGTGTCAGTAAGGTGGGGCCGGTATCGAAGGTATATCCCTGGCTCGCCCAACGGTTCATTTTCCCGCCGGGGCTGGATGACCGCTCGAAGATTTGCACTCGCCAACCAGCGCCGGCCAGACGGAGCGCTGTAGCCAAGCCCCCCAACCCTGCCCCGACCACCACAGCTCGGCGACTCATCTAGTTCGATCTCCCACGGCACGCTCCTGCGTGGGCTGGGCCGCGTACACGCGACCTTTCCACGCCAGGCCACGACCACTCCGGACTGCAGCTCGCGACCAAAGCCCGAGTGCCAGCAGTGCGGCTTCGGCGAACGGGTGCAGAAGGGTGCTCCACACGGGAAACCTGAATTGAACGGCCTGGAGCAGTCGCGTCGCCCACACCAAGCCCGCCGCGAGCAGCGCAGCCTCACGTGCAGGTGGGGGGCCCAAACACAAAGCGAACGGAGCGAGAAACGCCCACGCGTGGAACAGCCAAAATAGCCAAAACGACCGCTCTGTCCGGAACGCCGGATAGAACACACGTCCGAAACCACGCCAAATGGCGGCGAGTGAGTCGTACATGCGTACCCGAACCACCCGCTGGCCATCCACGCAGATACTGCGGTGGCCGCTCGCCCGCCAAACCCGTGCCAGCAGCGTGTCTTCGAACATTTCCCCCCGCACCCGCTGGTGTCCACCGATCGCGTCGTACACGTCGCGCCGTGCCAGGATACAGGCGCCGTGGGCGAGGCCTAAAGACGGCGTCCAACGGAGAAATGATATCGGCGCAGGGAAGAGCGTGAACACGACGAAGTTCAACATCGGCATCGCCCATTGCTCGGCCAGGGTCACCATGTCGAGGCCGGGCCAAGCCGAGACGAAGGACGCGCCATACCGCTCGGCGGCATCGAGGATGGCGGACACGGCGCCCGGCTGCAGGCGTACGTCGGCGTCGACGAACAGAAGCCAGTCCCCTTGGGCATGTCGGGCCAGCGTGGCACACGCCCAGGTTTTGCCACCCCATCCCGGCGGAATCCCGGGGGCCTGGAGTAGTCGAGTGCGGGGATCCTCTCTTGCGAAAGACTGAACAATCTCGGCGGTCGAATCGGTGGAATGGTCATCGCACACTAAAATCTCGCGAACACAGTCTTGGCCACGAACGCTGGCAAGGCATGCCCCGATGTTGGCTGCTTCGTTGCGCGCAGGGATCAGCACCGATACATTCCCCGAGCGCATTCGACCTGGGGACAGCGGACGCCAGCCCACCGCGTTCGCAAGCGCACAGACCCACGCGAGCGTTGCCAACGTCACCGCCAACCACGTAAGCACCATCCAACCGCTCAGCACCCCCGCGTTCATCGCGCTACCTCGCAGGCTCCCGGTGGATGGCCCTGTCCCGCTGCGACTCGCCCGCCGCGGCCGCCCATGGGTTTGCAGTCCGAACGCTCACGTCAGGTCTGGACGACACTCCCACACACGACTGAAGCACGTTCGCGAGCGCGGACGCGCCCGAGACCAGTAATAAGTGCCCGAGCCCGGGCAACACGTGAACGGTCGAGTTCGGCCACAACCGGTGCAGTCGTAGGACGGCCCGCCGAACCTGCCGGAAGGTTCGCGAACCGCATATGAGGTGGATCGGATGGCCGATCTGCCGGTACCGCGCCCCGCCATCGAGACGGCAAAACAGTCGCAGGTAATTCAGCGTAATCTCCGCCGAGACCGCTTGGAACGACCGAGTGAAACTGGCGGTGCCGGGCTGGCGGATCCGTAACACAGCGTCCAACCATGCTCCGAACCGAAGCGATTGCATCGCCACAGCGAATGCCCGTGGACCGATCCGGGGCCACAGGAACCAACGAAAATACCACGGCACTCGGTCGAACGGTTCCAGAAGGAAGACGTGCCCGACTCGTTCTGGCCATGAACGGGCAAGCTCCAACGCCCACACAGCTCCGCTGCAAAAGCCCAGCACATGCGCAGGCCACCCACCAACCTGATCGATCGCCTCGTGAAGAGCTTCGGCGATCGCATAGAGCTCCCATTGCAGGGGCGGTGGGGAATCACCTTGCCCCGGCAAGTCCACGATCAGAACCCGTAACTCCCGCAGTGCGACTGCCAATGCGCGCATGTCGCGCCTTACGCCTGCCCAGCCCGGAATCAGCGCAATCGTGCCTACCGCATGCGCCCGATCGTGAATTTCGACGGCGATCATGCGAAGTCCTGTTCGATTCGCTCGGCGGTCATTTGACCGCTGAGAATCGCCAACGGAAGACCCGTGCCCGGTGTGGTCGAAGCCCCCACGTAGTACATGCCACGAAGTTCTGGGTCCTTATTGCGAGGTCGGTAGGGCCCGACCTGGCGCCAGCTGTGCGCCGCGCCAAACGCTGAGCCGTCGTACAACCCGAACCGGCGCTGCCAGTCGGCCGGCGTCCACACTCGTTCAAGCGTCATTTCCTGATCCGACCAGCTCCATCCGTGCGCGGCTAGGCGTGCTCGAACTTGTGCAACGATGGTCGGAACCAAGCTTGAAAGGCGCTCTTCGGGTAGGTCGCGTAAAGTCGGAACCGGGA
>CAACVY010000108.1 GCA_900661335.1 uncultured bacterium | reverse complement strand
GCCGTCCAAGCTGAATGTTTGGGTGGCGACCAAGCGCGAGCCCACGGAGAGCAATACGTTCTATGCGCAAGGCGGCATTGCAGCCCCGGTTGGCCCCGATGACGACATTGAGCTCCACGTGCGCGACACCTTGGTCGCTGGCGCTGGGTTATGCCGTGAAGACGTGGTGCGGGCGATCGTGTCCGATGGACCCGCGCGCGTGCGCGAGCTGGAAGAGCTCGGCATCCGTTTTGAGCGGCGCGAAGATTCTGGGGAGGAATACGACTTGGGCCGTGAGGGAGGGCACTCCCGCCGGCGCGTGCTGCACGCGGGGGACATCACCGGCGAGGCGATCATCCGTGTGTTGCTCGAGGTGGTTCAGCGCCGCCCCAACATTCAACTCCGACCCAACTGGATGGCCATTGACTTGGTCACCACGGGTTGGTTGGGCTACTCAGGCCCTCAGCGCTGTGTGGGTGCCTACGTGTTGGACCGCACCACAGGAGAGATTCTGGCCGTGCAGGCGCCTTGGACGGTCTTGGCCACCGGGGGCACGGGCAAGGTTTACCTGTACACGACCAACCCGGATGTGGCCACCGGCGACGGTATCGCGATGGGATGGCGCGTCGGCTTGCCGATTCGCAACATGGAGTTCATCCAGTTCCACCCCACCTGTCTGTATCACCCCGAGGCCAAGTCGTTCCTCATCAGCGAGGCGGTTCGGGGCGAGGGGGCCATCTTGCTCAACGGGGCCGGCGAGCGTTTCATGCCCCGCTACGACCCACGCGCGGAGCTGGCTCCCCGCGACATCGTCGCCCGTGCCATTGACCAAGAAATGAAAACGCGCGGCGACCCATGCGTATGGCTGGACATCACGCACAAGCCGGCCGATTTTCTTATTCGGCGCTTCCCCAATATCTACGCGCGCTGTCTCAAGCTCGGCTTGGACATGGCGCGGGACCGCATCCCGGTCGTGCCGGCCGCGCACTATTGTTGTGGCGGGGTCGAGGCCGACGTCGATGGCCGCACGGCGGTCCAAGGTTTGTTCGTGATCGGCGAGACGGCGTGCACGGGGCTTCATGGCGCGAATCGTCTAGCGAGCAACTCGTTGCTCGAAGCTGCTGTCTGTGCGGTGCGATGCGCGGAAGTGATCACCGCCGAAGCGGAGGCCTGCCCGCGGCCGACCCTGCCCTCGATTCCGGACTGGGTGATCGGCAATGCTGTGCCCTCCGACGAGGCCGTGGTGGTGGAGCACAACTGGAACGAGGTGCGCACGTGCATGTGGGACTACGTGGGCATTGTTCGCACCAACAAACGGCTGGAGCGCGCTTGGCGCCGGATCTGCAACCTGCGGCACGAAATCCGCCAGTACTATAAGCAGTATCTCGTCACACCGGACATCATCGAGCTCCGCAATATCGCGGCCGTGGCGGAGCTGATCATCCGATCAGCCGCTGCGCGAAAGGAAAGCCGAGGACTTCACTACTCGCTCGACTACCCGTGGGCGGACCCATCCAAGCCGGGCGAGGATACGGTCATCCGCGACCCGCCGGGAGGGCCAGTGACTGACCGGCCTCCGTTCTGATGCCGCCTCCCGTGATCGTGGTGTCGGCCTTAGGCTCGGAGTGCATCGCAGCGGTAGCCCGCTCTCGGCAGGGAGGTCCAAGGTTTGGACGAGATTGCGCCCGGTTTGTCCAAACTTTGGAACGCCCCAAGCCTGTTGTGTCCAATCCTTGGCACGAACAGGACCAAATTCGTCCAAGGTTTGGAAGCCAACGGGGCCGATTCGTCCAAGCCTTGGAGCCTCCGGGGGCTCGGCGAGTCGGCGCCTTGAGTGAAATGCAGATCAGGTTCAGCAGAGCGTGGCAAGACGGTAGGAGTGTCGTGGCGGGCGGGGAGAGGGGGAACGGAGATTGAGACTTGGCGGTGTGGCTAAGGCTTTTCCGGCATGATGGAGGTCCAACGACCTGAAGGTCAAAGATTCGGCGCGAGTTCCACTTGCCAACTGGGTCAAGGACTCCCCGTCAGGATTGTTGGAGAGGGCGGAGAGAATCGCAGCCGCCGGCTGGACGTTTACGGCTTGTCTGGGTCGTAGTCTTCTCCCGTCCCGATCCACTCATCATACCAACGAAAATTACGCACGAAGGTTCGGTACCGACCGGTGACGGGATCCTTGTACGGGTCGCGCCAGACGACGGCCGCGCCCCGATGTCCGGCCACGCGATAGGTGATTGATGCGCCGCTTTCGGGATCCTCGTACGAACGGAGCGATTGCCCGATCACGAGCACGAGGAATACGTTCTGGCGGACTCCCAACAGGCCGACCGTGTTCCGGATCAATCCTTCGCGCGCCAGCCAGCTGGTCACGTCCGGCAGTAGCTCGCTCGGATTGCCGAGTTCCTGTACGTTGCGAATGTCGGACAAGTTGAGGAAGCCCGATCCGATACTTTCGCGTTTGGTGATGATTTTCATCGCCACCTGCAACGCTTCCGTTGGCTTCAGAATGGGCGGTCTGTCTTTGTGCGGGATGCCTGGAGCCAACTCGACGGGGCAGTGGTTAAAGGCGGTAGCGAGGACGGCTGGCACGCGCGAGTTCAGATTGACCAAGCCCTGTCGGGGATAGGGGAATAACGTGAAACGGTCCAGCACGGGCAAAATACCGCCGGCTCCAGGGAAGAACGAGATCGTTTCCCAAGGCCGGTTGGACCGGTATAAGAGGTATCCCAGCTCGCCTACTGAATAGAGCGGGCGATTGGCGACGTACATCACCCATTCGCCTTTTTCCTGCTGTGTGAACGAACCGTTGCCCAAGTTCCGCTTGCCGAGGGTGGTTTTCGTCGGGTCTAACGGGCTGGACATGAGCGTCTTCTTGTAGGTGGAGACCCAATGATTCGGATTGTTCAACAACCAGTTGATGCGAGGATCGCGGGCTTCCCATCCACAATAGACCGCCTGCGGGTTGTTCACATCACGAGAAAGGAATGCGTCCATGCTCAGAGTCGCGACCACGCCGCCTTCAGCTGGGGCCAGCCGATCCAGCACCTGATCCTTCTCGTTCACGAGGCACCACTCTTCGATGATCAACCGCTCGGGCGCAATGGCGTTGGTCGCCGGCGCTTCGAGAGAAGGAAGTAGCACTTTGATCAGTTTGAGCTGGCTAGATGAAGGCTCGCCAGCTGGTCCCGGGTCCGTTTTTTGCCAAGCATCGTTGTAACTAAACGCCGTGTCCACAATTTGTCGAGGGAGGTCTTTCGGTTCAAATGTGCCCCCTTCGAGTTTGATCTTGATCCGAAGGCGCACTTGTTGGGGAACTCTTGTTTGATTGGAACAGTACAGGAATGGGAAGAACAATTCTGTATGCGTGAGGAGCCTTAAGGTGTACTTCTCTGCGCCGCCCTGGTACAGGCAGCCGATTTGCAATTCGTTGAGCATCGGAACGGCTTCGGTGCAGAAGTTGTCGGCATTGTCACTCAAGGGGGCGATTTGCTCCGCCAACCCGCCGGGGATGTAGTCCTCGTCCACGTAGTCAATTAAGTTTCGGACGAAGATCGGGATGTCCGCCGGCGGGATGAGTCCTTGACATGCGGTCTCCAGTTCTGCGCGCCGGTTCCAAAGCTCGGTGCCGGTGCCGACTAGGCTAGTTTGGGGCATCGCTTTTCGCAACGGATCGGCATACCCCGGCGGAAAGTACGAGAAGGGGAAGAAGTTCGACGCGATGCCGGTGCTTGCGAACGGCGATTGACCGCCGACACTGGTTTGGCCGGGGTACATCGCCCAGGCGACGACCCGAAGGTCAGGGAGAGTTTCGACGCGTCGGAACGGCTTGAACCGATCCACGCCGACCCGGCCATTGAAGAGCTTTTGCTCATGCCCTCGGCGTAGCTCGCCCAGCAGCGCATTGGTCAGCACCAACTCGGTGACGTTCGTTCCCCAGTACCTCGGGTGGTTTGTCGCCACCGCGCGATCGAGGGAGTAGTTGGCATTCGGGTCCAAGAAGCCACTGCAATCAATGATGTAGTACTCGAACTGGCCGATCGGCGCGTTCGTGTGGGGAGGTTTAACCCGGATCCATCGGATGT
>CAACVY010000109.1 GCA_900661335.1 uncultured bacterium | reverse complement strand
GCGAGTGGCTCGCTTCCCTTGCCCTCTACGACTACCGTCACCGCGCTTACTCCCCCTCCCTCGGCCGCTTCCTGCAAATCGATCCATTGGGGTTTGGAAGCGGTTCGGTGAGGCTGTATTGCTATGGGGATAATAGGCCGACCTTGGGCCGTGATCCTGGCGGCCTGGATTTCATCTACTTGGTAGATTCTAAGGCCGTTCGGGGGCAGGGCCACGCTGCGGTGATCACAGGCTCACCGGGGATAGGTTTCCGCTATGATTCCTATGGCTCTCGGCCACGGAAAGGGTGCCATCGTCACGGGATCTATGAGTTTCATACTTTGAACGAGGCTCTGGAATTTGCTAGAAAAGAGGGCTACACGCACTACAAACGATTCCCCACAACGGACGCTCAAGACTTGCGCGCTCGTGCTGAAATGGATAAATGGCATCGCGGTCGGGGGAAGAATTACGAAGATCTGCGCGGTTATGCAGCCCATTACGATAACTGCCAGCGATTCGTAAACGCCGCTGCAGAGGCAGCACAGGTTAGCGAAATTTCGGACATGACTGGAATGTATCGGCATCCCTTTGCTCAAGTACAGAACCTTGGGGGGTATAAGTCATTCACCCGTTTGGAATGAAGGGCTCCCAGCAAAGAGTATGAAATTTTGGGTAAGCTCTGCGATTTGCCTGGCGACTTCGCTCCAGGGATGGTCAGAGGGGCGTCAGACGTTCACGTTCTTAGTTGACGTGCAGCCGTCGTTGCAGCTGGTGCAAGACTTTTACTCCTTTGTGCGATCGCCCTATGTCGAGAGGGGATGGAGAACGATTGTCGATGCAGCTCCAATGATACTCAGTACTGTTAGTATGGACACGGTTGCGGAGAGGTGGATCGTAGTGAAGTACTTGAAGTCTGTACTGTTGCCTCCTGCATCCGGACATGAGCTTAAGGAGGGTGGCCAGGGAATCCCCCAAACGGTTGACGTTCGATGGCTGATGAACTGGGAAGAATATCATCAGATACAGTCAGGTCAGCATGTTAACTTGGTGCCATCGATTGTTGTAGACTGTCCCCTTGAGATTCCTTTAACAAACGGTGTTTTGCGCATGCGCAAGCAGATAGAATTTTTCATAGTCGAAGAGAAGGGACGATTAGCGATAGATGGAATTCGAGTGAATGGTCTCTGGATGATAGGGGGTCCGAGTTTTGATGAATGGATGCTCAAATCACCATGCACGTGGCCCGATTTGACCATTGGGCTCCAGCAGCGTGTAATCGATTTGCATAATGAGTCCCGTCCAGGAGCGGCTTGGGTTGGTGAGAACGAGGAACCACATCTGAGGTTTAGCGATAACTCTTGGACAGCTAGAGTCGAAGCGGGCATAAAGCTTTATCTTACTTTAGTCCAACATGCGTTGTTTGTCCCAGAATCCGAAGAATTCCCTGACATTTTTGAGTTTGAGAGCGTCGAAGACTCAATCCAACGGCGGCAACGCTCAAAGCAAGTATGGTTGTACCTAAAAGGGCAATCGTGGTTGATTAGACTTCCAACAAGGGGCACAGATACATCCTGTTTAAGAGATCAGGTGGTTTTGTGGCTAAAGAACCCGTCAAGAGTGGCCCTGCCCGCGAATTTTTCTGCAGCGCAAAATGCGCTGGACCCAGTCTATTTGATTTATTCCTACCGGACTGAAGGCGGATTGACTCGCGACGGAGACGTATCCCGCACCCCTTTCGACCGGACTATTTGGGTCCCGGTTGTACCTGCAAAGGACGGTCCTGGCTTTCGCATTCTTTACGATAAATGGACAGTTAACGGACTTTATGTGCGCGAGCTAGAGCGCGGCATCGCGCTACCCCCCGAAGTTCTTTATAGAGTTCTCGGTTTTCCCACTAACGAAAAGAGAATTCTCCAGGCAAGAGACGAATTGCGCGGCATGTGGTCGGAGGTAGGACAATGAAAAGAAAGCAGGAGCCGATAATTTTAAAGAAGACTGAAGTAAAGCTTGGCAGCGACGGTAGAGAAAGCTCGGAGTGTGATCCCTAAAGGGGACGTAGCATCGGGCAAAATCCCTTATGACGATCCTGGCCGTGCGAATGTAGTCGAGACTAATGCGCCGGGGGTTTTAGAGCGAAACCATGGTTGAAAGGAGGCACCTATAAAAATGTTGGTACCATGCGATAGTTGCGATCTCAAGAAGATCCTATGGCTAGAGAAGCTGGGAAATTAATGCTAGGTGGCAGCGATGTGTACTCGCATATGCATACGATGGATTTCGTAGGTCCAGTGTTTCGAGCGGCCCTAGGGTTATCGGTGGTAATTTCATCACCGATTGAAGCGCGGGCCGAAAATGTGGCTGGACTACGGCGTTTAGCAGACGAAACGGTCCAGCTGGTTGAGCAGTTCTACACTTTCCTACTGTCCAGTAAAACGCACGTCTCAGAGGACGAGTTCTGTGAACGGATGCCCCGGCTGTTTGACGTACGTAGGGACGCGATTACCTACGAGACCTGGATTCTTGCCCACGAATACTTGCGAGCGTTGATTCCTCAGAGTTATACAGTCGGATCCCGTCCTTCGCTGGATCGGTTGGCCGGAGAAGTACTAGTGGGATTTGGGGGCGGACTGCAGCCGCTAGAATGGGGCGAGGAGTGGCGTGCCTGGTTGGTACTTTCATCTCCGATGAAGATCGGTGAAAGAGAAGACGCAGTTCACGGGTTCAAACAGGTGATGTTTGTCGCGAAGCTGGGACGTTCGCCCAGGATGGTACTAGAACGTGGGATGGTCAACGTTAACGGAGTTTTCCTCTTCGACGACATGTGGAACCGGCTGTGGTTTGAGATTAAGACCTATGCAAGGGTTGATCTCTGGAAACGGTTCGGGATTTCAGTGCCTTGGGAATTTCCCGTTGCGCCCTTTTCATCGCGAACACTGAGAGTTGTCGCAGGGATCCGGTCCCCTTGGGGACTGGATCCTGGGCCAATTGTGCCAACGCCATGGAGCGAGTGTGCTGGGTCTAATACGGAATCTCGTCTAAGGCCGCCGACTGTACAGCTCAGTCAAGTTAGCGCCCGTCTTGAACGAACTCCTGAGCAGTTGCTTACGAACATTGCGATTGCAGTTGCCTGTGCGAAGTCGGTCGTGGCTCTTTTTTATGAGAACTTGTTAAATGACCGCACGCCGGAGCAATGTCCGGACTTGTTTGTGGCTACTAATGGAAAGTTTTTAGAATCTTCCATGGCGACAGATATTTGGAGAGTGCTGAAAAAGAACCGGTGGTGGTTTATTGACCCTGGCTTCCTGACCAATTCTTGGGTGAGACCTAACGAGGCGCTTTCTGATATGGCAGAGCGCCCTTATCTCGTCTTGTTTAGGAGTCCTTTGGGGCGAAGAAAGTGGACAGAGAATCGATTTTTCTTGGTATACCGGTTTGAACCGCCGACTCCGCCCGAAGATCCCTTATGGTTGAACGCGGAACCTCGCACGATGAGGTTGGTGTGGTTCCCATTCATCGCGACACGGGACGGTTATCGAATCGTGATTGACGAATTAATGGTCAATGGTATTTGTGTCAAGAGTCTTGTACGAGGCAATCTCCCGCCATACATAGATCTTTGGCGCGCGCTGGGATTTAACGACTAGGATGTGTTCGGGTATAGAAGAAATTGCAGTTTTGAGACTGTGTTGTAAGTGCCAGAGTTAGGATAGCGATCGTGGTTAGTCAGCAAGCCGACCACAAACTTGTGGCGAGTTCTGGGCGAATTTTCGTTTCCTCCACGCGGTTCGTAGCCCGCTCGTTTATGGCTGGTCGTTTAGTTGTTCACATTGCACGGACTGTCTCTCACACACCGCCCAGTTCCTTTAGCTTGTAACGTCGATCGATGGGATGGCGTCGGTACAAAAGGTGCAGGAGTGATCCAGCATCAAGTGTACTTAGGTGCGAGTTTTCACGAGTGCATTCTTGTCATGGGCAGGATCTCCACCTCTGTTTGCCATTGGCACCGTTCTACCGTTGGGTGAGTGGATGACTACATGGGATTATGCGCGACTTTCAGATGTGCGGGCTCTTAAG
>CAACVY010000070.1 GCA_900661335.1 uncultured bacterium | reverse complement strand
TTGCCGAACACGGGCTCGCCCCAACCTGGCGGGACGCCGCGGCATACGCACGCAATGACACCACCGACGGAATCGCGATCTTCTCGCGCGGCCCGGATGGCCTGAGCCATGGCCTCTGCCGCGGCAGGATCGGGGCATCGCGTCGGGTGCGCATCCACCTGGGGCCGCTGGATCCGCTTCACATCCGGCCATGGGGCCTCGATGTCGCCGACGGACGTCACCCACGCGACGATCTCCACGCCGAAGCGAAGGCGCAGCCACTTTTCCGCGATGGCGCCAGCCGCCACACGCCCGATGGTCTCGCGCGCGCTCGCCCGCCCACCGCCGCTGCGCGCCTTCACGCCGTACTTGGCGAAGTATGTCCAGTCCGCGTGCGAGGGCCGAGGGATGTCGCGGAGGGATTCGTAGTCCGCCGGTCGTTGATCTCGGTTCTCGACCATCAGCCCGATCGGTGTGCCGAGGGTCACGCCCTGGTCCACGCCAGATAGGATGCGCACTCGATCTTGTTCGTTGCGAGGGCTAGTCAGGTCGCTCTGACCGGGACGGCGTCGATCCAATTGGGGTTGAATGTCGTCTTCGGAGAGCGGCATTCCGGGCGGGCAACCGTCTACGACACACCCAACGGCCCGACCGTGGGATTCGCCAAACGTAGTTACGCGGAACAATGTGCCCCAGGAACTGAACATCACGGCGTAGGAGCTGCAGTCGGCGCCGGCGCATTGGTTTCTTTGAGCACCGCGCGCGCCTGGACGGCGGTTCGGAAGAAATTCAGGTTCGTTTCGATCTCGCCTCGATCCTCCGCTTCGTTGCACAGTCGCAACGCGCGCTCCGCGGTGATGATGGCCATCTCCGTGAGTCCGACGCTGTGGTAGGCCATCGCCAGCGTGTCCAAGATGTTAGGGTCGTTGTGGTCTGTGAGTTCGGCGGCTCGCAGCGCTGCGCGCAGCGCGACTTCCGGATCGCGCAGTTCGACGGGCAGGGGCGACGGAGCGGCTAGGCTCCAAGCGATTTCGTTCAGTTCTTTCGGTGAATCGCGGAAGACGTCCAGCATCGTGCGGTGGTGCGCTTGCAATGCGGCTCGGTCCCCGAGCTGGGCCAGCAGTCCGAGGCGCAGCTGGTGAAGTTCCAACCGTTTGGGTTGATCGCGTAGCAGTTCGTCCAAAGCCTGGAGCGCCTCCGAGAACTGGCCGCGCTCGAGTGCTCGGGAGAGTTTGGCTTGGATCTGTTCACGTTGTTGCACACGTTCGCGATTCCAACGGCCCTGCACCACGTCCTCGAGCGTCGCTTCCAGGCCGTCCATGGGATGCCCGGCCCACACGATCGTGCCGTTGGTCTCCACCAGGAATGCGTGGGGGATGCCTTCGACGCCTTTCCACCATGTGTTCGAGGTGGTTTCATTCGGGTCCACGGCGATCCGGTAGGGGATCTTCAGCGATTCGACGAAGGGGCGCACTTTTTCCTCCGGTTCCGTGGTTAGCCCCACGATCACAACTCCGCGGTCCTTGTAGCGCTCGTGAAGTTTGGCCAGATGGGGGGCGGACGCTCGGCAGGGACCGCACCACGTGGCCCACAGCTCGACAACGTACCGCGTACGGCCATCCGGCGCGGCGGGATCAACAGGGGTACCGTTGAGCCAGTTGGTGACCGAGCTGAGCGAAGGCGCGCGATCCCCGATGTCGAGCGCCACTGCTGTGGCCGAGAGCAGCCCGGAGTATAGCCACGCGGAGGTGAACATGCGCAAGGTCTTCACGCCCCCACTATGGCACAACGCCGCGTGGAATCAAGCGTCGGCCTTCGGAAGGCCAATGAAAGTCCCACCACGCTTGGCGACATAGGGCAACGGAACGCATGCGGTACGGCATTGAAACTCGTCGGACTTGCTGTGGACTTGCAATGAGTCGGTCCCAATGTATGTTGTGGCCGTCAGCGCAGGGGTGGCCGTGTACGGCCTGAGAGTCCCGCAGGAGCGGGTAACCCTTGGAACCTGATCCGGGTCATGCCGGCGTAGGGAGACGCGATGAACACGCTTCGAGGTTTGGCATTCGCAGGTGCGAAGGCCCGTGTCCAAGGCGCGGTCCGCGCCGGATTCCCCGTGGAAAGGAGTCGACACGATGCAGTTCGCACCGGTTCGTGAATCCCAAGTCAGTCGGGCCATCACAAGGGAGTTCTTTGGCTGGTTCGACGATTTCATCACCTGCGACGCGATCGTCGTGGGCGCGGGGCCGAGTGGGTTGGTCGCGGCCTATGACTTAGCCCGGAACCACATCAAGACGCTCGTGGTGGAGTGCAACAATTACTTGGGCGGCGGGTTCTGGATCGGCGGTTTCCTCATGAACACTCTCACGTTCCGCTCCCCGGCCCATGAGATCCTCGACGAGCTGCGGATTCCGTATCGCTGGGTCGAGGACGGACTGGCCGTAACGGACGGGCCGCTGGCGTGCTCATGGCTGATAGCGGCGACTTGCTCGGCCGGGGCCCGAGTCCTCAACCTCGCGCGGTTCGAAGACCTGGTCCTGCGAAACGGGCGAGTGGAAGGGGTGGTGGTCAACTGGGCGCCGGTGGCGGCCATGCCGCGGCAGATCACTTGCGTGGATCCGATCGCGCTCGAGTCGAAGGTCGTGATCGATGCCACAGGACATGATGCGCGAGTGTGCCAAGCGCTTCAGCGCCGAGGCTTGTTGCAGATGAAGGACCTCTGTGGGGCCATGGACGTGGAAGAGTCCGAGGGCCGCATCGTCGAGCATACCCGCGAAGTGTTTCCTGGGTTGATCGTGGCGGGGATGGCGGTGGCGACCGTGTTTGGGTTGCCGCGAATGGGACCGACGTTCGGTGCGATGCTGTACTCTGGCCGCCGTGCGGCGCAGATTGCGGCCAAACTGTGCGCACCGGTTCCAGTCGGCGCGTCGGTGTGAGCGGCTCTTGCGCCGGTGGTGTGTACCGGACGGCCGGCGTGGCCTATGGACCGGGATCGTCGCGGTCCGAATCCCGATTCGTGCTCCGCGGGGGTGGGTGACAACCCATCTAGGCTGCGCAGCAGAGCGCGATCGCGTCAGGTTCGCCAATACGCGGACTGTGGCGAACTGCAACGGGCGCATATCGTCGCAGGCGCTCGAAATCGTGCAACCGCTGGGTTCGACCCTCTAGGCGTCGGCGCCCGAGGCTTTGCCGGCGCCCCCGCAAGGCGGGCGGCAATCCACAAGATCTACCGCCTACGGTCGGTGCGGCGCGAAGACGTTGCGAGGGAAAGAGGTTCGAGGCGAAGGTGGAGGGAGGGCGCCGTCGGCGAGGGCACTTTCCACGCGTCGGCGATTCGGTGGCCGGGCAGCCATACGATCTCTCCGTTGCAAGTCAGTATGGGCCACTTTACCCGAATGGACCTTGCGACCTTTCGGTTGATGAAGATATCGGAAACCTTCATGCGCCCCGGTGCTCCCAGCGGCTGGTAGCGGTCCCCCGCGCGCCAAGGGCGCAGCACCCAATGGCGTTCGTTCGGCGAAGGACGCCGGACCCACGCTTCCGTCGGGCATGTTCCGGGACCGGGCTCGTTCACTGGTTGCCACCCGTGGGTGGATTCCATGGTCAGTCGGTAGCCCGCCTCGGGCACCTCGGTCTGCCCGGGGCATTGGACCGGAGTCGGCTTCCAGGTTTGAACTCGCCGTGTACGACGACGGAGTCGCAGCCGCCCCTCTTGGAGGACCACTTCCCAATTCGGACTCAAGTGCACAGGTCCCGGCGTCCGCCCCGCCGCGAGGTCGCGAACGCTTTCGACAAGCCGAAACGAAGGGGCATCGCCGGGGTTCAGGCCCGCATGAAGCAACCAGAGTTGGACCACGCGACGCTGGAGCGCGACCGGCACGCGTGCCCAGTTCCGCGTGAGGAGGGAACCCTCGACGCCTTGACGCCGCCGCCACTCCCGTTGCGCGTACGCAGCGAGCAGCTCCTCATCGGCGGACAGTCGCGACGCCGAGCGCGCGAGGGCTGCGACGATATCGCGGCGCAGCTGGCGGGTCAGGTAGGGGAGAACGCGATGCCGGATGCGGTTGCGCAACCAGCGCAGTTCGCGGTTCGACGTGTCCATGCGCCAGTCTTGCCCGATCGTTCGCAGCCATTGTTCGATCTGGGCACGGCGTACGCCGAGGAACGGGCGCAAAATCGTCAGCGAACCGATACGAGTTTCCAGGCCCATGCCGGCCAGTCCTTCGAGCCCGGCCCCGTGGAGGAGCCGCATAAGAACGGTTTCCGCCTGGTCGTCAGCCGTGTGAGCCAGCGCGACGGCATCGGCGGCGTATCGGCGGGCGCACCGCGCGAGGAAGGCGAGCCGAGCGCGGCGTGCGGCTTCTTCCAACGAGCGGCCCTCCCGTTGGGCTTGCGCGGGCACGTGAGCGCGGCCGACCGTACACCGAAGTCCTAGCCGACGGGCCAAATCGCGGACCCAACGGGCATCCGAGTCTGCGGCGGCGCCGCGAATTCCGTGGTGAAGGTGCGCGACGATCAGCTCGGTGGAACTACCTTGCGTGAGTTCGCGCAACGCGAGCAACAGCGCCACAGAATCCGGCCCTCCGCTGACGCCGACGAGGATGCGGCGGAACCGTTCGAGCCAACGATGCTGCTGGAGAGCGTTGGCCACGGCACGCAGCAGTTGGGGACGTCGTGCCATGGGCCAGGTCTCAAGTGCGGCCGGGCACCGGTTCGAGGCGTTGGAGCCCGTCCATGTAGGGCCAGAGCGCCTCCGGCAAGTCCACGGAGCCGTCGGCTTGCTGATAGTTCTCCAGGAGCGCGACCCACAATCGGGGGAGGGCCACGCCAGAGCCATTGAGCGTGTGGACATAGCCCAAACGGCCGTCCGAGGTTCGATAGCGGATGTTCGCGCGGCGCGCCTGAAAATCCTCGAAGTTGCTGCACGAAGAGACTTCGAGCCAACCGTTGTGGCCGGGGGCCCAAAGTTCGAGGTCGTAGCACTTGGCTGCAGCGAACCCCAGGTCTCCGGTGCACAACGACACGACTCGGTACGGCAGCCCTAGCCGCTGCAGGACCGCCTCCGCGTGGGTGACCAGCAGTTCCAGTTCTTCGTAGGACCGGGACGGTTCAACAAACCGAACGAGTTCCACTTTGTCGAACTGGTGTACGCGGATGATGCCGCGCGTGTCGCGGCCGGCGGCGCCGGCTTCGCGCCGGAAGCATGGTGAGTATGCCACGTAGGCCAAGGGCAGCGGGCCGGCGAGGATCTCTTCGCGGTGTAGATTGGTGACCGGGACTTCGGCGGTAGGGATCAAGTAAAGGTCTTCGTTGGCCACGCGGTACATGTCGTCCGCCAACCGCGGCAATTGGCCGGTGCCGGTCATGGCCGCGGAGGTGACGAGGTAGGGCGGCGAAATTTCCGTGTAGCCATGCTCACGGGTGTGCAAATCGAGCATGAAGCGAATGAGGGCGCGGCGCAGACGCGCGCCGGTTCCACGGAAAAGGGGGAACCCGGAGCCCGACATTTGCGCGGCGCGAGGTAGGTCAACCAATCCGAGCAGTTCACCCAGTTCCCAGTGAGGTTTCGGCGGGAATGGGAAGGTTCGCGGTTCTCCCCATGTGCGAACCACGACGTTGGCCGTGGCATTGGGCCCGACGGGGACCGACTCGTGAGGAATGTTCGGAATCCACAACAGTCGCTGAGCACGTTCCTCTTCGAGTTGCCGAACTTGGGCCTCCAACGCGGCGATTTGCTCGCCCAGTTGTCGGACTTCCGCTTGAGCGGCCGAGGTGTCTTCGCCGCGGGCCTTGCGCAAGCCGATTTCCTTCGACCGCGCGTTCCGCTGGCTCTTTAGCGAGTCCAGCTGCGTCACGGTGGCGCGCCATCGGCGGTCGAGTTCCAACAAGCCGTCAAGATCGAAATCGGATCCTCGGTTGCGCAATGCAGTTTGTACGCGATCCGGCTGCTCCCGAATCAACTTCATGTCGAGCATGGTCGTGACAACTCCTGAATTCACCGAGCATGATAGTGTCCGCGTGGGCGTTCCGCGAACGTTGTCATGGGCGCCCTTCCGCAGGTCGAGTCGGCCGACGCCCCGCTGGACACTTTACGGCGTCGATGGAAGAGTCAGCGATCCGGCGAGCGCGGAGCACCCGCTCGATGGGTGGGGCCGCGCGATTCCAAGGGAAGGTTGCCTACCTGCGCATGCAGCATGCAGGTTCGACGGATTCACTTCGGACGGGAGGAGCGATAGATTCCCCACGCGATGAGCGCCCAGAGCAGCACGGCCGCGGCATGTTGCCACGGAAGTGGGGGAGTCTCCATGTGGCACATCGGGGCGGCATCCGGGAAGCGCGGCAATAGCCAGCGGTCCAAGATCCAACCCATGCCGAGCGCAGACACCACTAGGCAGCCGAGGTAGACCAGCCCCGCTCCACGCCCGAGGATCCGGTGAAGGGTGGTCAGGGTGGCAGCGTTCGTGGCGGGTCCGGTGACGAGGAACACCAACGCGGCTCCGGGGGAAATCCCGGCCCGTATGAATCCCAGCGCGATGGGCACGGACGCCGTCGAGCACACGTACATCGGAATGCCGACAAGCAGCATCGCGAACATGGCGGGCCAGCCTGAACCGAGTACCGTCGTCAAAGAGTCGGGTGGGATGGCCACGCTGATTGCACCCGCGATGGCAAGCCCGACGGCAAGCTCGCGGGCGATATCCGTCGGCAGCGTAATGCCGGCGTGTCGGAGCGCTCGTGCCCACCACGGTCGCGGCGGTGGCGACGATCCGCCTGCCGGGGGCACTTCAGGCGGCGGGTCCGGTAACAAGGAGACGGCCAAACCGCACAACACGCCGGAGATGAGAGCCGCCACTGGGCGCACGACTGCGATCAGTGGGCCGAGCAGGCCGTAGGTGACGAGGATCGAATCCACACCCGTTTGCGGGGTGGACATGAGAAAGGCGGCGGTGGCTTCACGCGAGGCGCCCTGTCGCCGCAGCGTCCACGCCACCGGGATTACGCTGCACGAGCACAGTGGCAACGGAATGCCGATGAAGGCAGCGTTGATGACATTCCAGGCGCTGCGACGGCCGAGGTGCCGCACCACCCACGCCGTTGGCAAAGCCACGTGCAACAATCCCGCCATGGCAAAGCCGAACAATAGGTAGGGCGCCATGCGGGTAGAGACGTCCCACACGGCTTGGAGCCACGCGAGCCCGATGGAAACGGCATTCACGACTGTATGGCTACAATCCCTCAAACTGACAAAAACGCAACCGAGCTGTCGAGCTGAACAGTGGTCCGCTCGCTCCAAGTGCCGCTGTGGGAGTCAGCCACCCTTGAGCAATGGTCGCGGCATTCGAACGAGCGGTTCGTGCAGGCGGGTGGGGCAATCACATCCCGTGAGTCTTTCTGGTTTCGAGTTTCCTTCGATGGACCACCCTGTGTGGGACCGCGGCCGAACCGCGCGCGATCCATGCCGCCAGCTCATCGGCCCCACTGCTGACGGCGGTACGACACGACCAAAATGGCCACCACCGCGGCCCCCACGACCCAAGGCCACCACCGGCGGCGCGAGGAGGGCGGTTTCGAGGCAGGAGTTTCAGGAGTCTGCGTTGTGGTCGTAGTCACTTGGGCCGTGCTGGCTGAGGCGGTTGCGGGGACGTTGGTAGTGACCGTTGGCAAGGATGGGGCGGGCGGACGGCGCAATTTCGCGGTGGCGAGCCCCCCGGCAAGAAGTCTTCGCGCGACAGTATCTCGACCTTCTTTGGTGGGGCTACCGAGCACCACCACAATGGCACGTGCGCCCTCCGACTGAGCCGTGGCCGCGATGGAGTATCCAGCTAGACGGAAATAGCCGGTCTTGAACCCGTCGCACCCTGGAAAGCTCAGCAGCAAGTTGTTGTGCGTTCGCATTTCGAACCGCTTCGGAGTGCCTTCGCGAAGAACGCGCAAGGGCACGCGGGTGAACCGGAATACGTCCGGCCGCCGGGCCAACGCCAGGCACAACTTGGACATATCCCGTGCCGTGGTGACGTCCGGTTGTTGGCCGGTACTCGGGGGGAGCCCGTGAACCGAATAAAACACCGTACGGTTCATTCCCAATTCGCGTGCCTTCGCGTTCATGCGCTCGACAAAGGCCGGCACCGTGCCAGCGACGTGAATCGCAAGCGCGACGGCGGCGTCGTTCGCGGACTGGATGATCAGAGCGTACGTCAAGTCCTCGACCGTGAACACTTCGCCTTCCGCGAGGTAGACTTGCGAGCCACCGATCCGAGCCGCCTCCGCGGTGACACGAACCGGATCCGTCCATTGAAGCCGTTGGCGCTCGACGTCTTCCAGGATCAGTAGAAGGTCCATCAGCTTCAGCATGCTGGCCGGGTAGCCGGGTTCATCGGCACGGTCTTCGAATATGACAGTGCCATCCGCTGCATCGACCACGATCGCGCCCTGGTACGGATCCCTCGTACGGGACGGGATGGGCGCCCTCTGCGCGTCAACGCGCGCGGCCCACAGTGTCCACGCAAAGGCCGCAGCTGAAATGAGCCATCGGATGTGAATCCATCGCATGACGAGTGCGCACGATTGCGAACTCCGGCGTCCTTGTCAAGTACCGGTGCTCCAAGGACTGGACCCGGTGGCCCCACATCGGCGCGTTGCGCGAATAAACAGAGACATGGGAACCGCTGGAAGGCCGCGGCGCGTTCGCGCTCGAATCAGATGCACGAACTTGAACACCGTCGGCTTGGCAATGTCGTGCATTCCGAAGCGTCCACCGATCCAGGCGGCGACGTTGGCGCCCGAAGCTCGTCCATTCATACGTCCGACTCTAACGGTATCGAGTTTCTCGTCGGACCTGTGCCAGGTCCACGGCCAAGTTGGAGCTTCGGACCCTTGCACAGGTTCGCAAAACTCTTTACTGTGGAAAATCGTGGAAACCTCAGACACGGCTTTGCCCATGGGGACGGTGGCCCGGGCCTACGCGGCGGTGGCCCCGGTGTACGATTGGATTTTCGGCTGGCTGCTGCACCGCGGGCGCGCCCGCGCGATCCAGGTGCTGCAACTGCAGCCCGGCCAACGCGTCTTAGAGATTGGCGTTGGCACGGGGATTTCGCTCCCGCTCTACCCGAGGGAAGTCCGGATCCACGGCGTGGACATCTCTCCCGACATGTTGGAGAAGGCGAAACGGCGCGTGGCGCGGCGCCGCTTGACGAACATCGAAAGCCTACGAGTCATGGACGCCCATGCGCTGGACTACCCCGAGGCCACCTTTGACGCGGTCGTCGCCATGTACACCATCACGGTGGTGGACGACCCATGGAAGGTTGTCAACGAGATGCGCCGGGTGTGCAAACCGAAGGGACGCATAGTGTTCGTGAACCACTTCCGGGCCACGACCTGGTACCACGCGCTCTGGGATCGTATAGCGCGTCCAGCTCACCGTGCGGTTCACTGTCGTGCGGATCTGGATATGAACGAGTTTCTTCAACGAACAGGGCTTCGTCCGATCGTTTGCCAGCGGGTCAACATCCTCGGGTACTCGACATTGCTGTGCTGCTTGAACGAGTAAGGCGCTGGAACACCCGAGCCTAAGGCAACTCCGGTGGCCTGACGTCCGCACAAAGGCGAAGGGAGTCGGAGTACCGAAGTACCGAAAGCCTAGGTTCCTCGCGGCGGCTGGATCGTCAGAGCGCCGCATCGGTGGCGGCGAGCACCCCTAGGGCCCCGGCGTTGCTGTGGAGCGATCTCTGCACTATCAGCCCGCGGAGTGCGATACAAGGATCTGAGCCATTCGCCAGGATTTTCCAGAGGCTTCGTGAAAGTGCATGGGAGCCGCTGGGCGAAAACAGCAGACCGCGCAAAGCTGTCTCGACAGATCCGTCCGCGTCCAGTAGCCTAGCGAACCCGGAATATGTTTGAGATGAACGCACGGTTTCGCGAACGTTACGAGTTTCGGCAATGTGTGGGCACCGATTACCTCGGCGAGGTCTGGTTGGCTTTGGGGCCGGACCACGTCGGTCCGGTCCGTATCCGGGTCGTTACCCAACCCGCATTATGCGAACCGGAGATTCGAGACTCTATCCTTGAAGAAGTGCGCCGAGTGTTTCACGTTCAAGATCCCGGTTTGCTCCGTGGGGTCGAATGTGGCGTGGACGACTCCTCCGGACAACTGATGGTCGTCACCGAATGGGCGGACGGCTCCACGTTAGGTGCGCGCCTACGTCGTGAGGGCCGAATCAGTGAGGCCGAAGCGCTACGAGTGGCCGATGAGATCGCTCGGGTATTAGGCGAGCTGTGGCGCGCCGAGCAGGTGTGCCACGCCTTCCTCACGCCCGATAGTATTCACTCGTGGCCGGAAGGACGCCTGTCAGTGCTTGACGTGGGCGTCACAGGGGTTCGAGCGCTTCTTCGGGTGGGCCGTGTGTCGGATGCACTTCGTTTGCTGCGCTCCCAGCCGTTTTATACCGCCCCTGAATTGGCTCGGGGGGATCCCACTGCGGATTTTCGCGCCGACATGTACTCGCTCGGCGCGATTCTCTACCACGCGTTGACCGGCCGTGTTCCCTTTGGCGACCGTCCGTCGGTCGAGGCGTTGGACAAACATCTGCTCGGCTTCTTGGTGGACCCGGCGGATATTCAACCCGGTTTGCGCCCCGCGACGATCGCATTGATGGAAGTGCTCATGGCACGCAAAGCTGACCGTCGGTGGTCCGACTGGTCGGAGGTGCGTGCGGCGATTGCCGCGGCCACCGCAGGCGAGTGGAAGCCACCAGCGCTGGCTCCAGGCGAAAGCGTACTCCAGCGAGGTGAACGTCGAGCTCCAGGCTTGGCCGAGTCTCTGAAACGTCCGAGCAAGCGGTCTCGCCGTGGGCTTCGTCCTCTGCGACCTAACGGTGGGAATGCTCAAAGAGCGCCGGCGACCCAGGCGGCACCGCCGCATCCTTCGTTCTTTTCTTCCCGTACTCAGGACACTAGCGGTTTGCGGATTTTTGTGCTGGCGCTGGTGATTGCCGCGCTGGCTGCATATGGTTTGCGGGACCACTTCCGCCCTTCCGCACAATCGCCAGCCCCCCCGCAGCCACAGCCGCGCCGCCCGCCGTCCCAGCCATTCCTTCCGATCTCCGAAGAGCCAATCAACTGGGATGAGATTTTTGCTCGGGCCACGCAAAGGACTTCGACAGCCTCGAGCCGTCCCCGCAACGGTGAAATCCGACCGATCGAGGAAGAACCGGCGCGATCGGCGCAAGTCTCTTCGCAGGATACCCCGCCGCCCGACCCTCTCCTAAGTCATCCCTCCTTCCAGCGGGCTGCAAAGCTTTTCAACGAATCGCTGAAGCTCTTCCAACAGTTCCGGGACACGCATAACGTGTCGTTGCTCGAACAAGTGGAGGCAATGAACGAAGAGGCTGCGCGGTTATTCGAGCAGTTGAAAACTGTGTTCCCGGAGGACCCTCGACCGGCTCGGTACACGGAACAATGCTTCCGAATGGTCTATTATGCTCGCCAGAGCAAGTTAGCATCCGGTGTCATCACGGGTGGGGGTGGATCTCGAAGTCCAAGCTCTACGCCGCGGTCACCGTTCCGGCCTCCCTTACCCGCGCCACCTTCGTCTGTGGCAACCCCATGAGCATGGAGGCCTTGCGTGGACGGAAGGGTGTAGGGGGCTCCGTCTGCAGATCCCCACGGCACGGGGGGGTGATCGTAAAGACCGGCAGAGCCATGGAGGGCTGCAGAGTCAGAAGAAATGGTTTGGTGACCGTTGCTGCCCCCGGGTTTTTAAGAGACTCAATTTGTGGCCACTGACACGAGGGAAACGCACTACGCCGGTGAGAGGTGAGATGTAAAGAGTCCGCAAGGCGCTTACGCGGGACAGGGGCGAGTCGGTGTACAGTGCGGCGGGAAAGTATCCGTGGTTGGAGCGAGTGATCCTCGGTAAGGAGTTCGAGCGGTGGGCACACGAACTGGGGCCAGAGTCATGGGTGCGCAAGCAGTATGATTTGCGTGGGAGTCGTATGGTGGGAACGTAC
>CAACVY010000071.1 GCA_900661335.1 uncultured bacterium | reverse complement strand
AACCTTCCACGGGTTTTTGGAAATAACCGCCACCATCCATTTCTCGGATAGGTCCGGAACCGTCCTGGGGGTTTCACAAACTCTGCGCGTTTTTCGGGAAGGTTTTCATCTTTCCGCCATCCTCCACGCCAAGTCCTGGAGTATTCCCCCGAGGCGTACCCGGCCAGCTCTCGACAGCATCTTCTTCAGCGGCACCAATCGGCGGGGACCCTTCTAACCGGCTTTCTCACATTGTCCAGCAAGTCAGATGTTTCGGAGGACATGGCAAGTCGTCCTTCCAAGTTGGGGAAACGAACGCGGCAGGCAAAGTTCCTCCAAAAGTTCCTCCAACAAACGAGGATGGGAACTCTGGTTCTACTTGAGCCGCCACGCAGAACACGGGATGCGAGGATCCGTCGTGCGGCGATGTCTTCCTCATGAAGACGAGCGCACCTAAACAATGGCGAGAGCCTCATTACACGCTCGTCGCGCCTCGGGGATCTCTCCAGTTTGCTTCTACCCTCTACGGCCCGACCGGACTTGCTGCACTCTTTAGAAGCTCCGGCCTCGCAGTGGCATCTTCCATCCGCGGGGGCAACCGGTACACCTGAGTGCCGTCCGAGTTACAAAAATAGAGATAAGACTCCGAGAACTCCCGGGCATTTCCATCGGCCCACACTGCAAAGAAAGGATCTCGCCACGGGATGGGGCGTCGTGCGTAGGAATGGTTCCGCGGGCTGTCGCGGGTAATGAGCCGTTCCAGCTTCCACGAACGGCCTTCATCCCGGCTTCGCCACAGCGCCATTTCGCCACCTGTTCCGTATGGCTGCGGCCCGGGTTCCGAAGGACCGACGATCCGCCAGTCGTCGGGCGTAAGAATGTAGAGGCTGCCCATATCGTAGTTGTGGTCGCACGTGGTCACCGTGTGCGTCCGCCACGCCGCACCGTCCCACACCGTGACGCGCCATTCCCGTAGCACCGGTTGCGGTCCCGGCTTCCAACTCGACGAAACCACGTAGAAAATCGCCGGGCGACCGTCCGGTGTAAACGCAAGATCATTGATGTAGACCAGACGCCCCTCCGCCTGATAGTCATGAATGAGCGCGGGATTCTTCGGCGAGGTCAGCGGGACTTCAAGCGGCTGCCCATCGACCGTCTGCCAGGTGGATCCGCCGTCCGGCGTCTCGATGTAATAGAGCTGCGTTCGCCGATCCACATCGCCCCCCGGGTGCATCATGAACGCGGTGCCGATGCGGCGACCCCGCGCCATGCTCACCTGATAATGCCCGCCGAAGCCCACCATCTTGAACACGCGCGTCCACGAACCCGTGGGGAGGCCGATGCCCACATAGAGCTCTCGCCCCGCCGTATAGCGCGTGAAGAAATCCACAAACCCGATTCCTTCCACCCAGTGTGGCTGCGGGTACGTCATCTCGAGCGTCTCCACAAGCTCGAAGCCTGCGTCGATATCCAACGGCTTCCGGCTCCGGTAGCGGAACCCGGGGCGAATCCGCATGCGGCCACTTACATAGACCCAAAGATATCCGCGGTCATCCAAGGCGATCGCCGCGTTGTCGTGAGGGTCGTCCACCCCTTGCTTGTCGTGCACCACCACTGGCCGCGGCACACAGCCGGTCCGGTGGTCGTAGTACGACACCATGATGAGTAGGTGCCGTTTCCCGGGAATTGTACCGCCATAGGTGAAAAACGTCTTCTCGGCGGCAGGGGAGTAAATCGCAATCGGCACGTGATTAGCCGTGTATGTGCCCAGCCCGCCGGAATACTTGTCTCCCTGATCCGTCGGCTGGCCGAGGGTAAACCAGATGCCGTGATAGCCCGACATCCGCCGCACGGACTCCTCGGAGGATTGCGCGACGGCCCCTAAGCAACTCAGAATCGCTAAGGCCGCCGACCCCCACCCCCTACTCTTCATTCTTCCGATTCCTCCAAAATTGAACTTCCAACCCGTTAGGGGCCAAAATGGAGTAGAGCGAAACCACATCGCAAAGATTCATGATGATCCATGGCTGCTGCGGCGTCAAGCCATTTTTCGTGAACACCAAGTTCCCGGCCAAGTACACGCACGAATGAATGGCCGCCGCCTTGTCTCGAACCAAAAACACCAGGTCCCCGAACCGCGGATTCGCCCCGATTTGATAGTAGTTGTCGGCCACATAGGCGCGGGCGACTTCGATATCCCCGAACGAGTTGTTGGGAGCGGCGGAGAAAAAGTTCAGCGACGTCCAGTGGCAGTCGCGTCGAATACCGTCCAACATCTGTTCGGGCCTCGGATAGGTATACAACCACTGACGCGGCAAGCTGGGTAAAAGATGCGCGAGGTCCACGTAGCCTCCGCTGGGCGCAGCGCGCACGGACTCCAGCAACGCGCGAAGGTCCTTGCGCCGGCCATAACCGGCCCAATAGTCCACAATCCGTTCCACATCGGTGTCCGGTCCCACACGTAACCAAGCCATGTACGTGCTGGCAGCGAAGCTGAACCGGACTAGCTGAAACCGCTGCGAGCTCTGGGTCAGCGAACGGTGAAGCGCCAGCACATCCGGTAAGAAAAAACGATCGCCGTAGTAGAACCCAGCACGGAGAATGCGCTCGGCCAAGTCCGGTTGGACCCCCACGGCTTTGAAGACGCGGTCCAAATCGCGGCGCAACACTGTGCATGGACTGGCGTGTGGATTGTTCATCTCCGACATAGACTGCACACGGTAGAGTTTGAGGCGATCGGACGGCTCCATTCGGAGCACGCCATCCACATCTGGCTCGACCCACACCCCCTCAGCGTGTTCCACCCAATTGGACGCTGCCCCCAGCGCCATGCGAGCCGTCGCACTCAAGCCCACCGACCGAATCCACTCGCTTAGGGACGCACGGGAATATCCCGAAAAAAACCACCGCACCGGCTTCGGCTCATCCGAGTCGGGTGGAATCAACTCTGGCGGTAGCAAAATCACCAGTGGCAACAACCGCAATTCCCCCCAAGGCCCCTCCCGGCGTTCTAGACCCGCGAAAGGGTCTGGGCTGGCCCGAGTGGCCGGCGGTTCGTGGGCCTGCTGCGTACGATGCGCGCACCGCCAACCGGCCACCCCCCACGAAAGTGCCAACAGCGCCAGGACGGTGATTGCCACGCTGGACGGAATCAAAATGCCTCGAGGAGGTTTGGAATCTGCGGTGTCCATGGACCTGCTTACACTCCGAGCGTCTGCGTCGCTCGTTCAACGACGAAGCTCGAGAATCGCCTGCACAGCGTTCGCGTTGATGTCGCCATCCTCGCCGAACGCCCAGCCGTGGGCGCGGAACCGTGCAGAGACTTCGCGAGCCGCTTCGGCCGCATCCACTCCATAGTCCCGCAACCGCGTGGGCATGCCGATCGAATTGAAGAATGCTTCAGTTTTGCGCATGGCCTCTTCGGCGCTGACCACGGACCACACGCGCCGACCGAACTGCTCCAGCTTGGCGCGCTTGGCCGATAGCTTGTAAGTCCAGACGCCGAACAGCACCACCGCCAACGTCTCGGCGTGGTCCATGCCGTACAGCGCGGTCAGTTCGTGACCGATCATGTGCGTGGCCCAATCCTGCGGAACGCCGCAGCCGAGCAAGGTGTTCAGTGCCAATGTTGCGCTCCACATAAACGACGCGCGCGCGTCCAGGTCCGAGGGATCGCGCAGCGTCCGCGGGCCCACGTCGATCAACGTGGCCAAGACCGCCTCGGCCAAGCGGTCCTGCAGCGGCGCGTTCGCCGGTCGCGTGATGTACTGCTCCGTCACGTGCACAAACGCGTCCACGATGCCGTTGCGCACGTACCGTGCGGGCAACGTGCGCGTCACTTCCGGATCCAGCACTGAAAACTTCGGGAACACGTGGACCGAGGTGAAGTGCAACTTCTCGCGCGTTTCACGCCGCGAAATGACCGAGTTCCCGTTCGCTTCCGAGCCGGTGGCCGGGAGCGTCAACACAGTGCCGATCGGCAGCGCGCCGGCGACAACCTCGCCGTGCGTGCGCAGGATCTCCCAGGGATCCTCCCCTCGATACACCGTAGCGGCGGCAATGAACTTCGCGGCGTCGAGCACCGAACCTCCGCCCGTCGCGAGCACGAAGTTTACTGACTCGCGCCGCGCGACTTCCACGGCTCGCATGCAGGTGACGAACTCCGGGTTCGGTTCGATGCCACCGAATTCGATGTACGGGCGTGACTCCAAGGCGGCGCGCACCTGATCGGCCACGCCGTTACGAAAGATCGACCCGCCTCCATACACCCACAGGATCTTGGCCTCCTGTGGAATGCGCGGCGCGATCTCGCGGATCATGCCCGGTCCAAACAGGATCTCCGTCGGGTTGTGATACACAAATGGTTCCATCGTTTAGCTCCTTGCGAGTTGGAAGTGTGGTGCCAGCCTATCCGAACTCTACCCGCCCGTCAATTGAACCGACCCCGAGCCGCAACAACCTCGCCCTCGTGTCAAACTCCCACAAGACCATTGGATCGCCGGCCACTACGAGAACGAGGGCCATGCTCGACCATCTGAAGGCTACGGCGACCTATGCAGTCAAGCTACCGCGCGAATAGGGCCGGCCATGGGTCGCCAACGTGGTCACTGGCCACGTGGGTCTTCGAAATGGCGGTCGCGCTACCAAAGGAGCCGCCCGAGGAGAGGGTGGAATCCCTCGCGGAAGAGGTCGCTGCCGGCGAAGAAATCGGAGAGATCGGAGAAAACGAAATGAAGAGCACACCATCCGACCCCGCCACGCGAGTGCCGGGCTACCCGCCCTGTACGGCGATGCCATCCATCAATCGCCGTTAACCGACTCAACGGCCGGACGCGGCGCTGGGCACATCATGGCCTTACCCCGTAGGTCATCCAAAACCGGATATAGCACGAGAAAGCCCGGTAGTGGAACGTCGGCAGGCCGTACGCTCTTCTTCGCCCATAGCTGCCGCACAACCGGCTCGACTGGTCCAACGTTCGGTTTGCCGCAACTGAAGTTGCGACTACTCCTCCGAGGGTGGCTCGAGCTCGGGTTCCGGCGCCTCGGGAGGTGCCAACAAGTGGGTCGGAGTGAAGGCCCATCCCGCAATCAGCGTCGGAACCACCGCGCTGGCAATGACCGCGGCGACCAGCAACGAGTACTGTTCCTGGGTCACGATGCCATGCGTCAAGCCGTAGAGTGCAGAAATCGTGCCGAACGTCAAGCCGGTGGACATCAATAACGTATAGTACCAGCGCTCCCGATGATCTTGCCGGAACCGCGTGATCACCGGATAGAGGCCGAAGATCTTGGATGCCACCTTGCCGCCGAGCAAAAGAAGCAACACCCCCGGCGCAGTCACCACCGCGGGCAACGACACCAGTGAACCCGCGCGCAGGAAATAAAACGGCGTGAGGAATCCCACCGTCAGCGTGCGGAGTCGCCGCATGAAGTGCGCGTCCCCGTTCGCGAATTCCGCCAGCACCATGCCAGCGATATAGGCGGGCAGCACCGCTTCGCTGCCGGCCCACAGTGCGAGCGCTCCCAGGCCGAACAGCACGAACACGATCCATTTAGTTCGAATCGCCGCCGTCCGGTATCCATACCGGCGTGTGATCGCACGAGATGTGCTGGGCAACAGCGCGATCGCCACGGCGCTCACCGCCAGCATGACGATGGTCCGGTAGGTGAACGGTGCGAAGATCACACCCAACGCCACGACCGTGCCTAAGTCGTTGATGAAGCACGCTCCGAGAATTCCCTTGCCGAACTCCGTCCGGTTGAGGCCCGTTTCGAGCAAGACGGAATACACCACAGCCATCGAGGTAGTGGAAAGGGCGATCCCGGCGAGCCAACTCGCCCGAGGATCCCACCCCAGAATCTGCCGGGCCACCGTCGCGCAACCCAAGAACGGGGCGAAAAAACCGACCAGACCCACCACCCATGCCTCTTTAAGTTTCTCGCGCATCACGTCCGGCTCGAGTTCCGCGCCCGCCAGAAACGTAAGCAACACTGACCCTGACGCTGCCAAGAAACGCATCCACTCGGATTGGTTCGGCACGGCCGTCGCACCCCACAACCGCACGAGCACCGCCGCGGCAAGCATGCCCACGGCGATTTCCATTAATGCCGTAGAAACCCGAAGATGACGTGCAAGAATGGCCGCCAGAACGGCCAACCCGAGCCACATCGCGGCTTGGGCAAACCATAGTTCGATCATGATGCAGAACTCCCCAACGCCGACCTTGCGTCACTCAAACCCGCTACCAGTGCGGCCCCAAGGTGTTCGATGTCCGCGATCGCCTTCGCGAGGCGTTCGCGCTGGGTGGCCACCTCAGCATCCTGCCGTGTGCGTTCCGCCAAGGCCGCTTGGATCGCGCCCCGGGTGGCCGCAATCGTTTCGGCCAGCCGCTCGTCCAGCGCAGACGCGAACCGCCGGAACGTAGTGTCCACGCTTTGTACCAACGACCACCGAAGGTTTTCCACATTGGTCATCACGAGCTCCGCTACCTGGCGGCGCCACCGGCGTTGTTGCCGCCGCTCGCGCCATGACTTGGGCAACAAAAACTCAAACCACTCCGGTGGCAACGGACTGAGCGTGCTTGCCCATCGGTGAGTCACCCAGTATGGATCTCGCACCAACTCGAAGGCCTCTGCGCACTCCGGCGCCCGGTAGGGAATGTCGAACAGTCGAGCCGCAGCTTTTCGGACAACGCCGATCAATTCATCGGCACGGCGCTGGTGCGGCCGCAAAACTTCCGTCACATGGGCGCTGATCTTTTCCGTCCACCGGCCGGCGTGATGCTCGAAGAACCCAGGCACGGCCTCGGCCATGGCCGCGCGCACCTCCTCGTCCGTACAGTCCGGGTCGCGCTGGCGAAACGCCTGGATGACCCCCTCGAAATGGCCACGCGCAGCCACTCGGAGGCGTTCCGCCTCGGCTTCCAGCAGCTCGCGTGTACGGCGGTGGTCCCCGGCGAGTAGGTCGGCCGCCGCTTGACGCAGGCGCTGCGCCTCCGCGATGGCCTGCTCAAGCTGATCCATCCGGCGCTCGAGGTCATCCAGGGGCATGGTCAATGCCTGCATAGCGAGCCGTAACCGCATCAACGCCTCCTCGAGCACGTCGGCGGCCTTACGTCGAATGGCCTGGTCGAGAATCGCAGCCTTCTCCGACGCGAACAGGTCCGCCAGCGAGTGCTCCAAATCCGCCAAGCCACTTCGCCGCCAGCCCTGCTCATCGCCGCGTTCGCGGGCCTCGAGCCCCTGGCGTGCCGAAACGCACCAAATGCGGACCGGCTCGGGCCAGCCTACCGACTCCGTCAGGACCTTGCGTAGGAAGGAAAGCGTCGCCTCTAAATCGTCGGGGCGAAGATAGTCCACCTTGTTCAGGACGAACAACATTCGGGCGACCCGACTGCGAACGATCTTGAGAAACTCGACTTCCACCTCCGTGATCGGTGGGTCCGCAGACACCACCATGAGCGCCGCGTCGCACTGGGGCAAAAAATTCAGCGTGGCCTCGGTGTTGTGTCGGAAGGTCGATCCCACGCCCGGAGTGTCGATCAACACCACCCCACGCGCAAGGACGGGGGCCGGCCACCACACTTCGACTTGCTCGACCCCGAGTCGGTTGTGTGGGTTCCCGGTTTCGGTCACAAATTGTTCGAGCAACGCGCGGGCCGCGGCGGCATCGGGCACCACCTCATGGACTGGTTCCCGCTGCCCTTGAAAATGAATCCGGATTTGGCGGTCGGTTCCGTGGCGCACGAAGGTGGGAACCGCGGTGACGGGAATGGCGGCCGTCGGCAAGACTGGCGCACCTAACAGGGCGTTCAGCAAGGTACTCTTGCCTCGCTTGAACTGCCCAAGAACAGCGAGGTGAAACCGTCCCTGCTCGCGTCGTTGGCGCAGGCCGTCCAAGCGATCGGCCCAGACCGCGAACTCAGGTCCGAGTCCACGCAGTAGATCCGCGGCACGAATCAGCGGATCCGGCGATGTTGGAACCGAAACTGCAGGTTCTGGCATGGCCGTGATTTCCATTCGCTCGCCGCCTGCAACGCAGGCCGCGAACATCACGGCCCTGCCAAGGCGGCAGGAGTCATCAGCCGTGACGGCGGTTTATGGGGGACTCCATCCCCAACGTCAGGCCAAGGATACCACACCGGCCGCAGTTTTGCTACTCGCGGTCCGTCGGCCTGCCAGCGAACCCACCCACTGGCGAGACTCCAGTGCCCCATCCAGGTGGTCAACGGTGTGTAGGCTCGTTCGAGGGATCTGGCTGCTTCAAAAGCGAAGAAGTCACCGATCCAACGGCCCAGGAGCTGCACACGGTCCGTCGCACCGCGGTCCGAGTACCACGATCAGTCCGCGGACAACAGAGCGTCGAGTTCGGGTGGTACGGGAGATTCCACCTCCCGCGGGGCAGCCGTGTCAGGATCGGTAAACCGAATTCGCGCCGCGTGAAGAGCGAGCCGATCGGCGCAAGCGTCTCGCACGCCCCCGTAGAGGTCATCCCCAACGATTGGAAACCCGATGGAGGCCAAGTGGGCGCGGATTTGGTGGGTGACGCCGGTCCGGATGGTGATCTCGAGTTTGGTCCGCCGTGGGCCGTACGCCACGGGTTGGAATTCCGTGACGGCGGGAAACCAACGCAGATCGGTGGTAGGATCCATCACCACAAGCATTCGGCCTCGGTAGTGGGGATCGTGCGCCAACGGGTAGGCGATTTCCCCGGCTTTGTGCACCCGGCCTTCGACGATGGCCACGTAGCGTTTGACGACCTGATGGTGTCGAAACTGGGAACGCAAGGCCTGCCACGCGGCCGCGGTGCGCGCGACAAGCACGATCCCCGACGTTCCGGTATCCAGTCGGTGTAGGATTCCGCCCATGCCGGTGTCGGTTTCGCCCACTGCCATACATTCCGGAAACCGTGCCGCCAGCGCTCCAGCCAACGTGCCCGGCTGCCCAGGTCGCAGGGGCTGGACCGGCTGGCCTGCAGGTTTATCCACGGCCACCCAGCTCGCCGTCAGGGCCAACACGTGCACAGACGCATCGGGCTCAGGTCGCACCCATGGGTCTCCCTCTTCCAACAGGCAACGCACGAGGACTCGGTCGCCCGCGCGGACGGGCCGGCCTTTCAAGCCCGGACGGCCATTATGAACGATATCGCCCGCGGCCAGAGCATCGCGAACGAACGAACGGCGCGTGCGCGGAAAATATCGGCACAGAAAGCGATCCAACCGTTCCCCTTCCATCTCTGGGGGAACCGTGATGGTCACGTGTTGAATCACGAGAGATCGTGTCAGCGCTCAGCCCTGCGACGGTCCGGGAACGGGGGCGGAGCTCGACGGCGCATTGGTAGCGGCCGCGGGCGGCAAGTTGGTCGGCGCGTTGCCCTCTGCCGACGGACTCGCGGGCGGGGCCCCGCTCGACGCCGGGGCATTCGTGACAGCCGGCGCGGCTGCGTCTGCCGGTGGAGCATTGGTCGAGCTCGTCTCCGATTTGGTCGCCGGCGCCTGCAGCAGTTCCTTCCGCTCGCTCGGCAGATTTTCGAACCGCGATCCCTCGACGATGAACACCCACTGTGCCACACGCTCGTTCAACGCCTGGATTTCCTTTTCGAGCTTCTCGTTCTCTTCCTTGACCTTCTTGACCTCCTCCTCGTGTTTTTTCTTTTCCTCCTCGGATGCCTTCTCTCCCGGAGCTTGAGGGAGCGGCTTGGGCCAATAACGAGCCGCCACCGCCACGAATCGTTGCTGAGCGTTCGTACCGGTCGGTTTGCCGATTTTGACCGTGAACTCCCGGCCGTTCTTGGCGCGAACCGTCAAGACGTCTGGCTGGTCCATACCAGTCTGAGCGGGCGACCATGAAGGGTCGGCAATATCCACGAACCTCAACCAACTGACGATGCCTGTCAGTCGGCTCACCTTCAAAGAATCCATCGCCTCGTTGGTAGACAAGTCCACCAATCGAAGCTCCCCGGTGTGGTTGGTGAGCACGAGGGGAGGCTTGCCCACCGGCGTGAAGGTGAGCTGTTCGATGTCCGAGCTAAACAAATCCACCAGCTGCGTCTCCATCCAGTCTACGGAGCGCGAGGGCAGACTGGAGAACGTTTCCCCCACCAGCGCTGGCCGTCCCCGGGCGAGCACAAACCGTCCGTCCGCAAATCCGGTTTCCCCACCGCGCCGTCGAGTCTTGCCGATGAGCAGGTGGGCCAGTTCCGTTCGGTTGCTGTCGGCCAGCCGCACCAGGGTGCCGCTACCTTCCCGAGGCCGGCCGTTGGTGTCCAGCACAGGCTCTAGCAGCTCCAGCCGCTTGAGCTCCGTCTCGCCCCCTGGAACCACTTGGCCGACTTTGAGGTCTGCCAACGTCAACAGGAACTTGCGCACCTCGTCGCTCTTGACCGGATAGTTGTACCGGTCCGGGGCAATCCAACGGCCGTCCACTCGGGTCACACAGACCGTGGAATCCGCGCGGACGAACTCGATGCACGCCACCGCGTTCAAGACTTCTGTCTTTTGAAGTTCCGCAACCACGGGCGTCCCGACCTCGCCGGCAGGCCGCCGATGGCGTTCGCGGTTGTACTGTACCCACACCGCCGCCGCCACCAAGATCACCGCAACGATCGCGAGCTGCAGAAGCTTGTTTGTCTTCATTCCGTTCCACCTCCTATGCTGCCTGGGTGGCACGTTGTCGTCGCCACAACCCAAACCCGATCCCCGCCAGCCCGACTACGATGGGCATGCCCAGGATGTTGATCGCCTTGATGACCGCGCCCAGCCGCTCGATATCCCGGCGCAGGTTCTTGCGGACTTCCTTCAAGCGCTGGCGAGTCTCCAATTCCTGTTTGCGGAACTTTTCGATTTCCGCCCGCTGTTCGGGCGTCAGCAACAGCGTTTGGCCTCCACCTTTCTGGGCTTGCAACTCTTCGAGGCGCTGCCGAGTTTGTTGGAGTTTTTCTTCCAGCGCGCGCTCTTCGGCCATGTATTGTTCCTGCGCGCGTGCCAACATGCGGGCGACCACTTCGAATGGGCGGTCCATACGACCCCGCGACCGAATTTGAGCCAGGCGAGCCCCGCCGATCAGCTCCTCGACCGTACCGAAGAAGAAGGTGAGGTTATCGTTGAACGGTGTGTAGGCGGTCTGCCCGAACACCCGCAGTTCGCGCAAGCAGAAATTGTCGTACAACATGTCCACGTCGGCCACCAGCACCACTAGGCCATCCTTCTCGCTCACCTTGAGCTGACCCGACCCCGCTGTGTTCGTGCTGGACGCGGACGCGACCGCGGCGTTCGTGGAGGTGGACGGAGGTACATTCGTACTAGCGCTCTCGCTGCTGGCGACGGCGTTCGTCGCATCGCTGGTCGTGTTGGTTTCCGAGCCCGGCACTCCGTTGGGGAACGCAGTCTTAAACCGGCCCGTGAGACGCACCGCGAGTACCTCCGAGCGATAGTTCAGTTTCAGGTCCTTGCGCAGACTCTCCGACCCAAACCGCGCCGCGATGGCATCCACCTGAGCCGACTGCTCGGAAGTTTTCATCAACGTGACCGCCGTCACGCCTTCGGGCGGTTCCACCTTGAATGAACCCGGTGTCACGAGTAAGAGCGATTCCAACCGCGCCGTGAGCCGGTCGTCCTGGTTGAGGTGCGGAGGGCGCAAACTCAACCACACCGGGTTTTCGACGACTCGGTTGTCCGGCCCACGAACCGGCGTGACCGCCGAGAGGTCTGCAACGACCTTGGAATTGTCGAACG
>CAACVY010000072.1 GCA_900661335.1 uncultured bacterium | reverse complement strand
CGGTGTTAAGGATAGGTGGGTTGTGTCCGACAAGTCGTCGCGGCGTGCACTGAATCCGCGGCTCCATCCAAATCCTTCGATTTTCTCAACGGACGGGCCGGAGCTGCGCCCGGTACGGGCGGAGAGTAGACCGATCCGACCAGCCGGACGGGTTGGGGCCCTTCGAATCTGGCACCAGTGGAGTGTGGATACAGTGGATCCGAGCAGACTTCTAGGGACTTGGCACAAGTGTCTGGCGCCGCTGGCATCGGTGTCTGCCCCAATATCGCCGCTGCAACACCGTTCAGGGTACGCGCCGCTGAGGCTGTACGAGTGTGGCGGCCGATGGGCCGTGGCCCAGCGCGATGATCACATCGAAGCTCCTTCGCCTGTGCTCATCCTAGCCTAGACAGGACCGCGCATCAGGAGGCATCTGAGTTTTCGGCGGAAGTTCGGCGTAGCCGCCTGAACCGATCCAAGAGCACCGCACCGGTAATCCACAGAAGGAGCACCGCAGGTTCAGGCACGACCGCAATTTGGTTCAAGCCGTTGTAGTTGTAGTCCACGCTCATGCCCGATGGTAGACCTTTGATGGCTGCGAACTCGCCCACGAGCGTGCCATAACTGGCGAAGACATATACGGACGTTGTCAGAGGACCGAGTTGAACAAAGCTGAGCGTGGCGTCTTGGATGTCGAGGGTCTGCAGCACGTCCAGCCGGTCACACTGGCCCTGTTTCAGTTCGATTTCCAGCGTGCCCCGAAGCGTCGCGTCGCTCTGCACGGTCAACGTACCAATCGAGGTGCCAGGCGCGACGATTCCGTTGTCATCCACCTCTAAGCGCCCGCCGATCATCCCGTTGCCGCCAAGCCGAGGACTCACCGCACCAGAGGGAGACACCGCTACGCGGCCTGGACCGGTGGTGCTTTGGATTAACAAGGTCCCCTCTCGAAGGAGAGTTTCGCCCGTGTAGGACAGCGGTCCGCTCAGCACCAGCGTGCCTGAGCCAGTTTTTTTCAACGAGCCCGACCCGGTGATTTTTTGGCCGAGTTCAAGCGTACCACTGCGCGCGATGAGCAGCAGCCCGTGGTTCTCGATATTCGCTATCACGCTGCCCGAGGCCCCACCGGAGCCGAGCTGGAGTGTGCCGGCGTAGATCGTCACTCGGCCCGTGAAGTCCTGGTCCGCATCGAGGACGCACGTGCCATCCCCGACCTTGCGCAATTCCCCATCCCCCGTGAGGCGCCCGTGAAAATTCCCAGTCTGCACGGAGAGTCGTGCACCGCCCAATGCGATGTGGCCTCCTTGGTCGCCCCCACCTTGCAGCGTGCCCACGGTGAGATCGTATCCCGCCAGGTCAAGCTGGGCTCCGGACGTGTTAGCCAGTGTCAGTAGCACGCCGTCCGGCAGCGCAGACGATGCACCCAACCGCAACGTTCCGTTGGAGATCGTGACGCCGTTCTCAGGGCTGTTGACTCCAGCGAGCGTCAGGGAGCCCGCACCAGTTTTTACCAAAGCTCCGCCGCGAATTCTGCCCGCGAACAAGCCTTCTTGGACCGTGAGCACCGCATTGGTGGCCCAAATTTCTCCGCCGGCCGCTCCGCCACCGGAAAGGGTGTGGATCTGGACGCTGTAGGGGGATATGTCGAGCACTACGTCCGCCGCGCTGGCCAAGGTCACATTTCTTCCCGCTGGCAACGCCTGCGCAGAACCGATTCGTAGCTTGCCGCCGGTAATCGTCGTCCCGCCGCTGTAGCTGTTCTGCCCCGAGAGTTCTAACGTCCCAGGCCCGGCCTTGATGAGCGCGCCGTTCCCCTCGATGGTGCCGGCGAAGTTGCCATTGCTGATCGTCAACGTTGAATTACCGAGGAGAATTTGGCCACCGAGTGCGCCACCGCCGGTCAACGCACCCACCACAACGGGGTGGCCATTCAGGTCCAGCTGCACGCCTGCGGAGTTAGCGAGCGTGACGATTCCCACGGCCGGCAGAGCGAACGCCGAGCCAAGCCGCAGTGTGCCACCCTGGATGGAAGTGCCCCCGGTGTACGAATTCGTGCCGGCGAGCGTCAAAGTGCCGTCGCTGGTCTTGATTAAACCGCCGGCGCCGAAGATTGGCCCGCTGTACTCGCCGCTCGCAACCGTCAGATATCCGAGGCCAAGCGCGATCTGTCCGCCGCCGTTAACATAGCCCAACGACGCCGAATAGCCATTGAGGTCGAACTGCACGCTGGGATGGGACGCCAACTGCATGGCGATGCCCGTAGGAATGGAAGGAGACGAACCGAGTCGAAGTGTGCCTTCGCGGATCGTGAAACTTCCCGAAAAAGTGTTCGACCCGCTCAATACGACGGTGCCGGTTCCGGTTTTGGTGAGCGCACCCGGACCGGTGATGGGCCCGGAAAACGTCACCGTGCTATCGCCCAATGCCCACAACTCGGTGGCACGATAGAGCGTGACCGTGCTCGAAAACGTCGAGCTGCCGGAGGTGTGGACCCCACCGAGGGCGGCCCACGAGCCGTGGTTTGCAACTACGATGGGTTTGGGCACGGTGATGCCGTTGGTGAACGCCAGCAGAGCGATCCGAGCGGACGACACTGTTCCGGTATCTCCCAGCACCACCGCGCCCCCACTTGTCCCAAGCGCCGCGCTATGGGCAACGAGCAAGGTCCCTTGTCGAACGAGGAATGAGTCGGAGACGAAACTCTGGGTATTGATCAGCACAGCCCCGGTATCGGGATTAGCCGGCGAAAGGCTACTAATGACCGGCGCATAGGAACCGATGACGCCGCCGGCGAGCACGAGCATTGCGCCGGAGTCCGTGGCAATCACCTGGCGTGAATTCAACAGTTCCACCGCAGGGTACAGTGTGATCGTGCCTGGCCCGCCCTGAGCACGAGCTTCAATCGAAACGGACTGGTAAAAGGAGGCGGAGTTCATCCGCAAAGGATCTTCCGCCTCCACGGTCCACCCTACATAATTGAACCGAAGTTGCCCTAGTCCGTAATGCATGCTTGCGTTCTGGCGCGGCATGCCGTTGGTCGAGGGATCATTGAAGATCGCGCGCTCATCCGGGTCATCTGGAATTTGGCCGCTGGGACCAGCCCAATTACCATAATTGGCCCAGTTGCCGACCCCCTGAGCAGCGGGCCGCGTCCATGTGAAGTCCACCTGTCCCCAGCCGAGGCCTCCCCAGATCGTGCCGCTTACCAGCAGTGCCCTCCGCAACCATGATGCCATGGCGCACCTCCTCGGGTGAAACTTCACTCGAACTCTCAATCCTCCACGGATCCTCGATGACTTATATCAGGCCGGATCTAGAACTGTCAAGCCTCCGAGACCCGCGGTCTGCGTTTCCGAGCGATCTGCGCAGGATGAAGCTGAGGAGACAGCTGCACTTGGGGGGCAACCTTCCACCGAGTGGAATTGCGAGTGTGCCGGGTATGCGAGCGGCGGCGGCCCAGCGTGTCCTAGGATGGTCAACGGCCATGAACGAGCCGAACCGATGCGTAATAGCTGAACACTGCTTGCCTTCACGATGGCATGAACGTGGGCCAGGGGGAGGGGAAGGCATACGAGGCGTTGGAAAAGCATCCGGGAACTGCGCTGGTTCCACTGGAAGAGTGACGAATTTTCCCAAGACATGCTGCCCAAAGAACCCAGAGGCATGCGGGACCATTGCACACAGAACTCGTTGCCACGGGTGTCCCAAATGCCGCGACAGCCATTCCTTCAGAGTAGGTGCACACGGCACCGGCCGCGATGAGAACATGACCTTGAGATCGGCTCGCGAAGCCCACCATCAACATGTGCCAGCGAGTCCGGGCGGCGCTCCGGGATGCGGTGCCATCCTCAGGGAGTTCGGCCGGATCGCCTTCGCTCTTATTGCGCTATGACGTGTGCGAGCAGCCCGAGATCTCCACCCCAACTTCCCCGGCCCGGCATAGGCTCAGCCTACGACCGAGAAGGACCAGCTGGAACGCCCTAGACTCGGTGTCGTATGATGTGGCCTAACGTGTGGTCGTACAGCCGCACAATGCAGCGGAAGGGGGAGTAAATCAGCCGTAGGCGCACCACGGCGACGAACATCTCCAGACTGCTGCGCCCGATCCGGATGTGGGACCCCGGAACGTCGTGCCAAACCGTCGGGCGCTCGGCGATGCTATAACCGTGGCGCCGGAGTTGAAATAGCAAGTCGACGTCGAACGCCCACTGGGTGATGCCGAGATGAGGCAGGATATCCTCCATCGCGCGGCGAGTGAGCACTTTCGCGCCGCATTGAGTGTCGCGAATTGGAATGCGGAACAACCAGCGTACCAACAGGTTGAACAACCTCGACGCCACTCGGCGCGACCACGGCTGGCGCGGTGTGACCACCGACTCCGGATGCCATCGGTTGGCGATGATCGCGCCATGGCCATGCAGGTGGCGCACGAGGTCTTCGAATGCCTCCGGCGGCGTAGCACCGTCCGCGTCCACGAACCCGATCCACTCTCCTCGCGCCGCCTCGAACCCTTTTTTGACCGCTCCACCTTTGCCGATGGGATTGGGATCCTCCAACACCTTCAGGCACGGCCAGCGTGCCGCATACGCCCGGGCGACCTCGGCCGTTCGGTCGGTGGAGCCGTTGACGACCACAATGAATTCGACCTGGTCGCCGTACCGCTCAGTGAAATATGGAAGGTACGAATCGAGCATCCGCCCCAAGCGATGCTCTTCGTTGCGCGCGGGCACCACTATGGATAAACGTGGGCTCACGGCAGATCGTCCGATGCTACGGCCGCCCGCGGCGGTCGCCCGCGTTGCCGGCGTGCGCCCGCGCGTGCTATGCTCTGCGCATCGCTGAATCTAAAGGATTTGCCCGGCGGCGTGCAACCGTGTCCGCAGGGCCAAGGGAAGGGCAAACTTGTACCTGAAGAGCGTCGAAATGATCGGGTTCAAGAGCTTCGCTGAGCGGACGAAGCTCGAGTTCGGACCCGGTATCATCGCGATCGTCGGCCCCAACGGGTGTGGCAAAAGCAACATCGTGGACGCCATCCGCTGGGTGCTAGGCGAGCAAAGCGCCCGTGCTTTGCGCGGTACGGGCATGACGGATTTCATCTTCAACGGCACCGAAACTCACCGCCCCGCGGGCATGGCGGAGGTGAGCCTGACGCTTGCGGAGTGTGACCGCGATTTGCCGTTGGGGTTCCACGAGGTGACCATTACGCGGCGCGTATACCGGTCCGGGGAAGGCGAGTATCTCATCAACCGAACCCCCTGCCGTTTGAAAGACATCCAGCGCCTCTTCCTGGACACGGGGATCGGCACCCACGCCTACTCCTTGATGGAGCAGGGGCGGATTGACCTCATTCTCAGTTCCCGCCCCGAAGACCGGCGCGAAGTCTTCGAAGAGGCCAGCGGGATCAGCCGTTTCAAAGCCGATCGCCGGGAAGCGCTGCGCAAATTGGAGCAAACGGAAAACAACTTGCTGCGCTTGGCTGACATCTTGCGCGAAGTACGTCGCCAAATCATTTCGTTGCAGCGACAGGCGGGCAAGGCGCGTCGGTATCAAGCATTGCAGGAACGACTGAAGGCGTTCGAGCTCTACTTTGCTCGACGCCGCTCCGAAGCATTGGCCGCGGAACTGACCAGCCTGGAGACCCGCCGCGCGGCCTTCGCCGAACGCGAAGAAGCACTCCACACCGCGGTACAAGACCTGGAGCACCAGATCGAGGCGCTTCGGGATCGTATGACCGCGTTGGAACGTACGACTGAAGAGATCCGCGAGATGGCGGCATCCGTCAAAGCCGAACGCGGCCACATGCTCGATCTGGTGGCTCACCACGAACAGCGGGTCACTGAGCTGCAACGGTGGATGACGACGCTGACGGCTGAACGGGACGACGCACGCGCCCGAGCCGCCGCACTTCAGACTGAGCTACAACACCTGGAACAGGAACTTGGGCGAGCCGCAGAACGGCGGACTCAGGCCGACGCCCATCTCCAAGTCCAGGCCGCCGAGGCACGGCAACTCGATGCTGAATTCGCGCAGGCCTCGCAACAGCTTCACCGCCTCCGTGCGGAATTGATCGAGTTGGACCAGCGCATTGCGCGGTGCACCAACGAGTTGTCGGAGCTTGATGCGCGGGAAAAGGCTGATGTGGTCCGTCGCGAGCGGTTGCGGGTGGAGGAGCAGCAATTACAACAGGTGCTCCAACAGATCGAAGAGCAGCGCGCCACATGGGCAGAACGACTGGCGAAGGAGCGGGCGGCACTGCAGCAAGTGGACGCCGAGGTGGCCACGTGGGCGGACCAGCAGCGGAGGCTGTCCGTGGCGCTGCGCGCGGCGCAGAGCGAGATGACCAACCTGGAACGCGAGCGCGCGACCTTGGCAACGCGGCTGGAGATGTTTTGCGACCCGGACGCGGTCACTCAAGGATTTTCAGCCGGCGCGCGCGATGTGTTGTCCGGTACGGTGGCCGACCCCGCGGCCCAAGTCGTCGGCGCTTTGGCGGACTGCATTTCCGTGGCGCGCGAGTACCGCGTTGCGCTGGAAATCGCCATGCGTCCATGGGCGGACGCGGTTGTGGTCGCGACCGCGGAGGGTGCTCGACTACTGCTAGACCGCCTCAGCCGAGAACGCCGTGGACCCGCGCGGTTGTTGGCGCCGCCGAGACAGCCCGTGGCGGTCACGCCGGACCCTGGCCATCCGAACGCGCACCCGTTGGCGAACTTGGTGCACTGCGAACCCTCGCTGCGCCCGCTAGTCGACAGCTTGCTGGCGGGGATGTACGTCGTGGCCGATCTTCCGCACGACTCCGAGCCGCCCGCGGGAGTCACGTGGATTACGTCCGATGGCCGTAGCGTACGCGGTGCGGGCGTGTGGGAGTGGTGGAATCCGGACTACGCGGACACCCATCCCATGGCGCGGCGCCATCAGCTTGACGACTTGCGGTCCCGCTCGGCATCGCTGGACGAACAGCTCCAAGCCACCCGGGTGCAGGTTGAGGATCTCAGCGCACAGCTCAAGTCCACGGAATCGCAACTGGCCGATGCCCGACGCCGCCTCGAAGTGGCTCGGATGGCCGTCGCGATGACCGAAGGCGAAGGGGCAGTTCTCGCGCGCCAGGCGAACGAGACGCGACAGCGCGTGGAGACGGTGCGCGCCGAACTGGAGCTGCTCGGAGGCGACGATCGGTCCGTTCAATCCGCGCGCGAAACGGCGTTGGCGGAGCTCGCGGCAGCCCGCCAACGGCAGTCGGAGATTCGCTCAGAGCTGGCCGTCCAAACCGACCGATTGCGAGCGCTAGAAGAACGACGTGTCGCGCTGGCGCATACCGTGACCGAGGCGCGCATCGCGGCCGCGGACGCACGCCGTGAAGTGGAAACGCTCGAGCGCCGCCGAAGCGAGTTGGCCGAACGGATTCGCGAGCTAGAGCACCGCGCCTCCGAACGCGAAGAACAATGGCAAGACGCTCAGCAAAAGTTGGAGGACAGTGCTCGGGCGGCCGCCGCAGCGCGCGACAGTTTGCAACCGCTCGAGGACGAAGAGCGTTTGCACCAAAGCCGGCTGGAAGCAACCCGGCGTGAACGCGATCAAGTCGCAGAGGAAATCCGCCAACACGAGCAGCAACTCCGTCAGGCGCGAGCGGACCTGGATGAGGTGCGCCGGCAGCGGAGCGAGCTAGATGTCGTTGTGGCGGAACTCCGAACTCGCCAACAGTCGTTACTCGACCGCGTGACCTCCGACCACCGCGTCACCATCGAAGAGATCCAGTCCGCCGTTCGCCCCGAAGGCGATGACGTCCCCGCCGAGGACCACCTCGACGCTTGGGAAGCTGTGGTGGCCGAGATGCGAGCGCGCCTGGACTCGATGGGGCCCGTGAACCTCGTAGCCATTGAAGAGTACAAGGAGCTCGAACAGCGCTTGTCGTTCCTCTCTGCGCAGCAAGACGACTTGCTCAAGTCCAAGCAGCAGTTGCTGGACCTGATCCGTCGCATCAACCAAACCTCCACGGAGATGTTCCGCACTACCTTCGAACAAGTGAACGCCAAGTTCGGTGAAACATTCGCGCGACTGTTCCACGGCGGCACTGCGAAGCTTGTGCTTGTGGATGAGGGCGACGTGTTGGAATCGGGGATCGAGATCATCGCCCGACCGCCAGGGAAAAAACTGCAATCCGTGTCGCTGCTCTCTGGTGGCGAGCGCACAATGACGGCGGTGGCGTTGCTGTTCGCATTGTATGCGATCAAACCCAGCCCCTTCTGCGTGCTCGACGAAATCGACGCCGCACTCGACGAATCCAACATTGGGCGCTTTATCGGTCTGTTGCGCGAATACCTCGACCGCTCGCAGTTCATCGTGATCACCCATAACCGCCAGACCATCGCCGCAGCCAACACCATCTACGGCGTGACGATGGAGCAGCGCGGGGTCTCGAAAATCATGTCCATGAGGTTCCGCGACAATCCGGAGTCTCCAGTGCTGCAAGGGCCCACCGCAGCAGCCGACTCCGCGCCGACGCCGACCGGTTTGGACGCGGTCTCGGCGCCTGAAGCCGGTTCCTGAGACCGCACTTCACTCCGGCGCCAGTGCGTCGCGCGCAGCCTCCCAAGCCGACGGTCCCCCGGTCCCGCCGAGCACGAGAATCCATGGGCGCGGCTGGAAAACCCGCTGTTCGCCCGCCGCCAACTCGACCGGGTTGGTCCAACGCCACCGCGCATCCGCGTGACGATACCCGGTGGGACGATCCACCCAGAACAGGACGCGAGCCTCTGGCGTGCGAGGCGCGAGGGCACCCAAATACCGGGTCCACCCACTGGGCTCGATCCAAGCGTCCGCCTCAAGGGCCTTCCACAGGTTGGGCACTCGCTCAGTGGAGCGGCCATCGAATGCCGGTTGGAGCGGGAAGAACACCGACCGCACGCGAAGTGGCTCGCTGCCGAGGTTTCGGATCGCCACCAGCTCGCAGGTGAACCACGCACTCGTGGTCACTGCACGGAAGACGAGGTCACATTCAAACGACGGCACCAACCCGCTCGACCGCAGGGCGGTTTGAATGGCCGCCGGTCTGCGTTCGGACACGTCCGACCATGCCACGACTCGATCGGCGTCAGTCCATCGCAACCGTCCTTCTGCATCCACCCACTCGAGGAGGGCACGAATGGTTCCAAGCGGGGAAGGTTCGCGGTCGGTCCCCCAAGCAATCGAGATGCCCCCGGGAGCGTTGGTGCGTGCGTGGAGCGTGAGGACGTGGGTTTGCAGGCGCCAACCTTCGGGCACAAGTTCGAGACGCGGTGTCTGACCGGTAGCATGTCGCGCCACGAACTCCGCCGCCGTCGGCACGGGCTTGCGCGGCGGTAGGGGCCGAGGCGTTGGCGGCGGCGACTGACGCAACTGCGCCGCATAGGCATGAACGCGCGTGAACATCGAGACCAAGAGCTGGTACGGCTGGTCGTCTTCGTTCACAAGGCCGTAGTTCGAGTCCTCCGGGAACTTGGCGGAAATCCCGAGCGCCGGCTCATCCACCCACATGAAATAGTTGTAGCCGATCACCGCGGGTAACGAGAGAACTGTCCGCACGAAGAGCTCCGAAGCCGCCGTGCGTTCGGCCTGCGTGCGGAAGCGTTGCCCAGCGCCGTGACGGCACGGCAGGCCCGAGTCGAGCGCCGGAAAAGACCACTCGGTGATCAACAACGGTCGCCCCGCGGCCACGGCGTAGGTCGAGAGGTGCGCCTCCAGCGGTTCCCCGTCGGGACCGAGCCGCGTGTACACGCGCCCCTCATCGAGGTCCACCATCGGGTAGATGTTGAACGAGACTACGTCGCAGTAGCGGCCGGCGACGGCCCACACGATGGGATCGGCCCCTTCCGTGCCGGCGAACCGCGCACCAAGAATCAAGTGATCCGGATCCGCTTCGCGGACCACGCGGGTAAGGACCTCGAAATAGCGCTCGGCCGTTTGGCGAAGAAATTGCGCTTTGATCTTCAACTGCTCGGGCGTTGAGGACGGCCATTCCGTGCGGCGTTCGAGTTCCTCCCACGACGCGGCGCGCGTTCCCCAAGTCCGGTTCGCCAGTTCTAAGTCGTGGTTCGCGCAAGTCCGGACCACCTCGAACGCGGCGCGCCGTGTGGAGTGGTCTGCGGGCAATCGCATGGCAGCGTCGAATAGTCCGGCAGTATTCACCACACCGCGCGTTGCGCCCGGAATCCAGCGTCCCCACCATGCGAGTTCGTTGTCGAGGTAGTAGCCCAACAGCCACGGATCGCCCCGGTTAGGTCGGCACCGGCGCCGAGCTTGGTAGCGCGCCCAGTCCTCGAAGACCGGATGGTACACGTTCGGAAACGCCGTGCACGGAATCCCTTCGGCCGGTGCAATATGATATGCCTCGCCCAGCCGCGCAAATCCCTCGCCCAAACTGAGGTTGATCGAGTGAGCGAACCCTCGCCGGTAGAGGTTCGTTTCGCTGGGCCCAAGCGCATTGAACCCCCACGCCCGCAGGCGCGCGAGGGTTTCTCGTTCCCAGTGGGCACGGGACTGATAGCGCCCATCGTTCTTTCGTCCGTACGGAGCATAGCCCAGCGCTTCACACCAATGCCCTTGGTAACGGACATGATCTACGCCCAAAATCACCGTGCCACGCCCGAGCGGGTCCACAACCCACCATCGTCCCTCGTCGGATCTCCAGACCTGAAACACGCCTCGAGCTGGACGCGAGATCTCGGGGGCCGCGGCGGGTGCATCGTACGGTGGCCACACCGGTGCTGGCTCGGGAGCCTCGTGAGCCCAGGCCACACGAACTTGATCGAAGTCCGCCGCGCAATCGCTGACGCAGAGCGCGGGCCGCCCCACTCGCACCGCCTTGGGGTCTGTGATCTCGCCGACGCACCGAAACCGCAGCCGACCGGTGCTGTCGGCGACTTCCGCGACGATTCGGTCCGCGGCGAGTCCGAGACGAAAGCGCAAGGGTTCTCCTTCTCGCCAGGGCTCCGCGAGCACCGTTGGCTCCACCGTGCACCATCCCACGGGGGAAGGCCAAACTCCGTCGAGCATCTGCCCCAGTTCGAAGTACCGCCGGCGATTCTCCGAGCGGGGGGCTTGGACGAGGTTAAGTTGCCAACAGCGCTGGTCGCTCTCCCGCAGTTGGAGGCCCGCGATGCACCATCCATCGCCCAACGCCGCACGCGGTCGAACCCAGGCCTCGATCACGACGTTCGATGCGCGCGGTGCACTATCCAGTTCCGCCAGGCCCGAGCCCGACACGCGCCACATGCCGTCGGTGGGCTGGCTCCATGTCACCGGGTCCGCCAGCCAAGCGGCCCGGTCCATTGGCGCCGGGTGAAGCGTCAGGTCGCTCGCCAGCGCGCAGGCTGCGACCCACATTGGGAAGATCCCGAACGATCCTGGTGAACGCATCGCCGCTACTCTAGCACAGTCCGGCCGTTTGACGAACCAATACGCGTTCAACATCCGCGGCGCTTTGAAATGACTACGACAGCGCACGCGGGCGCCATGAACAGACTCACGGTTCACGCGTGGACCGATTGCAGTCGGCCGAGCCGCGCGCACCCCTCCAAGCCTTGGAATAGA